>NZ_JBNYXW010000017.1:0-148305 GCF_051380875.1 Janthinobacterium woesei
GTGCCGCGAAGTCGGCGCAGGCGCCGGCCAGCGGCAAGGCGACAACTCAGAAGGATTAACAACAACTCGCTTCACCGGCCAAGATAATTGACGCCGACCGGCCAAGATAGTTGACGCGTACCACCGATGAGTTCACGATGCCGCACCAGCACCGATGGGGCACACAGCATGGCGCCATCATCATCAAAACTGATCAGACCTCGATCAAACAAGGCATCGAGCGTCGCTATCAACGGCAAACCATTGTGGGGATCAAGCCGCTGCTGGTCAGTGGCCCCTTGCCAGGACAAGGCATGCGAAGCACGCAGGACAGACTCAAGATCGCAGCCGGTTACGGCGCATTTCCTGTCCCACAAGGCAAGCAATTCGTCGCGATACCTGCCTTGCCCGCGCCGCGCCTGGCAAAGTATCTCTATCTGCGTTGATCGCCCCTTCCCTCTCGCCATCAAATCATCGATATCATTCTGCTCCACCCTGCTGGCAATCAGGCCCAGGATAGATTCTTTCCCCTTGTTTAAGGCCCCAAACGCCTGTCGAGGATTGGTGCCGTGAAATACGACGACTTCGGCAGCCGAAACAGGCGTGCTGCGCAGATCCGCATACCAGCGCACCATGCGATGATACTCCTCTGGTTCGTTTGGGCTGATCACTGCGCCGCCTCGAAACACCACCACCGGCGCGTCGTCGAGAACCGTACCCGCAGCAACAATTCCCACCTTATTTACCCATAATAAAAGGGTATCGCCACGCTTGGGACGTTTAATCTTTTCCAGGAACTCGGGGCCGCCACTGGTCACCGCAACACCCTTTACCAACCATTCATTGTGAAAGCTGAACGCGTTATTGGACTTTGCGTCGCTATTGATGAAAAACGTGTCCGCTTCAGGGACTTTCTGATGCGCCTCGCTGAGATTTCCCTGTGTCATGCCTGACTTTCATAGGTGGATAGCCGCGCATTGAAACATGCATTGCATTCAGCGTCCATGAAATACATGTCAGACAATCCATAACACCTGTACCCCAACTCAGCGGGGCACTTTTTTTCCAGGCCATATCCAGGTTGGCGAACTTGAACAAGCAAACAGCTGCGGATTTTCAGGCAAAAAAAAGCCCGCTGCGGGAGCGGGCTGAATCTATTTCCTTGGAGGAGATAGAGGAGACAAGACCATGATGCCGCGTCGCAGCATATAAGGCCACTTTATATTCATGATGTCAGAAATAAGCAGCAGTGATATTACGGGCAAGAGATCATTCCACGCGGCAACTTTTACACTATTGTTTCCGTCTTGCCGCCGCCAGAGCGCAACATATTCTTGATGCCGCGCAAGGCCTGGCGCACGCGCGCCTCGTTTTCGATCAGGGCGAAGCGCACGTATTCATCACCATATTCGCCGAAACCGATGCCGGGCGAGACGCTCACCTTGGCTTTTTCCAGCAGCAGCTTGGCGAACTCCAGCGAACCCAGATGACGGTAGGCCTCGGGGATATGCGCCCAGATATACATCGACGCCTTCGGTTTTTCCACCATCCAGCCCGCTTCATGCAAGCCTTTCACCAGCACGTCGCGGCGGCGCTGGTACTGGGCGCAGATTTCCGTCACGCAGCTTTGATCGCCTTCCAGCGCGGCAATGGCGGCCACTTGCACGGGCGTAAAGCTGCCATAGTCATGGTAGCTCTTGATGCGCGCCAGGGCCGATACCAGTTCCGCGTTACCCACCATGAAGCCGATGCGCCAGCCCGCCATGTTGTAGCTTTTCGACATGGTAAAAAACTCGACTGCCACGTCGCGCGCGCCGGGAACCTGCATGATGGACGGCGCCTTCCAGCCATCGAAGGTAATGTCGGCGTAGGCCAGGTCATGCACCACCAGGATGTTGTGCTGTTTCGCCAAGGCAACGACGCGCTCGAAAAACTCCAGTTCCACGCATTGCGCCGTCGGGTTCGAGGGGAAGCCCAGCACCATCATCTTCGGTTTCGGATAGCTTTCGCGTATCGCCCGCTCCAGTTCGGCAAAGAAATCCACGCCCGGGCCCATGCGCACGGAGCGGATATCGGCGCCCGCGATCACCGCACCCCAGATGTGGATGGGGTAGCTGGGATTGGGCACCAGCACCGTGTCGCCCCGGTCCAGGGTGGCCAGCATCAAATGCGCCAGGCCTTCCTTCGAGCCGATGGTGACGATGGCTTCGCTGTCCGGATCGATCTCGACGTCGTAGCGCTTCTTGTACCAGTGGGCAATCGCGCGGCGCAAGCGGGGAATGCCCTTCGAGGTGGAATAGCCGTGCGTGTCGGGGCGTTTCACCGTGTCGATCAATTTGTCCACGATGTGGGCCGGGGTGGCGCCATCGGGATTGCCCATCGACATGTCGATGATATCTTCGCCACGGCGGCGCGCGGCCATCTTGAGTTCGGCGGTGATATTGAAAACGTAGGGAGGAAGGCGATTGATGCGCGAAAAACTGCGCGGAACTTGGCTGTCGGTCATGGTATCTCTCTACGTAAGCGCCCGGATCCGTCCGAGCGACGTTGGCGCAAGGCGCCTGCAACGATACTAACCCGGCGGCGGCGGCGCTGGCAAGGGCAATTCGGACGCGCTACAATACAGCCTGATCGAAAATGAGCGCACCGGTTGGTAACCCGGTAAGTGCCTGGCACCGTCCAGCATGCTCCCGCCCGCGCGGACCCACGGCGCTGACCTTTGGCTGTTACACCAGCCGGGGAGGTGGTCTGGTTCGTGCCTGCCTTTGCGCCGCGCCATCCCTCCCCTGCTTCACTTTAGGAAATAGACGGATGGAAACACACGACACTGTAGCAACTGGCATGACCCTGGACCGCGCCGGGATGGAACAGCAACTGGCGCTATCGGTGCGCCACTTTACGGATTGCGCGTTTGACGGCGAAGACCTGTCGCGCCTCGATTTGCAGGGCTGCACGTTCGAACGCTGCACCTTTGCCGAAACGATTCTTTTCGCCAGCAAGTTGGCGCGCAGCACCTGGCGCCGCTGCCGCGCCGGCAGCGCCGATTTCGAATCGGTGGACGCCGTCGACGCCAGCTTCGAAGGCTGCGACCTGAACAACACGAAATGGCGGCGCGCCAAGCTGGCCTCGGCCACCTACCGCGGCTGCAAGCTGACGGGCGCCGCGTTCGAGGAAGTGGCCCACCTGGGCCTCACTTTCGAAGACAGCCTGCTGGTGGGCGCCGATTTGCGGGGCTTTTCCTTCCGCAAGGCAATCTTGAAACAGCTCGATTTTTCCGACGCCTACCTGGCAGGCTGCGATTTCCGCGACGCCGTCTTCGAAGGGGGCAGCTTGCGCAATGCCACCATCAAACTGGCGAAGTTCCAGGGTGCCGACCTGCGCGGCGCCGACATCGACGGTTTCAAATTGAGCGAAGCGTCCCTGCTGAAGGGTGCCGTCATCACGCACGCGCAAGCGGCGAACTTCATGCGCGCACTCGATCTGGTGGTGATTTAATTTAACAGGCAAAAAAAAGCCCGCTGCAGGAGCGGGCTGAATCTATTTCCTTGGAGGAGATAGAGGAGACAAGTGCATGATGCGGCATCGCGGCATATCACGCCACTTTATATTGATGATGATAGAAATATCCACCAGTGATAACGTGGCGCCAGCTAGCGCTTCAGGCCGTGCGGCGCCTGGTCTGGCCACGCCCAAGCTGCAAGTGTTTACCGCCTGGGTCACGGCCCTGTCCGCCGCGCAGGCCGATGTGCAATTGCCGCCGCATGAAATTTGAGGCAAAAAAAAGCCCGCTACGAGAGCGGGCTGAATCTATTTTCTTGGAGGAGAATAGAGGAGACAAGTGAATTATGCTGCATCGCGGCATATCATGCCAATTGATTGTTGGAATGATAGAAATACGCAGTACATATAACTGTCTTTGCCTTGCACGAAAAAAAACCGGCTCCGCAAGGAACCGGCTTTTGAGCAAGTGAACCGCCTTACTTGGTTGCCGCCACCGGCGTCGCCTTGACGTCGACACCTGCGCCATACGGCAACACCTTGGCTGCCAAACGCGTATCGGCCTTGATCAGCGCCACTTCGTCGGCCAGGATGCGCGCCGTTTCGTTCAGCAGCACGTCCTTGGCGCTTTTCGCGGCCGTCTCGGCGTCGAGTTCGGCGCTAAGGGCACGCTCGTCGCCCTGCAAGCCGTCGTCGGTACGCAAGGCGCCCTTCACGGCGGCGATCTGCCTGGCCGTCTTGCTGGCCGCTTTCGCGCCTTTCAGCACGTCTTTCGGATCAGGAATCACCACCAGGTCGTCGGCAGGATTCGAAATTTGCGCGATCAAGCGTTTTTCACGGGCCTTGGCGCGCGCTTCCTGGCTATCGCGCTCCTTGCGGCGCACGCTTTCATTGAGCGAAATCTGGTTTTCCTTGCGCTGCTTGAGGACGAGGGCGATGTCATCTTGCAAGTACTGGAAATCCTTGTCCTTGGCCACGCGCGCTTCGTGCTTCTTGTCCAGCAGCGGCACGATATCTTTCAGGTCACCCGTCGGCATGTAGGGCGCCGGCTTGATGGCCACCCACGGCAAGGCATTGTCGTAGCTCGATTCGCCGAAGTTTTCCGTATCCGACATGGCTGGCAGCTTGATGTCGGGCGTGACGCCGCGCAATTGCGTGGTGCCGCCATTGATGCGGAAGAACTGCGCGATGGTCATTTTCAGCTCGCCGAAACGGGCTTTCTCGCTGCCGCCGAAACGGTCGAGGCTGAACAAGGTCTGCACCGTGCCCTTGCCGAAGCTGCCTTCACCGACGACAAGGCCACGGCCGTAATCCTGGATCGCGGCGGCGAAAATCTCGGAGGCGGAAGCGGAACCGCGGTTGATCAGCACGCCCATCGGGCCATCCCAGGCCAGGCCGGCGTTGGTATCGCTTTCCACCTCGACCTTGCCTTCGGCATTGCGCTGCATCACCACGGGGCCCTTGTCGATGAACAAGCCCGTCAGTTCGACGGCTTCGATCAGCGAACCGCCGCCGTTGTTGCGCAAGTCGATGAGGACGTTGTCAACCTTGTCTTTCTTCAACTCGCCCAGCAGGCGGGTAACGTCGCGCGTGGCGCTTTTATAGTCCTTGTCGCCACGCTGGCGCGCCGCGAAGTCCTGGTAGAAAGTCGGCAGGGAAATGACGCCGATGCGGCGCTTGACATTGTTCTCGCGCACTTCAATGATCGATTTCTTCGCTGCCTGCTCGTCCATGCTGATTTTCTTGCGCACCAGGGGCAAGAGCAAGTGCTTGGCGTCCGGGCCGGCATCGGCCGGCAGGATGTCCAGACGCACCACGGAATCCTTGGCGCCACGGATCAATTGCACCACGTCGTCGATGCGCATGCCCAGCACTTCGGTGATGGGGCCGCTTTCGCCCTGCCCCACGCCGACGATGCGGTCGCCCACCTTCAGCTTGCCCGACAGGCCGGCCGGGCTGCCCGGCACGACTTCGCGCACCACCGTGTATTCGTCGCGTGTCTGCAGCACGGCGCCGATGCCTTCGAGCGACAAACGCATGGCGATGTCAAAATTTTCCGAGGCGCGCGGGCCCAGGTAATTGGTGTGCGGCTCGATCGACATGGCATACGCATTCATGAAGATCTGGAACACGTCTTCACTGTTGAGCTTGCGCGAACGGGCCGTGTAGCTTTCATAGCGCTTGTCCAGCGTGTCGCGGATGGCCTTGTCTTCCTTGCCCGCCAGTTTCAGGCGCAGCCAGTCATTCTTGACGCGCTTGCGCCACAGGTCGCGCACTTCCTCGTCGTTCTTCGGCCAGGCGGCCTTTTCGCGGTCGAGCTGGTAGCTTTCATCGGCGGTGAAGTCGAACTTGGTTTTCAGCAATTCACGCGCATACGCCATGCGCTCGTCAAAACGCTGCTGGTACAGATTGTAGATAGCGAACGGCGCTGTCAGGTCTTCATTGATGATGGCGTCGTCGAGCTTGGTGCGCAGCGGCGCGAAACGGTCGATATCGGCTTGCACGAAAAACAGTTTTTCCGCGTCGAGCGACTTGAAATAGCGGTCGAAAATCTTTTCCGACATGGCGTCATCGAGCGGCGTGGCCTTGTAATGGACGCGCGTCAACACGCGCGACGCCCACAGGGCGGCCTGCGTTTGCTGGGCCAGCGGCTTCATGGGGGGCGGAGGAGTGGCGCTCTTGTCCGTCTGGGCTGCGCCAGCCTGGGCTGACAGGGCAAGCACCAGGGTGACCAGCATCATTTGCTTCTTCATCGGCTTCTCCGAAAATTAATTGAATCAATTCCAGGCGGCGCAGATTCGCATGCGTCGCCAGCAAGACAGTAAGGGGGAATACACGACTGGTCTGCATATTATTCTACAGGATACGCACTACCAGTCTCCCA
Organism: Janthinobacterium woesei; assembly: GCF_051380875.1. Classification (NCBI taxonomy): domain Bacteria; kingdom Pseudomonadati; phylum Pseudomonadota; class Betaproteobacteria; order Burkholderiales; family Oxalobacteraceae; genus Janthinobacterium; species Janthinobacterium woesei. Next base: position 6,362 of record NZ_JBNYXW010000017.1, read on the forward strand.
TGGAATATCAGTTTCTTCCCGGAAGCTTAAACGCGGATTAAGGCCGGCGTTTCATTCATTACAAACTGAAACATCCGTGTGCATGCGCAGCGCGCCACACGATCAACGCAGTTGCAAGTCAAAAAAGGCAACGCGCCATCTTTGCATTGCTTGATCCAAGTGACGTTTTTATGCAAAGTAATGATACTTACGGGAAACACTTAGTAACAAAACACAAGTGCCATGCTATTATCGCGGCCTGTTTCACGGGCTGTTGACACCGCCACAGCCCAGTCTTGCCCCTTTCCAGACGTACCAGCTTCCGCAGATTGCCCTTCTTCACATTGCCTGCCTCTACCTATCCAGCGGCAACGCGCACGGCGTGTGTGCGCTGCGCCGCCAACCCAGACTTGATTTGACTATTGCCATGCAAAAAATTTCCCTTCATCCCCGCCACTGGAGTGTCGGCGGCAAGATTACCGTCTTCACCTTTGCCCTTGTCAGCCTGATCCTGGCCAGCCTGACGGCATTGATCAGTATCAGCACCTCCAGGGTGCTGGAACAGCGGGCCGAAGCGGCCGTAGCCAGCGAACTGAACAGCGTCATGACAACCACCGAAGTGTTCCATACCGCCATGGTCCATGAAGCGGCCAGCTTCGCGCGCCTGTTTGCGGCCGAATTTGCCGCTCCGTTCGCTCTCGACACGGACAATATGGTGGCCGTGGCCGGCAAGGCCACGCCAGCGCTGCGCAATGGCGACAAGGTTCTCAACCTCGATACGGCCCTGGTCGACCGCTATACAGCCCAGACCGGCGCAATCGCCACCATTTTCGCCGTCGACGGCGAGCAATTCGTGCGCGTCAGCACCTCGCTGAAGAAGCAGGATGGCACGCGCGCCATCGGCACCCAGCTCGACCATAATCACCCCAGCTATGCGCCGCTGCGTGCGGGCCAGCGTTTCATTGGCATGGCAACTTTGTTTGGCAAGCAATACATCACGCAATACGACCCCGTGCGCGACGCCGCTGGCAAGGTGGTGGGCGTGCTGTTCATTGGCCTGGACATCAGCCAGAATCTGGCCATGCTGAAAGACAAGATACGCCAGGTCAAGATCGGCCAGACGGGCTACATCTTCATCGTCGACACGGCGCCCGGAGCCAATTACGGCCAGCTGGTGCTGCACCCCAGCAGCGAAGGCAAGAGCGCGCTCGACTTCAAGGCCAGCGACGGGCGTTTATTCATCCAGGAAATGCTGGCGCAAAAGAATGGCGCCCTGCGCTATACCTGGACGGCGCCGGGCGAGAGCAGCGCCAGCGCGCGCGAAAAGCAGCTGAGCTACCGTGCCTTCGCGCCCTGGCACTGGGTCATCGCGGGCGGCACCTTCAGCGACGAGATCACGCTGGAAGCCCGCCAGTTGCGCAACCAACTGGCCCTGTCCGGCTTCATCGCCGTGCTCGTCTTTGCGCTGCTGCTGTACTGGCTGGTGCGCGTGCTGGTGGCGCGTCCGCTGGCACAGGCAGAAGCGGCTGCCGCGCAGATGGCAGAAGGCGACCTGACGGTACACCTCGATACGACCAGCGGCGACGAGATCGGCCGTTTGCTGCGCGCCATGAACCGCACCAGCGACAATCTGTCGCAAGTGGTCAGCAAGGTGCGCGGCAGCGCCGGGCAGATCGCCACGGCGTCGGGAGAGATTGCCGGCGGCAACCTGGATTTGTCGAGCCGCACGGAACAGCAAGCCAGTTCACTGGAAGAGACGGCTGCCTCGATGGAAGAACTCAGCTCCACCGTGCGCCAGAACGTTGATCACGCTCAACAAGCGAGCCGTTTGGCGCGTGAATCGTCCAGCCTGGCAGCCGAAGGCGGCGCCGCCGTGGCGCAGGTGAACAGCACCATGCAAGCCATCCGCAGCGCGTCCGGCAAGATCGCCGACATCATCGGCGTGATTGACGCCATCGCCTTCCAGACCAACATCCTGGCCTTGAACGCGGCCGTGGAAGCGGCGCGCGCCGGTGAACAGGGACGCGGCTTTGCCGTCGTCGCCACCGAGGTGCGCACCCTGGCGCAACGCTCGGCGGCGGCGGCGAAAGACATCAAGGACTTGATCCAGACCTCGGCCAACACGGTCGACCTGGGCCATGCGCAAGTGCACCAGGCCAGCGCCACCATGGACACCGTGGTAGCCAGCGTGCAGCAAGTGAGCGCCATCATGGCCGAGATCGCGCAGGCGAGCGAAGAACAGCGCAGCGGCATCGAGCAAGTCAACCAGGCCATCGCGCAGATGGACCAGGTGACCCAGCAGAACGCGGCCCTGGTGGAAGAAGCGGCAGCGGCCGCCGACGCCCTGCAGGAGCAAGCGCAGGAGTTGCAGCAGGTGGTGGGCGTGTTCAAGCTGTAAGCGCCAGCCGGGTGCTAAGATGGAGCGACATCGACCACGCCAGCGACCGCGCCAGGAGACACCATGCACAACGACTACGTTTTGATAGCCCGGCTGATGATACCCACGGATGCGCATGTGATCCGCGGCTGTTTGGAAGCGGCCGGCATCGACGTCATCCTCACGGACGACCAGCACATGCAGGCGAACTTGCTGCTGGCGCCCGCCATTGGCGGCGCGCGCGTGCTGGTGCGCGAAAAAGATGCGGCGCGCGCGCATGACATCCTGGCCGCCTACGAACGGGGCGACCTGGCCTTGTCCGACGATGCCGACGTCGGCGCGCCGGCGGTGGAGTAAGCAGATGGAGTAAGCAGGTGGCGTAACTAGCTGGAGTAACTAGGTGAAGTAACTTCCTGGCATCGATCAGGAGTAGAAACAGCGCCCGCACGCCTGGCGATAGCTTTCATTGCCGCCAATACTGATCTGCTCGCCTTGCTTGATGCGGCGGCCCTGCTCGTCCACGCGGATGTTCATCGTGGCTTTCTTGCCGCAAGTACAGATATTTTTCAATTCCTCGATATCGTCGGCCAGCGCCAGCAGATAGGCCGAGCCGGGGAACGGTTCGCCCTTGAAATCGGTGCGCAAGCCGTAGCAGATGACGGGTACGCCCTTCACTTGCGCCAGTTGGTGCAATTGTTGTACCTGTGCCGTGCTGAGAAATTGCGCTTCGTCAACCAGCAGGCACGCTACCTGGGGAATATCGGCCAGAAAATTCGTCTCGGCATCGAAAATATCGACCTGGCGCTGCGGCCCCAGGCGCGAAGTGACCCGGCCCACGCCATAGCGGCTGTCGATGGCGGCCGTGTACAGGCGCACCTTCTGCCCCTGCTCTTCATAGTTATGCGCGACCTGCAACAAGGCCGTCGACTTGCCCGCGTTCATCGCGGAATACCGGAAATAAAGTTTTGCCACTGCCGCCTGCCCTATCTGAGTAAATTTCAATACTATTTCGAACACCTAACCAAACCTACTGCGCGTCGCGATTTGCGGCCTACGATGCTCACTGTGCATTCGCACAGCTGCGCTTCTCAGGCCAACGGGGGCGCCGAGCCTCACATCCACTCGCTACGGTTTTGTTAGGCGTTATTAGCACCTCTCGAAGGCGTGATTATAAATCGCAATGGTAACTTGCGGCAGCTTAATCCACGCGCCGACAGCGCGGCAAGCGGCGAAAAAACGGCGCATACTGGCATGGAGAAAGCCGCTGTCCATATGCGAAAGCCGACTATGCAAGCATTAAAACATTCGTTCGCAGGCCAGGTCCGCCAGCCTACACTGCGGCCTTTTGCACGGAAAGCTTCTCGGGACACAATCCGGAGCGGCTGTTTCGCTGACAGGAGCCACCATGAATGACCGCATGCCATCCTCACCCCCCTCCCGGCCGCCAGCGCTATACCAGCTGATCGGCCATACCCCACTGGTCGAAGTGACCAGGCTCGACACGGGCCTGTGCCAGCTGTTCCTGAAACTGGAATCGCAAAATCCGGGCGGCTCCATCAAGGACCGCATCGGCCTGTCCATCATCGAAGCGGCCGAAGCCGATGGCCGTTTGCAGCCGGGCGGCACCATCATCGAGGCGACGGCCGGCAACACGGGTATCGGCCTGGCGCTGGTGGGCCGCATCAAGGGTTACCGGGTGATCCTCGTCGTGCCCGACAAGATGTCGACGGAAAAAGTGCTGCATCTCAAAGCCCTGGGCGCCGAAGTGCATACCACGCGCTCGGACGTGAGCAAGGGCCACCCCGAGTATTACCAGGATTACGCGGCGCGCCTGGCGCGCGAACTGCCGGGCGCCTTCTTTGCCGACCAGTTCAACAATCCCGCCAATCCGCTGGCCCACGAAACCACCACGGGGCCGGAAATCTGGGAGCAAAGCGGCCACGACGTGGACGCCATCGTCGTCGGCGTGGGCTCGTCGGGCACCCTGACGGGCCTCACGCGCTACTTCCGCAAGGCGCAGCCGAAGCTGGAATTCGTCCTGGCCGACCCGCAAGGCTCCATCCTCACCGAATACATCGACACGGGCAAAGTAAGTGACACGAGCGGCTCGTGGGCCGTGGAAGGCATCGGCGAAGATTTCATCCCGTCGATTGCCGACATGGACAGCGTGGCCAAGGCCTACACCATCAGCGACCAGGAAAGCTTCGACAGCGCGCGCGCCCTCTTGCGCGCCGAAGGCATCCTCGGTGGCTCGTCCACCGGCACCCTGCTGGCCGCCGCCCTCAAATACTGCCGCGAACAGAGCACGCCCAAGCGCGTCGTCACGTTCGTCTGCGATACGGGCACGCGCTACCTGTCAAAAGTCTACAACGATGGCTGGATGCGCGACCAGGGCTTGCTGCAGCGCGTCCTGTCGGGTGACTTGCGCGACCTGATCGGGCGCCGCTACGACGAGGGCGACGTCGTCAGCGTAGCCCCGGGCGACACCCTGCTGACGGCCTTCAACCGCATGCGTGCCAGCGACCTGGCGCAACTACCCGTCATCGCCGCAGGTCAACTGGTCGGCATCATCGACGAATCGGACTTGCTGCTGCACGTCTCAAGCGATGCGGCGCATTTCGCTACGCTGGTGGGCGCCACCATGACCACGCAGATCGAAACGCTGGCGCCATCGGCAGGTCTGCCCGCCCTGCGCGCCACCCTGGACCGGGGCTTGACGGCTGTCGTCGCCGACGCTGACGCCTTCTATGGCCTGATCACCCGCTTCGACCTTCTCAACCACTTACGCAGGACACTATCTTGAGCCAGGACACCACCCGCAAGAGCCATCTCGCCACGCGCGTCATCCACGCCGGCCAGTCGCCCGACCCCTCGACGGGCGCCATCATGCCGCCCATTTACGCCACCTCCACCTTCGTCCAGGAAAGCCCCGGCGTGCACAAGGGGCTGGACTATGGCCGCTCGCACAATCCCACGCGCTGGGCGCTGGAGCGCTGCGTGGCCGATCTGGAAGGCGGCAGCGCCGGGTTTGCCTTTGCTTCTGGCCTGGCGGCCATTTCCTCGGTGCTGGAATTGCTCGACGCGGGCAGCCATATCGTCGCCGGCGATGACATGTACGGCGGCACCTACCGCTTGTTTGAACGCGTGCGCCGCCGCTCGGCCGGACATGACTTTACCTACGTAGACCTGACGAATCCGCAAAACCTGCTGGCCGCGCTGCGCCCCGAAACGAAGATGGTGTGGGTCGAGACGCCGACCAATCCGATGCTGAAACTGGCCGACTTGCGGGCCATTGCCGACATCTGCCGCGCACGGGGCATCATCGCCGTGGCCGACAATACCTTCGCCAGCCCGCTGGTGCAGCGCCCGCTGGAACACGGCTTCGACATCGTGGTGCATTCGACCACCAAGTATCTGAACGGCCACTCGGACATCATCGGCGGCATCGCCATCGTCGGCGCGCAAGAGCGCCAGGCGGAATGGCGCGAGCAGCTGGGCTTCTTGCAAAACTCGGTGGGGGCGATTGCCGGGCCATTCGACAGTTTCCTGGCCTTGCGCGGCGTCAAGACGCTGGCCATCCGCATGCAGCGCCACTGCCAGAGCGCCCTGGCGCTGGCGCAATGGCTGGAACAGCAAAAGGAGGTGAAAAAAGTGTTTTATCCGGGGCTGGCTTCGCACCCGCAGCATGCGTTGGCGCAGCGCCAGATGGACGGCTTCGGCGGCATCATCTCGATCGACCTCGATTCCGACCTGGCGGGCGCGCGGCGTTTCCTGGAGCGCTGCGACATCTTCGCCCTGGCCGAAAGCCTGGGCGGCGTGGAAAGCCTGATCGAGCACCCCGCCCTGATGACGCATGCCAGCATCCCGCCAGAACAGCGGGCCAGGCTGGGCATCGGCGACGGCTTGATCCGCCTGTCGGTGGGCATCGAAGACCTGGAAGACTTGCGCCACGACTTGCGCACGGCGCTCGACGCGATTTGATACTGAACGGTAGCGCGATTCAGCTCAATCCGTGGCCGGAATACGCTGCACTGTAGCGTGTTCCCCAGGCCGGTACCTGCGCTCCAGGTGCTGTGCCACGTCTTCAGGATAAAACAGCACGTCCCTGAACTCGCCGCGCGCATACATGGCCGCCTGGTCATTGAAGTGTGGCGAGGTCGGGTCGCCGCTCTGGCCACCGGCAAGGATGCTTTTCGCCTTGATGCGCGGGCCAAATTCCACGGCTGCCACAAAACTGTTGCCCCTTTCCCCATAAATGCGCCGGTTTTTTCCATTCGTGTTCTTGCTGCTTTGCCCAAACGCGGCCAGAGCGCCCCAGTTGCCCGAGGCGTAAGGCACGGGCAAGCTGGCTTGCGCATCGTCAAACGGCTGCAGCACGTCGCCCGTCAGGCGCTGGAAGCGGTTGATGTCGCCCCACGGCGTTTGCCAGTGGCCGAAATCGCGCTGCAGTGTATCCGCAGCGCTGGTCAAAGAGGCGAGGCGCTGCGCCGCGCTGACCTTGTCCGTTGCCATGAAATCGACCACGGGCACGCCCTGCTCGCGCGCCTGTTTGCCCACCAGTTCGGCCAGTTCCTGGCCCCAGAACACGGCCAGTGACGTGGCCGTGGACGTGAGCGAATAACGCCAGTCCCAGGCCCGCAGCAGCGCGATCTTGTCGGCCAGCGCCAGCTTTTGCGCAGCATGCTCCGGCAGCGCATCCCAGGCGGCGAACAAGGGCGGCAGCAAGGACTCGAACGCCGTCAGTTCGCTGTCGTAGGAAGCGGCGATCAGGCTGTCGAGGGTAAAACCCGTCTTGTTCTGGAAGACCTTGAGCGCATGCAGGCCGCGCGCGTTTTCGCCGTACACGGACATGTAGGCGGGATAGTCCTGCTGGCGCGGGCTGTTGCTGCCGGCCGCCGAATACGGCCAGTTATTCGTGTTCTGTATCCAGCCGTTTTTCGGGTTGAACAGGGTGATAGTTTGCGCCACCGTGTGCAAGCCCTGCCATTCGGTAGCCGGATCGCTGCCATCGACGGGCTGCTTCCAGTTGAAGCGCGGGTCGCGCACGGGGATGAAATTGCCGTGGAAATAGGCGATATTGCCGTCCGCATCCGCGTACACAGTGTTGTTCGACGAATTCGTGCGCAGTTCCATCGTTTGATAAAACGCAGCATAATCGCGCGCCTTGGTGCGCGTGTACGATTGCATGAGCGCCTTCAAGGGCGAGTGCATCAGGCGCACGGCTATCCATTTTCCATCCAGCGCCCGCACGATGGGTCCATGGTGGCTGTAGTAGACCGTGATGGTTTTCGTGCCCATGCCGCCACCGGCCAGCTTGTACGGCAAAGTGATTGGCACGGTTTTCAATGGTTTCAAGGCGCCGTCATAGCGGTAGAACCAGGCGCCGTCCTTGTCGACGATGCTTTCCAGGTATTCGTCGATGACATCGCCGCCACCCGAGGTGTGCATCCAGCCGAGTCGCTCGTTGAAACCCTGGTAGACAAAGAACTGGCCCCAGGTGACGGCGCCATACGCATTCAGGCCTTCACCGCTGGCCATCTGCACTTCGGGACGGAAATAAAACGAGGTGTGCGGATTGATCATCAGGAGCGCATGGCCGTTTTTGGTGATGGCGGGCGCGATGGCGAAGCCGTTCGAGCCGCTCGGCTCAGGCTCCATCCCGGTTTCCACGCTGGCCAGCGCCACGGCAGCGGACCCGCCCTGCTGGCCATAAAACGCTTCGAGCTGCGCCAGGTTGATCGATTCGATATCGCCGCCGATGCTGCCTTCACTGAAACTCAAGGCCATCCACGGCTCGAAATGCGTGATCAGGCGCGGTTTCACCTGCGGATGCGTGGCCAGGTAAAAATTGAGGCCATCGGCAAACGCATCCATCAACTTGCGCAGCCAGGGCGGGCTGGCGCGGTACTGCGCCTGCAGCTCTTGCGGATGGATGAAGAGCTTCATGCGCAGGTCGCGGTATAGCTCCTGCTCGCCCTCCACTTCCGCCAGGCGCCCCATGGCGTTGATGTAATTGCGTTCCACGCGCGGGAAGTCATCCTCGGCCTGTGCATACATCAGGCCAAAGACCGCATCCGCGTCGCTCTTGCCCGTCACATGGGGCACGCCCCAGGTATCGCGCGCGATGCTGACATTGGCAGCCTGCGCCTGCCAGCGTGCCATCTCGGTGACAGCAGTGGCAGCGGCGGCGGGAGCGGCCAGCACGGGAGACACGGCAACGGCGCCGCAAGCGATGGCGGCAAACAGGGTACGGCTGTGCAGCATGCACTACTCCAGAATCAGGTCAAACAATCAGGATGCGTCGATTAAAGCCGAAATACGCTGGTTCAGTTCCACATTTTCTGCCTGCAGCTGCACATTGCGCTGCGTCAAACTGGCGATCTCGCCGCGCAGGCGCTCCATTTCGGACGGCGCCTGCGCCGCGTTCTCGGCCCACGGCTCGTTGCCCGTCTCCGGCGTATCTTGCGACACGTGGATCTTCGGCTCGCGCGGCGTGCGCGTGGCGGCGCGCTGTTCGCGGATTTCCTTGGCCGCCTGGCGCAACAGCTTCTTGCCGCCAGCGACGGCTGCCACCTGCTCGTCCTGCGGCAAGGACGCCACGGTAGCCGCCGCATTGATGGAAATCATGCCCGAACGGACCGCTTCCACCAGTTCCGGCGAGGCCGCCTTCTGGATCTTTTCGATCTGGCTGATCTGGTTGCTGCTCAGCCGCGCCGCCTTGGCCACTTCTTCGCGCGTGCTCATGGGGGGCTTGGGCGCATGCTCGCCGTCGGGCGCGTCAAGCGCGTTGACGGGCGCCGGGCTGCGCGCGGCGACGATTTCCTTCTTGCGCAGGGCCAGCACGCCGCGCTGGAAGTCCGACACGCTGCGCCGCGCCAGGTGATTATCGATCATCCACAGCATGACGTCGTCGAGCGAGGTAAAGCTGGTGTTCTGGATGGTCTTGAAGTCGATGCCGTGCTGGCGGCAGATGGCGTAGCGGTTATGCCCGTCGATCAGCACGTCGTTCCACAGCACCAGCGCGTCGCGGCAGCCCTCGGCCAGCAGGCTGCGTTCAAGCGCGGCGTACTCGCTGGCGGTGAGCGGGTCGATATACGACTGCAGCACCTGATTGATAGTGATATTCATGGTTGTCCTCAATATTGCGGCGCGATGGCCCGCGCCGGCACGAATGCTACACCATCTGCCCATCCTGGCCGGGTAAAATCACGGCGGCAAAGATCATCCAACATATCATCACACTACACAGACCATGAAAAGAAAATACGCCGTCGCCGTGATTTTTAGCGTCGCCGCCATCGGCATTACCTGGGTCAGCCCCTACATCGCCATGTACCGCATCAGCATCGCGGCCAAATCGGTGCGCCTGGAAAACCTTGCGCAGCAGGCCGACCTGCCGGCAGTGCGCGCCAGCGTGGCACGCCAGTTGCAGGCGGCCGGCGAAACAAGCAATGCGGACGAACTGAAGGAAATGCTCGACACCATCGTCTCGCCGCCTGGCATCACGGTATTGATCTTGCACGGCAAGCACGGCGCCGATGGCCGGCGCCACGATTTCGGCATGGCTTACCGCTCCTGGAATGAAGTAGTGCTGCGGCGCAAGGGCGCCGGCCCTGCCGCCACCCAGTTCCTGCTGCGCCGCCATGGCATCTGGGATTGGCAACTGGCGGACATCGTCCTGCCACCCGAGCTATTGAAATATTGACTCAGGACAATAATTACCTAAAACGCTATATTGATTTCTAGAAATATTATGTAGAATACCAACACTTCAGGCGCACCGGGTCGCCAGGCATCCGAGAGACTGCATGATGAAAAAAATGTTGCTTCTAGCTCTAGTAGCACTGGCCGCACTGGCCGGCATCTTCTATGGCAGCCCGTATTTCACCATGAACCGGATCCGCACGGCAACCCTGGAGCAAGATACGCATGCGCTCGCTACGCATGTCGACGTACCCCAGCTGCGCGGCAGCCTGGGACAGCAATTGCACGCGCTGTTTTCGGCACCGGAAGTGGGCGACGGCATCAGCCCGGACGTCATCGATCCTCTGCTCGACACCATGCTGATGCCGGAAGGCATCATCGCCTTGATGAAACTCAACGACCGCTACGAAAACCCGGTCACCAAGGTCAGCGATATCAGCGGCCGCAAGCGCAATGCCAAGCCCGACTACACCCTGCGCTACACCTCCTGGAACAGCGTCGTCGTCCAGCGCGCCCACAGCAAGAGCCACATCGGCGAGCTGACCCTGACGCGCGACGGCGTCTGGGGCTGGAAGCTCACGTCAGTGGCGCTGCCCAAGAATCTGCTGGCCGATGCGTGAAGATGCGTGAAGCTGCGTAAAACGCCTGCGCGCTGCTATTATCTGTCCACCCACACTATACGGAGGCAGCATGACTGACCTGGTACAACACGCACTGGCCCACGCGGGCAAACCGGCCACCACGCCCTGGGTCGTGACCTTGGTCAGCGGCGAAAAGCTCACCGGCCCCATCACGCCAATCAACGACGGCTGCTATGCCATCGGCCTGGGACAAATCAAGTATTTTTCCAGCGACAAGGTTGCCTGCCTGAATGTGTCTGGCGCCGGGGCATTCCCCATCTGACGGGAACGGCGGTGCAAGCCAGGCCAGCGCCGCGCGCGCGTGCCTGATGCCTCCCGCACCAGGCAGGCGGCGGCGCGACCGGCAATGTAGCGTTGCAACACCACCACCACCACGAAAAAAATGTTGGGCCGCATGCAAAATTGCCTGCCCCGCAGCCCAATCAACGCTGCAAAATTGATAATTCTTTTTTGCACTGCCGCAGGGAAGATCCCTTCTTCATCTGGCCGTATTTGCGCTGGCACAAGCCTGCCGGCACCCCACTATGCACCCGCCTGATATGGACGACAAATACGATTTTATTGGCCTATTGAGTCGAATTTGATATGAATCGTCGCGCCTGGACAATGGCGTGAATAGCAATACTTTCCGTGCTAGCATGACTTTTCGTCTGGCTGGCCAGCACCTGCCAACAGCGCCCCACCACCCCGAGCGTTAGGAGCCGTTTCATGATGACACCGCATGCCCGCACAGTACGCCGCACCCTGGTCGCCCTGGCAATTACTGCCGCCTTCCCCTTGCAGGCGATGGCGCAGGCACAGGCACCGACGTAGGACGGCGTTCCGGCTACCGCCGCCGACCTGCCTGCCGCCCCGGCGGCACAGGCCGGTCCGGGTCAGCTGGAAACGGTGATCGTCACGGCGCAGCGTCGCGCCGAAAACATCAAGGACGTGCCCATCTCGATCGCCACCTTAAAAGGCGACAAGCTCGACACATTGACGGCCGGCGGCGCCGACATCCGCTTCCTCAACAGCCGTTCGCCCAGCGTCTCGGTTGAATCGGACTACGGCCGCACCTTCCCGCGCTTTTACATCCGTGGCCTGGGCAATACCGACTTCGACTTGAACGCCTCGCAACCCGTGGGCCTGGTGATGGATGACGTGGTGCAGGAAAACGCCATGCTGAAAGGCTTTCCCGTGTTTGACGTGGATCAAGTCGAGGTGCTGCGCGGCCCGCAAGGCACCTTGTTCGGCCGCAACTCGCCGGCCGGCGTGATCAAGTTTGATTCCGCCAAGCCCGTCTTCAAGACGGAAGGCTACCTCAGCGGCGGCTTCGGCAAGGACGGCATGAAGAACCTGGAAGGCGCCTTCAACGTGCCCGTCAGCGACACGGTGGCCTTGCGCTTTGACAAGCGCTGTGCAATGGGCGTGGCGCTAATCAACAACGAGGGCGGGCAAAAAATGACAACCTTCATGCTGCGATATGCGTTCGAAAGCGCTCGTGCAAAGGCGGCGGTGGACAATCCCAAGATCGAAGCGGAAATACGCAACTTCCAGTTTCGAGATTTGCGGGCCAAGGCAGGGACGGATACAGAAGAGGAGAGAGGAATTGATGCGGCCCAGGCCCAGCTGGGGCACTCGACTGCGACAATGACAGCGCAGTATGTCCGGCATCGTCGAGGCAAGCTAGTGAAGCCGACAAAATAGGCGCAGGTGGCTTTTTGCGGAACAAAGCCAGTTTTGCGGAACTGGTGAAGGCTTTAAAAATAGTGAATACTATCTCGGAGAGTTGCATACGCGCTGGTGCCCGGAGCCGGAAGTCGAATGCCAGTAATAATGCGGCCTTTGGAGCGCAGTGGGGATATTTTGGGGAGGTGCGAATTAGATTCCAGAAAAGGGAATGTGCAATCACGCTCATGAGTATATCCACTATACATGCTAACGAGAGGGCTCCCGAATATGACCAAGTGAACTTGACGCCGCGCTACCGGCAACCCGCAATAACCGCCTCCAACTCACCCTCATATTTCCGACCACGCGGCCAGTCTCGCGCCAGCGCCAGGACGATCTCACCATCCGTTGCTGCCGACCCCAGTTTGTCGAATTCGTATGCAGGCGCCTGAATTGCCATCTTTACACATGGTGTAAATACGGGAATTTCGACCAGTTGCGGCGCTGGTGGCGTGCTGGCGCATCCGGCCAGCAGTGCGACCGCTGCGAGTTGTAAAGCATTTCTTGACAACTGCCCCATCATCGGACGCCCTCCAGCAGCAGCCTGACGGCAGGCATAGCCTCGTCGCAGGTGGCGGCGCGCGCGCCAGCGATCTGCGCCAATGCCGCACTGTATTTCCGGCTCGATGCAGCAGCCACCGCCTGCGCCGCAGCGCCGCGCTCCTGCGCTGCCATCGTGGCCTTGGCCATGCCATCGATAGCGACGTTCTGCTCCCCGATCGATGCGCGCAGGGTAGCGCTGGCGCCCTGCTCCACCGCCAGCGCCGCGCGCGCCGTATCGCGGTCGTCTACAGCCAGCCACCAGCCGGTACCGGTGGCGCTGGCCACCATCAGCAGCGCGGCGGCCAATGCGACGGCCGCCGCCTTCCAGATGCCGCTGACGGCGGCGCCCGCCAACGCCGTGACGGCGCTCACGCCCCATCCCCCAGCAAGCCCGTATCCCAATCGGGAATGTCGACCGTCTGGCCGGCCAGCTCATGCGTGCAGTCACCCAGGAACTGGATGCGGCCATCGACCACGAACGAATGACACACGAACGGCACCGGCTCAGGCAGCGATGCCTCGCCACGCATCCATGCCGCATGCGCCTCGTCAGCAAGTGGCTGCGTGCCGCGCACCAGGAGCGACGGCGAGAACGTCGGCCTCTCGGCGTCGCCGTTCCATGCCCATCGTGGGCCGGCGCCGATGCCAACCCAAACCCGGTGCGGCACACCGCAACCGGGGCACTCGAACATGAGCCCGTCGCCCTGCACGCTCCGCAGGATCCGCGAGAGCGCGCTCATACAATACCCGCCACGTAGCTAACAGCGCCGCCGGCGAACTTGGCTGTCAGCACCTGACGCCGCGGTGCGCCTGCCGACAGCGCGATGTGCACCCACGTTCCCTCGTAGATCAGCTGATCGAACACGATGCCGCTTTGCCGGATCAGCATGGCCAGCGCCTTGGGCGCCAGCTTGGCGGTGCTGATGTCGGCGGCCAGGCCGGTCAGGTGCGCGCTACTACCCGCGCCGCCGACCGCTTTATTGAGCGCCGGCGAGCGGTAGCCGCTGGAAATGGTGATGGGCGCGCCCACCAGCTGACGCACCTGCTCGAGCAACGCAGCCAGGCGCGTGAGGTTGACGAGGACATCAGGCGCTGGCGCGTTGTCGATGCCCTTGCGGGTGGCCACCTGCGAGGCGACCAGTTCGCCCAGGGTGAAATTCTTGGTTAAGTTCATGGCGTACCTTCAGGTGGTGGTGGGCCGCCGAGACGGCTATTCAGTTTGGCCAGCGCGCCGGACAGGTACGCTTCGAGCACACGCGCGCCGCCGAAGCCGGCCAGCGGGATCAGCGCCGCCTGCAGCAGGATCGGCACTTCCTGCCAGGCGCACAGGAAATATGTGACCAGGCCGGCCAGCATCGACAGCAGCAGATCACTCGTCACCTCCAGCGGTACCGATTTGATGGTGATGGCCGGACTGGCGATTTTGCGCAGCGTGGCCGAGGCACCGCCGATCAGCGACAGCACGACCGCCACAGCCACAGCCGCCGGCGGGATGGTCGACAGGTCGCTGCCGAACGTGGCCTGCGCCGCCCATGCGCTGGCGCTCCAGAATGAGGCCAGCCAGGCCCAGCAGATTTTTTTCAGTTGCAGACTGTCGAGCATTGGGCGTCCTGGTTGCGTTGGTGGGCGTCGATGAACGCGATGAGCATGATCGTGGCGGCATTCCACAGGTAGTAGGCCAACAGGCCGCCGCTGCGCAGGTTGAAAAACTCGACGTAGAGCTGGGCGATGTAGCAGAACGCGAGCGCCGCCAATATGTAGTGACGCTGACGGCGCCCCACCCGCCAGTGGAAACGGTCGGGCAGCACGTCGTTGACGACCGCGTCGAGCAGCGCGGCCGCGCCGACGGCCATCAGCAGCCAGATCAGCACGGCGCCGTCCCGTGTCGATGCCACCAGGTGCATCAGCGAGCGGTCGTCGGTCATGGCCACGTACCAGGTCACGATGGCATTGCCGCCGACGTACATGCGGAAGGCGCTGCCGGCCAGGTCGATGCCGGTGTGTAGGGCGCGCATTACTGGGCCGCCTCAAGCGCCGCCAGCCGAGCCTCCTGGCCGGCCGCAATAAACATGGCCAGCTCGTCGTAGCGGAATGCGTAGCGGTCGCCAGCCTCCAGCGTGACCTCGGTATAGGCAGCGCGCGCCTCGACGGCCGGGAAACCGGGGCTGGCAGGCATGGCATGCGCGACGATCTGGCCGAACGTGTTCAACACAGCAGGCACCGCCTCGGCAGCAGACACGGCAGGCCGCGCCTCGATGGCCGGATGCTCGACGGTTTGCTGTTCCCATTCGTCGTAGCAAATGAATCCGTAATTGAACGGGTCCAGGCCGTGCGCCTGCATGATCTCGATGGCGCGCTGCACGGTGGGGCCGATGTGTTCGCGCGCATCCTCCCCCTTGCTTTCCACAGCATCGCGCCAGCGGTAGATGCCGATGGCGCGGGCAATGTCACGGGCAGCGGCGATTTCGGTCGAGGTGAGATCGCGGAAATAGCATTTCAGGCGGACGTCGGAGGTGTTGATGGTGCCCGTCCGGGCGTAGACAGTGCTATACGCCAGCGCCGACGAGCCCAGCGTATGCGCGTTGTCCACCAATGGTCCGACCGAACCTGCCGTGAGCGTGGCGCGCGCCACTATCGCGCCAGGCGTCACCGTGAAGGTCGACTCGGCGCCACATTTCACGCCGAAAATGGCAGGTGCCTCATACGCGTCGACCGGAGGGACTGCCTGCTCTGGGATTTGATGCACAGCAATCGACGAGTCGATGTATGGCTCAATGGTAAAAAAATCATTCGTTTTGATGTACACCGAGCCATCCCGCCCAATGCGCACCGCCGACACAGTATTTGTCGGCAGCGCGCCGATTGAATAAAAATGGCCGCGAATTTGCCCATCATTATCATAGCGGAGCGAAATGACCGTCTCCATCGCATTACTCGCCCCCGTAGTATCGTACGACGCCGTGCCAAGCACTCGTACCGACGCCTGCGAGGGGGAGCCCAGCGCATTGAGTTTCGCTACCCGAAACCACATACCGGACACGCCACCGGCATTTACGCCAATCGCACCGCGGATGGCGATAATCGTGCTAGTACTCTCCACTAGCCCGGTCAATTTCCCACCAGTCAGCGGCAGCGCGTTATACGGCCCGGCCGCAAACGCATCCCACATCTGGTTCAATACCTCCAGCACGTTTTTCATACCTGGTAAAAATTTCGATGCCATTTTTAGATCCCTTCAATTTCTAGTGGTACGGAATAGGTTTCGTAATACGGGGTACTGACCGCACCCAGATTGGTGACCCGACCGTAAATCATGTGGTCCTGTTCGAGCAACGGGTCAGCATTCTCGGGAAATAAGCTGAACATCAGCGGCTTGATCGGACCGTACTCGCGCAGGATATGCATCAGGCGCGCGCGGTCCGGTGGTGTCAGGTGCTCTAGGTTGATGCTGAGTTTTTTGCTGGTCGTGCCAACAGCCGTTTTCGGGGAGCCGGCGCTGGTGCGGTAGGCTTCGCTGGTGTCCTGCAGCTGGAGTGATGCACCGTATGATGCGTTGTACTCGGGCGCAAAATAATTGCCCGCCACCAGCCACGACATTTCAATGTAGCCCTCCGGCGTATCAATACCGGTCACGTCGACAACCATCTGACGCACCAGCACGGCGGAAAACCAGCTCACCAAATTACTCCCGCCGCCGCGCGCCCAGGTGTTCACGCCGCCCCATTTGTAGGCATTCCAGCCCAACGGCATCTCGCCAAATGGGTAACTGCCCAGCGGCGCCTCAGGACACGGCATCGTCCAGCCGGTGTCGAGCACTGGCACGGCATCGCCGGGCTGGGCATAGCCACGCACGCGCATGCGAGCGGTGCTGGTGAGGTTGGTGTCGAACATGGCCACGTAGGCAACCACCTCCTGCGTCGGCCAGGTGGCGGTAATGGTCTGCGTCGTGCCGGTGGCGCGCAGCACGGCGCTCTTGCTATCGCGCTGCAGGTTGGCCGGCCCCAGCGCACCGGCCTGGCTCGATGCGGTGAGCACGGCGCGGTCGGCGGCGTTGTCGTGGAGGATGCGAAGATTTGGCATGTTATTCCGTGGTGATGAGGGTGAGCCGCTGGTAGACACTATCCTGATCGGCACTGCCAGTACCACCTGGGCGCGGCGTAACCGTTATCGCCTGAATCGTCAGCGACAGGACAGCGCGGTATGTGCGGTTCAGCGTGCTGGCAGCCGTATCCATATAGGTGAATGACCCCTGAATGGACTGCTGGCAGGTCGATTTCTCCTCAGAGGCCAGAGTGTTAATGATTTCGGTAGGTCCACTAAATGTGCCGGTCTGCACCATTTGTTCCGCACCACCGCCAATCGTGCGGTACAGCGTAATGGTTGCGGTATTTGTGCCAGCACCGGCTGTATATTTATCTCGCGTCGAGGCCCTGGCATATATCCATGACAGGCTGCAAACGACGTTGATAGCACCACCGTTCGAGCCAAATGGGCCATCCACCAGCTGCGCGTTCGGATTGATTTCAGGATTGGTCACGGCAGTTTTGAGCGCGCCTGCCGACAGGGAACCGCCGAAATAGCCGGAGCCACCCCGTTTCAAATAGAAAATAGCGTTGGCATCGGTCTTGGCGCCTGAGCCGGCCCACATGGCATAGATCGGGTCATCCGGTCCCATTTCGACGCGGAATCCAGTTCCTGCGCCTGAGACGACGTTGCCGGAAAAAGTGGCCTTGCCGTTGATGATGGTAAATCCCGGTGCGGCGACATCCCCCTCGCCGTTAATCTGAAAATACCGCCCAGTACCGGGGTTGCCAAGCAGTAGCCCCGCTTCGCCCAGAAAATACCCCAGGCCACCGTTCGCAGGCCATGCGTAGCCAGTAAATGCGCCACCAGCAATGGAGCCACGCGCGCGCAGATTGTTGATTTCCATATCGCCACTGCGATACAGGCGCCATCCGGACGAGCCCGCAACGAAATTGCTCGACCAGATATCCCCGCCGATTTTGGCGTTGGTGATCGAGGCGTTCTGGATATACGCGTTGGCGATATACACACCGATGGGGATGGTGACGCCATCGATCACTATTTCGGTGGTGCGCACGATGAACGGCATCGATGGCGCCACGCCCGGCCCAGATGGGCTAGCGATGTAAAACGCATCCGCACGCACGGCAAATGCCGAGCTCGGCGTGGCGTTGTTCGCCGTGGTCGCCAGGCCGTAGCCGCTGACGTAGCCGTTGACGTCCTGCTTGACCGTGTACTGTGCGTACAGATCGCCGGTCTGCGTGGCCCGTGTTTGCGCCTCCACCTGGATGGCAGCCGTATTGGCGCCTGCACTGGCTGAAATCGTATCGATACGACCAGATAGAGCGCCGTCGGCATTGGCGCGTGCTGTCTGCTCGGCTGTAATGGCCGCCGTGTTCGAGCCGGTGGTGGCCGCGACGGTATCGACGCGCACGCCCAGCGCGCTATCGGCGTTGGCGCGGGTGGTTTGCTCGGCCGTAATCGCGGCCGTATTGCCACTGCTGGTTGCCACAACCGTATCAATACGGGTTCCGAGGGCGCCGTCGGCATTGGCTCTGGCTGTCTGTTCTGCGGTAACGGCTGCGGCGGTGGAGCCGTTGGCTGCCACGACGGTATCAATGCGCGTCGACAGCGCACCGTCGGCATCGGTGCGAGAGGTCTGCTCTGCGGTGATGCCAGTTGTCCGCGCCAGGGCCTCGGCCGCGAGTGCTTGAGTGCGTGCCGTCGCCTCTGTCGCCACGCGCGCCGCCACACTGCCCGCCGTCGATGCTGGGCCGTCGATCAGGTTAATGCGCGCACCCAAGTCTGCATACAGTTGGCTCTGCGTGATCTGCCCGGTCAGCACACCCAGCAGGTGCTCGACCTCGGCGTCGGACGAGCCGATGGTGCCGCTGCCGGCGTTGTACGGGCCAGGGATCGCCGCGCGCGACACATAGCGAATCCAGTAGCAACGCGTAGCACCTGGCCCCACGGGGTCGATATATTCACGGCCATCGGAGCGGCCAGCCAGCGTGGCCATCGCAAAGTTGTTCGATTGCGCGCGCCAGATCTCCGTGTGCGACAGGTTGCTATAGTTGCCAGGCGCCGCGTCCCAGTGCAGCACAATCGTTGCAGGCGTGCCGGTCGCTACAAGGCCGGTCGGTGCCGGCGGCGGCGTCAAGTCCAGCGCCTGTTGCTTGGACACCGTCTGGCGGTCGTAATAGGTCAGGCCGTCAATCACGGTGGTGGCCGTGATTGTGACGATACTGGCCGTCATATCTTCAAATTTCAGCACGGCGTCGCCATTGGCCACCGTCAGCGGCACGGGCGGTACACTGGAAAACGTGATCTCGCCCACGGCGCCCAGCATCAGGGCCGAGAATGTGATCGCCGTCGGCGTCGGTGCTCCGGCCACCGACACCTCGAACATAGTGGCGCTGGGCGTGAGCTTCAGCGCGCGGTCTATCGGCGCCGCATAGCGCGGTACCGTATTCATAATGAGCGTGTCGCGCTCACCTACCACGGCGCTCAAACCAGCACCCCAACGGTCACGCGGCCCGTCAGCCAGTAACGCGCCAGCAGCACCACCACCCCCGGCTTGCCATCCTGCAGGCCATAGCGCGCGTCACGCAGCGTCACGGCCTGCCCCAGTTCCAGCATCATCATCTCGGGTTCTCCGTCAAATTCGTAGATCGTGCGTGGCACGCTGTTCAGGGCCAGGCGCCGCGCTGCTTCGGCATGCGCGTCGGCGCGGGTTTTCAGGCACGTTTCGATCTGCGCGGGGTCGTCCGTCAGGCGGTAGCGCGTGCGTACCGCCTCATCGACCACCGTTTCCGTCAGCCATTCGGTGGCATACAGGTCGGCATGCACTGGCGGGATGGATGTGGTCAGGCTGGGCTGCACTGTGTAATTCCGGTCGAAGGCGATTTTGACGGCCGCCACCACCGCCAGGCGCTCGGCCGGGTGCAGCAATCCCTGCAGCTCCCCCGTCATCTGATCCGGCCCGATCTGTACGGGCACGCCAATGCCAGGCAGCGCGATCTGCACCAGGCGCAGCTTGCCAGTGCGCGACATCAACGCCTGGGCGCCCACGCTGGCAGCCAGCTGTTGAATGGCCTGCGCCTGGTTCGTGCGGTCGGAGATATACAAGCCCACCGTTTGCGGGTGGGCGGCGTCGAAGGCGGCCAGGTTGACCAGATCCAGATCGGCCAGGGCGAAACGCCCGGCGACCGTGCCGTAGGCGGTGGCGATGCGCTGCACCAGCGGCGCGATGCGCGGCGCGTAGCCGCCAACGTTGCCGCCCTGCACGCTGCACGTCACCGTGGCGCCGTTTGGATTTAGTTGCAGGCGGAAGCTGCCAGCCGCTAGGTCGGGAGTGATCGAGACGGGCTTGCCGTTGTAGCGCACCTCCGGACCGAACTCGTCGCCACCCATCACCCGCTCCACTGGGCAGCCGAACCGATACAGCAAATTCGTATCGGAGAGAAGCGGCACCACGTTGCTACACTCGCCGAACGGAATCGGCAAGATGGCGTCCATATTCTGCGTCGTGCCGCCCAGCTTGGCCTCGGTGATCGGCACGTTCAGGCGCTGCAATTTGTCGCGCAGCACCAGGTTGATACTTTCGCGGCTGGAGCTGGCTACGTCACTGATAATGCCGTCAAACACCAGGCGAAAATCCGCGCGCGGCCAGCTCGGGTCGCCGGACCAGGCGCGGATGGCACGATTGCGCCACACCTCGCCCAGCCAGCTATCCAAGCCGCCATCGCCGTTGTCCAGCTCGATATCACCGCCCGACAAGCCCGCCTCGCCCGTCAGGCTGACCTGCTCCGTGAAAGCCAGGCCGCCCGTGGCCAGCGGCAGATACTCCGTGTTGGCCGGCACATCACCCGGCCCGGTGATGTATGGCCGCGAGGCGATATAGCGCGTCACCTCGCTGCCGTCCACGTTCACCTGGGCCTCGATCAGCACCATGCGCACGGCCGACGAGCTTTGCAGCCATTCTAAAAATTGCACATCAGTTGTCATACGCCAACTCCTTTTCACTCGTTTTTTTCCAGGTCGATGTTTTGGCCGATTTCTCTACGCCGGCAACGACAGCTTGCGCTGCCTGCTTGTTCGCATCGAAGTTGCTGGCGACCAAGGCTCCCGTTTGTTTTCCTTGGTCGGCGCGCAGCCCCTTAACCTCTTCGCGCAGGCTCTTGATTTCCGCCACCAGCGCGTCCGTGTTGCCGCCGCCCTGGCTTGGCGAGCCGCCGAAGTAGCGGCGCATGGCAGACGCTGCCTGCGCGTCCACCACCACCTCACCCCGGTGCAGCTCGGCCGCGTAGCCGTCGAATGGCACGTTGGCCAGGCCGCTGGCATGGGAGCCGTCGAACTGCACGCCCAAGCCGGTGGCAAAACCCATCGCCGCCTGCAGGTTGGCAATGCCCTGCGCCACCGTCAGCACGCTGTCGTTGATGGTGATCAGACCCGACACGGATGCTGTGAGCGCATCCAGGCTGGCCTGTTGCACGTCGACCTGCATACCGGCCCATTTCGCTGCCTCGTCGTTGGCCGCCATCACGCGGGCGTAATCTGCGGCGTATTTGGCATCCGACGCGTTGACCACCTGCGAGGCGGTCAGGAATGCCTGCTCAGCTGCGGACAGGCCAGCCTGCGCCGTCGTGTCGCCAGCATTGGCGGCGGACAGGGTTTTCTCGAACTGGGCACGCGCCTCGGCGTATTTCTGCTCTGGCGTCAGGGTCGACTGGCTGCCCAGGGCGAAACTGGCGTTCAGGCTGTTCAAGGTGGTCACCCACGATTTGGATTTCTCCAGCGCCGTCTTGGCCGCTGCCGCCTCAGTGTCGTAGGCTTTGGACAACGCATCCTTGGCCGATACCACAGCCTTGGCCGCCTGCACCTGGTCGAACAACGCCTTGTTGACGTCGGCGATACCGGCGCGCTGGATGGCCAGCAGTTCGGTTTCGCTTTTCGTCAACTCGTTCAGCTGCTGCAGCAAGTCCTTGCGCTCGCTGGCGATTTCGCTGGCTGTTTTGGTCACTGCAGCCAAGTCACCGGTGGCGGTCGCCAGCTCGGCCGCGTAATCAGCGGCCTTCTTGAACGGCTCGGCGATGGCGATCAGCTGCGCATACATGGACTGGCCAGCAGCCGTGTTCAGGTCCTGCGCCAGTACCAGGGACTTGAATTGGTCGGCAGTGGTCACGCCGGACTGGCCCAACGCCGCCATGGCACTCTTCACCGAAGCGGTGATCGGCGCCATTTGCTCGGCTTCGCTCAGGAAGTTCTGCACAAAGAAGTTGGTGCCACTGGTCAATGCCTCGATGTCGCCTGCTGCAGTGATCAGGCTTTCGCTGAGCGCCACCGCGCCCAGGCCAGTGACGTTGAACGATTTGCCCAGTACGGCCAGCACATCCGACACCTGCATGTAGTCATTGGCCACACGCGCCAGCGTTTCTAGGTAGCCCTCGCCCACTGCCTGGTATTGCTCCAGGCCAGCCACGCCGTAGCGCGCCATGTCGTCGCCAGCCTTCGAGAATGCCGTTTCCAGCGCCGCCTGCAGCTCGTCGCCCTTCAGGTCTTTCAGGCTAATCTTGCCCAGGTCGACCACG
Organism: Janthinobacterium woesei; assembly: GCF_051380875.1. Classification (NCBI taxonomy): domain Bacteria; kingdom Pseudomonadati; phylum Pseudomonadota; class Betaproteobacteria; order Burkholderiales; family Oxalobacteraceae; genus Janthinobacterium; species Janthinobacterium woesei. The sequence continues at coordinate 28,930 of NZ_JBNYXW010000017.1, forward strand.
AAGGTGTTCAACTGGGCAGTAAAGGCGTCACCGCCCAAGCCCAGCATGTCCGCCGCGCCGAGGACGGTCGTGCGCAGGCCAAGGATGATCTTGGTGAACTGGGCACTGGTTTCAGCTCCCAGGCCGGTCAGCGCGGTGTTGTACTTGTCGCTGGAGAACCAGCCGCCGCTCTTTTTGGTGTCGACATACGAGCTGACATTCAGGCCAGAGGTGTCCAGGGCGCCCAGATTGGTCTTGCCCGTGACAATGCCGGCGTCCTGCACGGTCGTCTTGCCGCCAAAGATGCTGCTGACAACACTGCCGAGCCAGCCGCTGGAACTACCCTGGGTGGCCAGTGAGGTGGTCAGCGTATCGGACTGCACCAGCAGGCTGCCAAGCCCGCCGATGCCGCTCACGATCTGCTTGAGCGACACGACCATCGATGAGGAATAGGCCAGGCCCAGGCCGGAGTTTTTCTCCATGATGGCCAGCGAGTGCGCGATGGATTCCGATTTTGCGGACGAGTCGCCCAGCACCGAGCCGGTGCCGTTGGCGGCCTGGCGTTGTTCGGACACGCTGACGCTGCCCCCGCCTGCGCCGCCCATCATCGTGGCGCCGATGGCGACGACAGCGGCCAGCGTGGCAGCACCGGCGGCCAGGTTCCAGGGGAACGGCAGCGATGCAAGTGCCTTGACGACGGCTGTAATACCCCAGGCGCTGGCTTCGGTTGCGGCCAGGCCCTTAGATGCAGCGCTGGCGGCCGCCTCACCGGTCAGCTTGGCGCCGTTCAGCGTCAGGTTGGCGGCGACTTCCGTTTCTTTGAAGAATATCTTCTTGATCATCGACTCGACAGCCATCGCCATTTCGTAGGCACGGAAGGCTTTCTCAGTGGTCTGCATCACCTTGTAGCCGGCGGTGTTTTCCTTGAAAAATCCTTTCGCCGCGCCGGCCATGTCGCCGTAGGATTTGACTTGAGCTTGCGCACTTTGTTGTGCAGCCGCTGCCTTAGCCTTGTCGATCTTGGTCGGATCACCTTTGGCATCACTGGTTGCTGCCGTCAGCTGCGCTGCGATAGCCTGTTGCTGCACGGCATAGCCAGACAATGCCGTCGTCAGGCCGCCAATAGCCTCGCCAACCGAGCCGAACGAGTCGGCCATGCCGCTGGCAGCGGAGCGTGCTGCAGCATCGATCGATTCCAGGATTTTCAGCACTTCCGTGGCGCGCGTGACATCAACGTCGAGCAAGACCTTGGTCGACTGGTTCGCGTACCAGGTATTGAATTCAGTTTGCAACGCCTTTTGCGCATCGGTGCCGGCGCCAGCCAAGGTAATGCGTTCGCGCCACACATCGGCGTCGATCTTCAGCAGCGCATCGGCGCGGGCCTTTGGGTCAGCGATAGATTCGGCGGCGAATTTTTGATTGTCGACCTTCAGCCCGGCTGCGTAGTTCAATGCCGTGGTCTGCGCCAGCGTGGCCTGTTCGACCAGCACGCGTGCGTCTTTTTCGGCCGTGAGACGCGCGATCTGGTCTTCTGTGACGATCTTGCCTTTGATTTTGGCATCGAGCAGGAACTTTTCCTGGTCGGCCTGAGCCTTGACGGCGATCATTTCGATGGCGCGGGCGTCACTGGATTTGCCGTACATGGCATATTCGGCAGCCAGCGCGGCAGTCGATGCGCCGCGCGCGGTGGTGCTTTCAAGCAAGGAGTCTTGCACGTCTTTCTCTTGCTCACGCGCTTTCAATGCTGCCTCGGAAGCTGCCAAATCGGCAATCGCGTCTTTCGCCAGTTGGCGGTGTGCGACGGACAATGCCCGCTTGCCGGTGCCAAGCACCTCATCAAGCTTGATGCGCATTTTCTGGCTTTCGGTCGCATTCTGATCGGTCTTTGCCTCCAGCGTGTTTTCGGCGGCCTTGGTCCGAATGGAGGCAATCAGACTCTCATATGCGGATTGCTCTTTTTTGAGCGCTGCAGCGGTACCTTTATCTTCGTATTTGGCGCGGACGATCTTTTCCACTTCCGGAGTTAGCTCCCCAAATTTCTTTTTGAGCTCATCCAGTTCGGCTGCCATCTTCTGCGCGGCACTGCCGTTTTCTCCCAACCAAGTCTTGATATCTGCATCACGCGTGAATGCTTTATTTTTTGCTTGCACAGTGTCAAAAGTTTTCGCGTCGACGTCCAGCTTATTCAACTTCCCACCCCAAAGTGCCATCAACGCATTTTTAGCGGCGCTATCTAAATCGACTTGCTTCCCAATCGAGTTAATTTCGGCCAGGATTTTTTCGCGGTTCTTTTCATTTTCGGTAACTGGAGCTGCACCGGTTATCATTTTTTTCCCAGCAAGCTCGTTACGCTCTTTCAATTTCTCAATTTGCTTGTTCAAATTCTCCAAATACTCATCAATTTCGCTGGCCAGCGTCGCGGTAACGGCTTTTTCAGCCTCGCTACCTTTGCTACCCCACAGCACCCAAGCTGCAGCCCCCACACTTAGCAGCGTAGTAATGATGCCGATCGGTCCACCGAGAAAACCAAGCGCCTTGGAGGCCAGGCCTGCAGTGACTACGGTACGACCGATGGCGCCATTCAGACCCACCGTTGCTGCGGTGCGGGCGCTTGTGGCGGCCGTGTCGGCAGCCTGCGCGGCGGTGACCGACGCTGTAGCGGTCGTTAATCCGGCCGAGACGCGTCCCAGCGCGATGCTCGACGCTGTGAGTTCAGCCAGTGCTACGGTGCGCGCCTGCTCGGCCACGGCCAAATCCAACGTTGAGGCACGCACCACGCGCAATGCAAAGCTGAGCGCTCCCGCGGACGATGCTGCGGCGATGGCCGCTTCGGCGGATGCAATATTTGCCTTGGCCTGACTATACTGGGCAAATACCATCTCGCGCGCCGCCACCAAGGCGGTTTTTTGCGCCACCAGCCCAGCCAATGTCGCCTGCGTCTCGACCAATTTTGCCGAGGTGGAAGCAGCCACGGCAGTGGTGCTGGCCACCAGCGCCTCCGCCTTTGAAATCAACGCCGCCCTCTCGATCACCAGCAAGGCGGCTAGCTCGGCATTGGCAGCGAAATAGGCCTGAACGGCAGCAACGCCCGTGAAGAAATACCCCGCCAATTTCAGCGTCAACAATCCAGCCGTGACAGCAAACAGCACATTGATGTTGTCTGAAAGTAATTTTATGCTGGTAGTTAAAATATTCACCGTGCCGTTCGCCTGCGCCTTGATGGCCGTGAATTCCATGAATTCATTCTTCAGGACGGTAAAAGCACCACCGATCGTGGCCACTTTCTTGCCTTCTTCACGAAGTGCGGCAAGGGCGTTTGGCAAGACCTCGGCCATGATCTTGGAAGTGATTTTCCCTTCGCCCGCCATGCCCTTCAAGGCGCCAATCGGCAAGCCCATGCCATCAGCCAGGGCCTTCATCAACCGCGGTGCAGCCTCGTTGACGGCATTGAACTCCTCGCCGCGCAAGGTGCCGGAGGCGAAGGCCTGCGACAACTGCAGCTGGGCCGATGCAGATTCCGTCGCCGTGGCGCCGGAAACCTTCAGCGCCATGTTGACGGTTTCGGTTATTTCGGCAACCTGCTTTTGCGTCGTGCCCAGTTCACGCGTGCCGTTGGCAATGCGCGCATACAGCGTGCCGGTGGCGGCCATCGCCTGCTGCGAGGCGTTGGCAATGCGCTTCACATCAGCGTAGGCGGCGTTGTATTCGTTTTGCGACACTGTCGCCAGACGCAGCTGGGCGGTGAATTTCGCATATTCGTCGCTCATGCTAACGATGGCGGCCAAGCCCGTACCGAGACCAATTGCGCCAAGAGCAGCGCCGACCTTGTCGCTGTACGATGCAATATCGCGAAGAGAAGATGTTGACTGCGTGCGGAGGCGATTGAATTCCCGGATCGCCTGGGCCGAGTCGGCAGTAATGATTACGCGTGATTCATTTGCCATCGGTTTTCTCTCTCCAGGCGCTCAAGGTCGCCCGCTCCATACATTGAATTTCATGAAAAACACGTTCTTCGTCGCAGCGCTTGACGCGACACTTGCGCATGACAACTTCCACGCCTGGGTACGACAGGCCGGTTGCGCCGGCCATGCCGACCATCCACTGCGTGCTCATGGCCTGGAACAGGTTCCAGCTGGGCACGTTCTCAGGCCACAAATGAAGCTCGTCGCAGACGACAGGCGCCCGCCGAATCCGCAGACCTATCGCTGCCGCTGCATCTGCGGTCGATTCGCGCCGTTGCTGTTCGTCTTCTTCCGACTCAACCAGGCCGAGCGCCACATGGCGCGCGACCTGACTTAGTTTTTTGCCTTGGCGCCAGCCTCTTTCATGTAGGCGGCGAAGCACAGCATGCCCAGGCCGCTGATATTGAGCAGCGCCGCCAGGGCGTCATCGCAGAAATCCGCAGGCGTGTCGTCGTCTTCCAGCACCAGGCGCTGATCGCGCCAGCCGGTGGCCACATTGGTGACAAACTCGTCCACCTGGGTTTCGCCGCCAGCCAGGGCATCCTTCAGGTCGGCAGCATCCAGGCGCTTGCAGATCAAGGTGAATTTGAAGGGAATGGCCTTACCACCCTCATTGGTATGGGAGCCGGACACCAGCACCGCTACGGTATTGCCAACAACGATTTTGTATTTTTTGGTCATGATGTATTTCCTGATAACGGGGCGCGGTGGCCCCGGGGTTTAAAAACTGGTAACGATGCGGATTTCGTCGTTGCCGACGACTGGGTTGACCAGCAGCTTGTAGCCAATCATGCGGGTGCCGTTGAGGTCTTCCTTGGTCGGTTCGATACGCTGCACACCGGGCATGAACACGGCAACACGGCTGCCTGCGACTGTTCCGTGGATCATGCCGAGACTGGTTTTGGCAGTGGCCAGCACGGCGGCCATGGCGGCAACTTCCTGCGCTGCCGTCAGTTCGAGCTTGACGGCGCCAGTCACTTTGCGCTCGGTGATCGGCACCGATTCGCCACCCAGCAACGACTGAAACGGCGTAGAAATGCCGAGTTCAATGGTCAGGCCCTGGCTGGGGTAGAGGTCGCCGCCAACCAGTGCAGGGGCCGTGGCGATCGCATGCGTAGCGCCCCAGACCAGGCTGCCGGAATTGGCATCGAGGACGATTTCCGGGATTTGCCACTCTTCCAGGTCTGCGGTTGGCGCTGCGGCCACGGCAATGCCGCCGTAAAGACAGACGAATTTGCAAGAGATAACCGGCTTTTCGCCGACGCTGAGCTTGAGCGAGGCAGTGCCGCGCCCACCCAGCCCCTTGTGCAGCACGCCATCGTCGTACCAGTAAATGCTGACCGATTCAAATCCGGTCGAAATTGGCACATAGTCCACGCGCACGCCTGCGGTGATTACCTCGGCAAAGCCGCAGGCGCGCAGCAGCGGGCCCCACGCGGGGGCATCGCCCAGCGTGCCGGCGCCGACCAGTTCGACGTCAAAGCCCATTTCGACGTGGCGGCTGCCGACCAGCTGCTCGTCGCCACCGAGGAAGGGTCGGATATTGTTGCGGTCGACGTTTTGCGCGTTCAGCGGATTAATACTGAGGTTACTGACCAGCAGGGCATTGGCCGCACCAGTGGGCACGGCGTCGGTGCCGTACACGGGCTCTGTTTTGGCGAGGATCGCCGTATTGCGAATGAGGCGCGACATGACTTACTCCTGTTTTGGTTGTGCGGCCGGTGCTGCGTTCTTGACAAGAGCGCCGGTGACGAGATTGCGGGTGTAGCTACCGCCCGTTTTTGGGTCGGCATGCCGGATTGGCGCGGGCACGGCCGGCACTGGTGCGGCGGCCTGCGTTAATGTTTTGGCATCCATCAAGTCAATTTCCTTCCTTTGGTTTTGTGCATCACGATGAATTTGGCGGTAATGCAGGCAATTTTTGAATCAAGTTCGTCCACTTCCCACGACAAGGTGTCGCCAGGAAGCGGCTCGAACGACATGACGGCGCCGTTCAGGGTTGGCGCCAGCGCCAGGCGCTCAAAGACTTCCACCAGCAGCGCGTCGGCAGCAATATCCGGCTCGGCGCCGGTAGCGCGCGCATAGCACTCCACGTTGACCAGGGTGGCCCAGGTAGTGGGACCGCCGATGACGTCTGCCAGGGTGGAGGTGCTGCGCTCGATGCGCACGACGATGGCGCTGGGCTGGTCAACCCCGATGGCGCGGGTTCGCGAACGATGGATGCGGCCAGCCGCCAGCGCGGGCGCGACTTGCAACTGGTCGAGAATGGCGCTGACGACGCCAAATTGCGCGCTGCTCATGGCTGCTCCAGGTAGACCAAAGTGATGCCAGTCGGCTGTTCGCCATCCGGCTGGCGCTCTGCAACCCGCCAGGCCACGGCTTGCGCCTGGCTGCCAACGGTAATCTGGATGATGCTGCCGGCGAAATCGTCCGGCACGTCAGCGTTCATGATCTGCATTTGCGGCGAGGTGGCACCCATGCGCGCGGCGCCCACCGTCGCGGCCGAGTATTCGGCGTCAAAAATCACCGGCACCGCATTGGCGCCGATGGTGGCCATCGCATTGGCCAGTTTTTTATGCGCCGTGCAGTTCATGCGCGCTTCCAGGACGTCGAACATCAGGCGTTGATCTTGATGTTGACCGTGGCGACGCCCGCACCGGCTGGCGCCGCAGCGAAGCCAGCCGCCGTGTTGCCGGCAGCGGTGGTAGTCAGGCGATTATTGGCAGCATCCCAGTACAGCAGATCGCCCTGGCCGACGACGTCGGTGCCCAGCTTCGCGAGGGCCCAAACGTCGGTGACTGAGACGCTACCGCTACCCATCGCTGGAATATCGGCCTGCGAGATGCCGATGCGTTTGCCCATCAGCACGACCGCGCCGGATGGAATGGCGGTGGCGCCGGCGGTGTACGCCAGGATGTCGCCTTCCTGAATGTAGTTCTTGGCCATGGTGGCTCCTATGAAATGGGGGACGTGCCGCCGCAGCGGCACTTGTCAGGTTGGCGGCTTATTGGCCGGGGTTTTTGGTCATGGTGCGGAAATCGAGCGCTTTCACGCCGGCGTCCAGGCGCACCTTGAATTCCACGCCATCGACATTCCAGCCGTTTTGCTGCTCCAGGGTCGGCGCTTCATTGCCGTCCAGATAGCTCACTTCCACAGTGTCATGCACGCCGGCGTTGGCGGTGCTGTACCAGGCCGCCGAGGAATTGGCGTCCAGGCGCGATTCGGCGATCACGTCAAAGGTGCCGCGCACGGAGTTGGGGACTGTGTTGTTCTTGGCGGCGGCGCCCACTTCATATTCGCTGTCGCGCACGACGTTGGCGGTACCTTCCAGTGCCAGCGGCACCAACAGATGCGCCATGCGGATACCGAGCGTGGATGCGCCTTCTTTTTGCAGGCCCATGGCGACGCGCATGGCATCGACGCCGGCGGTGCTGATGCCTGCAGCGGCCAACAGATTTTTATGGTCGGCGTGGAACAGCGCCACACCATCGGACATGGCCGGGTTGCCGGTCAGGATGGCATACACCAGGTCGCCGACCGTGCGAATAGCCGCACGCCCCATGCGCTGCGGGATCTTGACGAACGAGTCCAGGTCGTCGTTGATGATGCCGTGACGGGTGATCGAAAACATCTTGCCGTAAGTGGCCAGTTGCACGGTCTCGCCGCGCTCACCGATGGTGGCGTAGCTGTATTCGCCGCCATCCTGCACCTGCGCAAGGGCCGGGAACATGTTCAGGTCGACGCGCTTGCCCGGTTTGAAGTCGCCCAGCGTGCCTTTGGCGGTCCACAGCTGGAAGGTTTCTTCCGCTTCTTCATAGCCTTTCAGCATCGCCTTGTTGGCAACGTTGGCCAGCAACAGCGGGAAATCGCTGCCAGTGTGTGTGAAGGCGGCAGAAATCAGGCCCATTTTGTCCATGCCGGTGGTTTTGAAACCGGCGTGGACCAGGCTTTCACGGGCGATATCGAGCAAGGTGAAGCTGCGATAGTTGTTGTTGGCCTCGTCCTTGGCCAGCTTGCCGCGTGCCATGATCGAGGCGGCGGCACCGGCGCGGAACTTGTCGCGTGAATCTTCGAGGGTGACGATGTGCGTGCCGGCCACCGGCGTGGCGCCTTGCGCCAGGTGCGCCAGCAACTTGGTATTGGCGTGCTCCAAGCTGCACTGCTGATCGTCGGCGCACGCCGCTTGCAGCGCGGGGACGCCAGCAACGGTGCTGAATTTGGCAAATGCCGCGCCGATATCGGTGCGGCGGGCCTTGTCCGCTTCGAGGGCGGCGGCGACGATTTGGGCGTGCGTCAATACAGGTGCTGCTGGGTTGGGTGCCGCAGCGGCCGGGGCGTTAGTTCCTGGCATGGTAGGGTGCTCCTTTGTGGTGATGGGTGGTGTTGGCGCGGCGGCAGCCGCTGGGGTTTGTGGCAAAGTGAATGAGGCAAAACGGGCCTTGACCGAAAGGGCCAGGCTGGCCGACGCGGCAACCGGCAGCGCAGAAACAGTGACGTCAACCAGGTTGGCGGCCAGCGCCTGTTCGGCGGTATACCAATGGTCCTTGCCGTCGGTCAGCAGTGCCAGGATGTCGGCGCGGTCGCCACCAGTCTTGCTGGCGTAGCTGGTGGACATGGCTTCCGACCAGGTATCGAGCATGTCGGCGTATTCGCGCATGGCAACGCTGTTACCCTGCTGCCAGCCCCATGGCGCATGGATCATCAGGGCGGCGTTTTCAGCCATCTGCACGGTGTCGCCGGCAACTGCAATCAGGCTGGCGATCGAGGCTGCGATGCTGTCGATGATGGTGGTGACGTGCGCCTTGTGGCGTTTGAGTGCGTTATGGATGGCAATGCCGTCGGTGACCGAGCCGCCGTAGCTGTTGATGCGCACGGTCAGGTGCTCGACATCGAGGGCGGCCACATCGCGCACGAAATCCTTGGCAGCGATGGTGTCGCCATACCAGCTTTCGCCGATATCGCCGTAAATCAGGATTTCGGCCGAGGATGCCGACGCGCTTGCGCCGGCCCGTGCGCTGGGGCGGATGGTGTACCAGTTTGCGGCTTGGGTTGGCGCTGTATTCGGGGTAGGCATGCTGTTTTCCTTGGTCGATGCAGACAGTGTCTTTTTAACGGTGTCTCATTTCTAGGGAAAAAATGAGACACCATTAAATATATTTTTTTAGCTCGTTTCCGCCCCGTTTTTCGGCGGCGCTTCATCGCCCGCGACGGGTGGATTTTTTTGCTCATTGGCGTAATCGGACTTGAAGACCAGGCCTTTTTCCTGGGCCGCAGCGCGGTGCGCAGCGATTTGTTCCTGCACGTCGCGCGGGTTGGCGCCGCGCTTGCGGATCACTTCCACCTCGCTGGCAAAGCCGTCCTGCACCAGGGTGTGCCAGGCCAGCGCCTCTTTCAGCGGGTCGATCCATGGCATGGACTGACCGACGAACAGGGCGTCGTCCACGCTGGCCGGGTCGACGTCTTTCGGCGTGCGCACCACGCCGGACAGGTTGGCGACGTTGACGAAATCGATCCAGGTCGGCTGCAGGTATTGACCAACAAATTCGTCCGTCAGCACGGCGTAATTGATCCATTGTTCGACCAGCTCCTGGCGCTGACCGGAATAGGTGCCGGTATAGTCGCGCGCAACGCTGGAATAGCTGGCCTGGATGCCGGCCGAGACGGCGCGCAGCTGGCCCTGGCGGAAGGTGATCAAGTTCGGGTTGGGGCGGTTTGAATCGATCATGCCGATTTCTTCGCCGGCCAGCAGGCTGTCGATGATCATGCCGGGCGCCATGTTGAGCTCACGCGGGCCAGGCTCACCGTTCGGGCCAGTTGCGTTAGGGTCTCCGTAGGTGCTGGGGTCGCCTTTTTTAACGTAGGCAGTCAGGGAGGCCGCCACTTTCGCGGCGATGCGTTCGCTTTCTTCGTAATCCTTGATATCTTCCAGGCGCGTGATGACGCTGGCGAAGACGGAGACGCCGCGCATCTGGCCGATGCGGTCGACCATGGCGATGTGGTGCATGCGCGATACATCGATGCGCTTCATTTCGGTATTGTGTTTGCTCCAGGTGCCACCGTTGGGGAATTCCTTGTAGGTGTAATAGCCGGTCGGCCGGCCCCAGGCGTTGCGCTCGATACCTTGCTGGATGTTGCGGCCGATGTCGTGGTAATCCATGGGAATCAGGTCCGCCTCGATCAACTCCAGCGAGTACGGCACACGGGTACCGTGATCAAGGCCTGGCACCGGCCCGATCAGGCGCTGCGAGAAGCATTCGCCGTCGCGCAGCCAGGTACTGGCCACCAGGCGCTGCACCTTGCTGAAATGGTGACGGTGGGTCACCTCCGGAATCAACTGCCAGTCGCGCCAGGCGTCGCGCAGCGCTTTTGCATATTCTTCGTGAATGGTGCCGTCCAAGCGGCGAGGCTGCGGCTCGATGCCGATGCCATTCGGGCCGATGACGTTATTGACCAGAACACCCAGTGCGCCACGGGCAATATCATGGTTCTCCACCAGGTTGCGCGCCAACGCGCGCACGGTAGTGGCACCGTGCTGCACTACCGCATTCGGCGACAGGGCATCTTTGACCATCTTGCGCAAGCGCGATGGCTTGGCCGCCTCGTATTGGCTCAGCACCTTGCGCGCCTGCATGCGGCGCAAGCCGGTGGCCGGTGAAAAATAGGCCAGCAGGCGATCAAAGGAATTAAATGGGATGTCTACGGACTGGGCCATTATTGCCCCCGGAAGCTGGCAAGCGAGTAGCTCATGCCGCCGATGCTGGGTGCCTTGACGATGGCGGCAGCTTCCTGCTGCACGCGGCGCTCCCATTCTTTTCGGCCGGCGGTGATGCTGGCCAGGTCTTCCATGCGCAGCTTGCGGTCGCCAAGAGAAACTTCTTTCCCTTCCAGCACCGCAGATTCGGCGGCAAGGTATTTGGCGAGCATGTCGGTGGCGATGGTCATTGGGCATTCCTTCAGGTGAATGCCCAACGTTAGCGACGGCGCTGTCTCATTTCTAGGGAAAAAATGAGACTGCTTCAATTATTTTTTCATGCGCCCCTGACGATTCTGTAGAAGTGCCCACGGCTCAAGCCATATTCTTCCATCAGCTCGCGGCGATTGCACATGTTGTATTGGCGACGAATGGCCTCGTCGCGGGCATTGGCGAGGTTGCCGATCTTTTTGACATAGACATCCTGGCCACCCCATTCGATGCGCAGCTTTTCCTCCAGTGCGCGGCGCACGTCGGTGGTGATTACTTCGGCGCCGAGCACGTCGCGCAGCTGATGAAGCATGGAGCCGATGATGTCATTTTTGTGGTAATACATTATTAAAATCCTCTTTTTAACCAGTTGTCTGAAGCGAAGCGGTTGCCGCTACGCTGTTGTGTTGGCGCCGCCAGTTTCGCCGGCGCCATTATTTTTTGTGGTTCGGCCACGCGATTGGTCGCGGCCGGCTCGGCAATGTTCAAAGGTGCACTGAACAGGTCGGCCATCGATGGCTGCACTTCTTCCTCCAGTTGATCCCAAAATTTTGCCGTTTTTTTCGCCAGCTCGAAATGCGTCTCCAGCCATACGGCATAGACGGTGCAGTCCCACGCCTCGACGCGCTTGCGTATCGCCGACCAGCGCGATTCCGTTCCGCCGGCGGTAATTCGCTCAGCACGGATTTCACCGGCCATTTGCTTGAAAAATTCATCGGGCAACTCCTTCGAAAAATGGATGTAGCCAGGGCCCGGCCTGGTGATCTGCAGGCGCCCGTAAATCAGGTCTTTGGCCAAGTTGGTGCCGACCTGCCACAGCAGCGCGCCATGCTTGCGGATGCGGCCGCGCCAGTCGATATCGACCTTGGTGGCGCCGTCCTTGATGTGCTTTTCCTTGCCCGAGCGGCCCTTGACGGCGAACACGCGGCGCGCGGCATTGGCGGCGCAAAATGCGTACACGGCGTGCGTGTTGTGGCCGCCGCTGTCGATGGCGGTGCCGTAAATTTTCAGTTCCTGGCCGCTGGCGTGGCGAAATTTGGTTTCGAACAAATACTCGGCGACGTCGGCCCACACTGCATCTTCGTCCGGATTGCCGTAGAAAATGCGATAGTCGATCAGCCAGGTCTGGCAGCCGCGGCCATAGCCCCAGGCTGCGATCTCGATCCGGTTTGGCTGGGTGTCGGCGCCGGCCAGTAGGCGCACGCAGCCGTGCGGCACTTCGGTCAGCTTGTACGGCTCGGCCCGCTGCTTCAGCTGTTCGGAGTCGGTTTTTTCGACGTCCAGCTCCCAGGTGCGGCCCAAGGTGGTGTTGGTGAAGGTCTTGAGCGATGTGATATCGCCTTCCTGCGCCTTGTTGTGCGCGGCCATGAATTCGCGCACCAGCTTGGCCCAAGTGACCAGCGGGCTGTAGGCGGTCCAGACGTGGAAGGCAATGTGGCGCAGCGCGCTGATCACGGCGCCGCTGGCGTTGCGGAAGACGCCGGCGTGGTCGATGGTGACGCTGGCGTCGTCGTTTTGCCAGCGGCCGGCGGGCGCCGCCGCCAGGTATTGCCCCTGGTCGATCATCGAACTGCAGTGCGGGCACAGGTGGCGCACACTGCCCGGATCGTTATCGAGCCATTTAAAGCCGTGTGTCTCGTCCTTGCCGCCCCAGGTCAGCGCGTGAAATTCGCCGCAGTCGGGGCACGGTATGGCGAACTGGAAGCGCGCATCGGCCAGGATGAAGCGGGCCTCGATCAACGAGAAGCCTTTCAAGCCAGGCGTTGAGCCGGCCACCAGTTTCGGGAAGGTGGCACCTTCGACGCGCTTGGCCGCCAAGGTGATGGGGTCGCCTTCTTTTTCGACGTCGCCATCGAAGGCGTCCAGCTCGTCCAGCAGCGCATTGTCGACGGAAATACGGCGATAGCTGCGCGCCGCCTTACCGCCACGCGTGTGCAGCATGCAGCCGAGGAATTTCTTTTGCTGCAGCGTGTTGTCCTTGTGGCGCGACATGTGCGCCGGGAACGCTTTACGCATCGCTTTCACGTCGCGCAGCATCGGTTCCAGTTCGGTCTTGACGAATTCGTCGCTGTCGCCGTCGGTCGGCTGCCACAGCGCCTGATTGCGGCGTTTGTGCTCGATGAAGTAAGCGATGGCAGCCAGCAGCATCTTGGTGTAGCCGACCCGGGCCGACTTCATGAAATCGACTTCGCCGATGTCGTCATTACTGATGCAGGCCATAATGGCGCGCTGGAACGGCCACGCCTCCCAGGCCTGCTCGACGTACGACGACTCTTTCGACAGGTAGAAGTGCTTGCCCGCCCATTCGTCCAGCGTCATTGGATCAGGTACGCCGAAGGTACTCAGCCCGCGCGTCAGGCAGGCGGACAATTCGGGCGAGCGCCAGTTGAGGACTTCGGCCAGATCGCTCATTCGCCCTGGCCCTCGATCACCTGGTGCTCGGGCGCCACACCATCTTCTTCTTCGTCGTCGTCGCGCAGGTCGGCCAGCGATATGTTGGCGACGATGTTCCGGACCTTGGCGATCTCTTTTTCGATGTTGCCGATCTCGTCCGACGAAAGCGACGGCACGCGGCGCTTGACGGCGCCGGGGATGGCATCGAACAAACCGCCGATACGCGCACCGGCCTTCGACAGCACCTCTTCGATCAGCACCACCGGCGCCAGCTCGCCGCGCGTCACGCCGTTTTGCATTTCGATGCGCTCGCGCTGCACCTTGGCCAGCATGGCGCGCTCAGCCACCAGGTCGAGGTCTCCACCGGACGAGCGGCCAGCGGCTGTTTCGCGCAGATGGGAGCAGTAGGCGTGCAGCATCTGCTGGCCGGACATGCTCGAATCGAGCACGCCGCGCCCTGCGAGATTACCGACGGCCTGCTGGCTTACGCCGACCAGCGCGCCGAAGGCAGCTTGCGTCATTGGCATAGACAAATCAGACAACACAACCCCCTTGCAAAACATCCCTGACTAGCGAAAAAAGGGGGTTCGAATTACCCTTGCAAGCCCCCTCGCCGGAGTACCTTTTGAGAATTATTCTCATTTGATATTGATTCTCATTTGATGTTGTTGTAAGCATCACCTTGCAGTCCGCATCGCTTCGGCATAGGCGCGCGCGAACTGGCCGCCAAACTCTTTCTCGACCGTCTTCTCGACCACGTACGTGAAGTCAAAGTTCTTGTGGTAGCTGGCCCAGCGGACGAAGATCATCACCGGCTTGAGTGAGCCGGGGCCGCCGCCGCGCAGGCTTTGGTACACGCCCAGCGCCCCACGGTCACCTGGCCGGCCAACGAAGTAGCGGAAGCCTGCGCGCTTCTTCGTGCCCAGTGCCAACTTGGTGCGCCCGCCCGCTGTCATGTTGGCCTTGTAGCCAGCCTCGGGGAATGATCGGAAATAGGCCAGGATCTGCACGATCTGGCCCCGGTTCATATTGCCGTAGCTGTCCATCTTGGCACCGGCGCCTGGCACGATGCGGTAGCCAGGTGGCAACGCGCCCACCGACTGCATGGCGCGCTCGAAGCGTTTCATTGGCCGTGTGCCGCCCTTGATCTGCGGCGCCAGGTAGGTGGCTGCTGGCGTGGCCTTGGCGGCGAAGTCCTTCAACTTGACTTCGGCAGTGAGGTTCTTCGCGGTAGCCGGCCGCACGAACAGGCTCGACAAGGTGTAAGGCGTTGGGCTGCGGAAAATGTCGCGCATCTCGTGCTTGAGGCTCGCGCTCGCCAGCTGGGCCGTGCGCGTCAACGCCACACGCGTGGCGAACGTGATCTGCTTCTTGCCAGCATCCGTGAAGGCTGTCAGTTGCTGAATGGCTGGGCCTACATTAATCGTCATATCGTTATTACCTTCGTTTTCTACAATTTCAGCCATAAAGCAGGGTATGTCATACTTCAATTCAAACCCTGCATCGCTATAACCCGCATCTACACTCACTCTCAGCAGGCTATATAGGGTATGCATGGTTATTTGGTAATCATGGGATAAAAAAACACAAACAAATATCAACCATATAAATATCCGCACATACGTGTAACAAGCCTGCAAACCCTGCGTACCCTGCTGCAACCTATAAGCCATGCGGGTTTGCGCGATGCAGGGTATGAAAAGAACCCTGATGAAGCCGGCAATCAACCCTGCGCAGTGCCCAAGCCGCGCACATCGGCAGTAGACCGGAAGCGCTCAATCTGCTGGTCCAGCGTGCCAGTTTCGGCGTCATTCTTGATCTCGAACACCATCCGTGATGCCTTGCCCTTGCTGCCAACCGATACCGTGCGCTTGACCTTGTGCTCCCTGCTGGCCACCAGGCCGGCGAACTTGCACAAGGTGAGCGGCTTTTCTCCGGTCTTGTCGCACCAGCGCTTATAGATGGTGAACAGGTCTTCGGACAGGCAAGAGCAGTACGGTGCGGTCAGGTAACCGTCCTTCCAGGAGCGATGGAACGACATCCAGCCGTTCAGGCCGAATTCGATCACGCGCTCTTTCGCCAGTGTCATCATCGGTTTGGTATGCTCATTGAAGCCGTCGAGCGGGAAGTTGAGCAGGAACTGATAAAAGGCCTCGATTCCGCCCATCTTTATCGAATCGCTGACCCGGTCGTAGAATTCTTGCTCTTGCTTTGCCCTGGCCTCGATCACCATGAAGCGGCGGTCTTCCAGCTCGATGGGGATCGGCTGCGGCTCATTGGACAGAAACGCCCCATTCATATGGTTCCGCTCTGTGCGTTCCGGCAAATTCTTCTGGTTGATGCTCATCGACTTGCCGGTGATCATGTATTTCAACGTGCCGTTGTGGCTGTACTTGTCGTCACGCGACAGCACCTCTTCAAACAGCACAAACAGCTTGCGCGAACGCCAGGCTGTAAATGTCGAGTCGAGTTGATGCTGGCTGGCGATGGTGCCGTACTCGCCGTAGATCGGCGCGATCACGTCCTGGAAAAACAGGCTTTTACCTGTGCCCTGCTTTTCGCCGAACATCAGCAGCGCCGTTTGCATTTTGGCACCAGGGTTTTGCAAGGGGAACGCCAGCCAGCGCAGTATCCAGGCCACGCATTCATCAACGTTATCCTCGGCGCCGCACAACGATTCAAGGAGTGCGAGGATCGGCATCACCAGGTCGATATTCGCCTTCGGGACCAGCGGCCAGCCCAGGAAGATATTGACGTGCAGCACCGGGTCTGATTGCTGGGTTGGATCAAATACCAAGTTGCGCGCCTCAATGGTTTTGCGCAGCGCGTTTTCCTGCCATTTCAATGTCAGGTCGGCGGTGTAATCGGCCCGGACGGCGCCCAGCGTCATCACCTGCTGGCCGATTGCGTCCCACACCGTTTCGGTACCGCGCAACAGCGTCAGGTTGTCGAGCATCTCGCCAAGCTTGCCGCCCCCGGCGCCCCCAGGGATGGCGCGGCCGCCGACCAACATAGGCAAGCTGTCGCGCATGACGGTGCGGCGCTTGGGATCCTTTTCCCATGTCAGCGCCGCATCCTTGCCGACCCAGGCGTTCAGTGCTGAGCGCTTCATGCGCTGCTTGCGCAGGCCATCCCAAATATCCGTCGTTGGCCAGATCAGCGAGAAGTGCGCAATAAGCTGTTCAGCGGTCGGCGCGTTGATGCCGACCGGGTCCGCGATATCGTCGTCAGCCGGCATTTGCCCTGGCGCGTCATCCTGCAATGAGGGCGCGGGAGAATTAGCCAACACCTCGACCGGCGCAATGGCGGCAGGCGGCAGAACAATGGCGGCCGCCGCCAGCGCCGCCTCGATCTGCTCCGTGACAACCGCCAATGACTCATTCACCTGCAAATCATTGAAGTCGTTCAGGTCTGGCAGAGACTCGTCATTTTTCTTTTGGCGCCGCGGATTCTTGAACACCGGCAGGATCACCAGCGCATTGCCCTCGGCTGTTGCCGCCGCTTGCGCTTTCAGGAGGCCAGCGTGGCCCGTCATGTGATCATCATCGGCAAAGAACACCAACCGGCTGTTCGGGAACAGGCGGCGCAGCATCGCGGCCACATGCACCAGGTTGCCGGCGTCGAGCGCCATATACACGGCGAAGCGATGGTCAATGGCCATGCGCGCAGTCAGGCAGGTGGCATAGCCTTCGCCGATACCGATATCGTCGCCATCCATCGGCACGTCGCCCAAGCGGCAGGAGGCAGCGAACTTGTCCATGCCGCCGCTGTTTTTCTTGCTACCGTCGGCAGCAATCGCCTGCTTGCCGACCATTTTGGGTGGATTGAAATCGTAACGCATCAGGGGAATGAACAGCCCACCATCAGCCAGGTAGCGGCACGCCTCGGGCGTGACCTGCTTGCGCACCAGGTAGGGCGATTCACCCTCGCGCGCGGCCATGCGCCACTGCGCCGGCGCGCGCACGGCAGCTGCTTGCGCACGGGCCAGTCGGTCAGCCTCTTCCTTGGCCTGGCGTTCAGCACGCGCCTTGCGGTCTGCTGCCAGCTTTTCCGGCGACACCTCGACACCGTCGGCGCCGAACTTGAAGCCTTCGGCCTGGGCTTCGGCAAACAAGCTACCGATGCCGACCTTGCCGGCCTTGAACGAGCGCCACGATGCATTGGCGGCACCGGCGTCATAGCCGTCGTAAGCCTGACTCCACTCCAGCCACATGTCCTTGGCTGTGTCGCCAAATTCCGCCTTCAGGGCCATGCCCATACGCACCCATACGTCGCGCACCATCGGGCTGACGAAATGCAGCGCCTGGCGCGCGGTTTCTAAGGATGCGGGAATCACTTGGACTCCATCTTGCTGGCATAACCCGAAAAATTACTCATGCTCGTCCAGTCAAATAATGATAAATGAAACTTGTAAAAAATATAGGGGCGTTGCATTACGTTAATATCTCAACTCCATCACCGCGAAGGCGCCCGCTCCACATTGTTGGCGCCACAACATCAACCTGTCTAAGATCGGAAACAGCATGAAAGAACTTGTCACCATGACGCTTTGGGAGCTGCGCTTGAAACTCAAAATCCTTGACGACCTGCCAGATGACACGCTGGTCACTTTCGGATCGGGTGATTTGTCCATTCACCGCGCCCGTGAGCTGAGGTATCCGCCAGAAAAAAACATCCCGCCGATGGTCAATATCGAGTTCAACGAAATTTACAAACTGATCCCGACCGAATAATCGCGCTCAGCCTGCACCATGCGCGCAAAGTCGGGCTTCCAGGTGCCGCCATTGCGGATGAACGAATCGACAGCGATACCAGCCGAACCGAGTGGCCGCGAAAAGAAATCGGAAATCACCCCTTCGCGGCCAAAGGGGGCGTAGCCTGGCGCATAGCTGACCGCGTCCCAGCGATCAGTGCCAAAGCGCAGCACCAGCGTACAGCCGGCGACAGGATGCGTTTCGCCGCAGTAATCACGCATGTCGGCATTCGCTTGGTCGGCGCCAGGCCACACGTGTGATGCGCATCCTTTCATGCGCGCAACCTGGACCTCGGCCAGGCGTGCCGTAGCCCGCTGAACGTCGTCTTTTGCCGCTTGTTCATCTTGCTCAGTCATAATTAATTTCCTCATTGCAACATTTTAGACACAAAAATACCGGCCTCATCAGACCGGCCACTGAAAACTGTTTAATGCTGCCGCGTCGGGTGCAGCACCTTGGCGATGACGGCTTTGGTGCGGCTCATGGCGCGCTTGGCGCCTTCGAGCATGCGGCGCACGCGGGCCTTCTTTTCGTCGGCGCGCGCGGTGCGGCGCAAGGCCAGCTCCACATTGGCCTGCGTCGGCTGGGCAATTGCGGCTGCCACGGCTGCCAAGGCCTCGGCGTCTGCGCTGGCCATCTCGCACACGTCGGCCAGGCCCAGGCCGATTTCCTCGGCCGTCTCCAGCGAGCGCACGCACAGGCCGAAGCGGTGCAGCAACTCGTTCAGGCAATCCATGCGCTCGGCGGGCGGCAGGCCGGCCAGCGCCGACAGCACGAAATTGGCGGGCAGCAGGTTGTTTTCCTTGGTTTCATCGTCAAGCCAGCGCAGCACGCGGTCGCCGTTGTTTTTCATGCGCTGATATTCGTCCGGATGCGGCTCGAAGCGAATGCCGGTGGCCGACGGCCCGCCGATGTCGTCATGCGCCTGGACGATCACGTTGATCGCGCTGTAACTGGACAGCCCAACATCCTTGCGCCAGGCACTGACATGCTCGCGCAGGATGGCGATCAAGGTTTTTTTGTGCGAATCGTTCCGCATGCTATTTCTCTCCGGAATGGGTATTCTTGAAACATGAACAAAACAACAAAGACGAACAGCCACGCATTTCAACCGCCCGAGGCGCCAGGGACACGCGGCGCGGCGCCAGCGACCACAATCACCGCATGTTCTGGCACCGTGTCCAGGATGTTGTTGGTAGAGGGTGGCTGGCGGCCGGGGTGGCCGGGCGCGGGGTCGGTGGCGAGGCGCGACACAGTTATAGGCTCGCCGTAAATGTCGTTGTATGTCACCACCAACCCAAGTGAAGATGCAAACTTAATCAGCAGCTTCGCGACTGACGGCGGCACCTCCTGGCCCTGCTCGTAATGAGATACGTTGCCCTGCGTGACACCAAGTTCCTTGGCTAGAGAAGCTTGGGTGACGCGCAAGCGTCTGCGAATTGTTTGAATTGGGTTCATATAACGAATATTAGTCCGACTGTTTGACTATGTCAACAGTCTGACTGTTTGAAAAATATTAGCTTTACTTATAGCCTTGCACAATGCCAGCACTCCCCCTATCTTCCGAACAGCTCGCCGACGCCGCCAGGCTCAAAGCACTCTTTCAAGAGTGGCAACGCTCGCGCAAAGAAAGCAACCTTCCTCACTCGCAAGAGGCTGCGGCAAGCGCGCTTGGCTTCGGCCAGAGTGCCCTCACGCAATATCTGAATGGCCGAATCCCGCTGAACGTCGCCGCAGGCGTGAAGCTTGGAAATCTCTTGGGAGTTTCGCTTTCCGATTTCAGCCCCGCATTGGCCGAAGACGCCGGGAAGATTGCGGATGCGGTCGCGCCGCATACCGATGATGTCAGCGCAGTATGCCTACCCGGCGCACGAGGCGTAACTGACGATGACAGCATGGCCCCTGTGATGATTGCCATTCGCATGGTCCCGGAGCATCTGCGGGCTGGGATTACTGGATTTGAAACAGATCACAACTTCGAGGACGGAGGCCAGCTACACGTCCCCCGTCAATGGCTCGAAGAGCGCGACCTAGCGCCAGGCGCCCTGCTGGCAATCAAGGTCAAAGGCGACAGCATGGTTCCGATGCTATATGAAGGCGATATCGCAGTCGTGAATATCGCCGACAAGAGCCGGGTGAACGGCGGCGTTTTCGCTTTGAATTTCAAGGGCGAGGCGGTCGTGAAACGCTTGAAATATGAGCGTCGCGAATGGTATTTAACCTCCGAGAATCCCGACTTCCGACAAGAGCCATGCCGCACAGGCGATTGCAATGTCATTGGCCGTGTCGTGCGCTTCGAGCCGCGCAACTTCAAAGATCGGCTGTGAGGCGCCGCCAGGCTTTGGGTGCGCGGCTGGTGATGTGGCCCTCCCGTCAGATGATCGCGAGACAGGCGCACCCTTTGGTGAATGCCCATTTTTTTTCATAAGAGATCGAAATGACAGACAATTCGGACGGCAAAGGTGTCGCACGGGCAGCAATTGAAGAAATGCGCCGCATGCTATCTAGAGATGCAAGCTCAACTCCAAATCCCGTTGATGAGGATGACTACGATCCACGCGCAGACCAAGAGCAAATGACCGTCATGGAGAAAACATCCGAAACGGTCGAGGATCTTCTTGCTGCGCTTGAGAGTGCCGCCCTGCGGCTGGACGATGGGACTGAATACTGGAGCGCTCGACAACTCCAAACGCTGCTTGGCTATGGCAGTTCTTGGCAAAACTTTCAGAAGGTTATCGACAAGGCTCAAATTGCATGCCACCAGAGCGATCATACGATTCGGGACCATTTTAATGACGTCATTAAAATGGTCGACATTGGATCAGGAGCAGAGCGCACAACAAAAGACGTTCAGGTCACAAGATACGGCGCATACCTAATAGCCCAAAATGGCGACTCAAGAAAGCGGCCAGTCGCGTTTGCGCAAACATATTTTGCCACTCAGGCGCGGCGCCAAGAATTGCAAAATGAAAGCGATTCCTGCAGCGCCGAAGTTGCCGAGGATCAAAAACGACTAATGCTCCGCGATGAAATGCGGGAGCACAACAAGCAATTAGCTGATGCGGCAAAAGATGCCGGTGTTGAAAAGCCGATTGAGTATGCCATTTTTCAAAATCATGGATACCAGGGGTTGTATGGCGGCTTGGATAGGGCCGGCATCCAGAAGAAAAAGGGGCTAAAAGGGTCATCCAATATTCTCGACCATATGGGCAGTACCGAGCTAGCCGCCAACCTATTCCGAGCAACACAAACAGAAGACAAGCTTCGCAGGGAAAATGTAAAAGGCAAAAATAATGCCAACAGCGTTCACTTTGAAGTTGGTCAGAAGGTTCGCAAAACAATAGCTGAGATTGGTGGAATCATGCCGGAGCACCTGGAGGCGGCAGAAGATCTTGTGAAGGTAGGGCGCCGCCTGGAGGGCGCCTCAGCGACTGGACGCAAGACCAAAAAAATTAAGTGAATTCGCGCGCCGCGCGCGGGCTTTTTTACGCCAGCAGTGCAATAATTTGATAGATTTCCTGTTGCCAATATTTTATATAATGCAAGGTACACGGCAGGCTTGCCAAACCACTGGGGCATCATATGAACGCAAAGCAGGCAGGTATATTCTCCCTGGTGACACTCCCGATAATACTAGGGAGTGCAGTCGCCCAGGAAATTCCAAAATCATCCGGCCCATTTGCGCCGGGAGCGTCCGTGAATGTGGGCGACTCCGGTAAGCTGGTGGAGACTGGCATATTAAACAAAATAGCGTACAGCGCCTACTATAGCGATGGGAGTGCTAGTTTTTCTGGCGGCGAGAATCGCACCTTAGATTATTCCGACGACTGGAGCGTAGGCTGCACCAAGGATTCAATGACAGACGCCAAGGCCTGCCAACTTCACCGCAAAAATCTTTGGATTTTTATTCCCGCAAAAGGATCGCCACTGGTTAGTGTTGGCAGCGATCACTTTCCAGGATCATCGGTGTCCGTTAGGCTTGGCGCCGATGCCCCTATTACATCATCTTCGCCGAATGGCTATTTTTCAGCCAAGCAAAGCACTGCCATTATCTCGAAACTGCAGCGATCCGACAAAATATCTACCAGGTACATGGAATGGCCGCATAATTATTACGCTGATGAGACTTGGGCGATTTATGGATTCAATGAGGCATTTCAATATGCAAAATGGGCGGTGAAAAACATCAGGTAGCGCGTGTGAACTTGATCACCTGCCAAGCCTCAAAAGGTGCTCCACCATCCATCATGCCTACAAATAATGCAGTGGCGCCATTTTACGGCGCCATTATCACGGTCAAGAATATCCGCCTGGCCGTGGTGCGGGTCGCGCCGGAGCACACATGGCCAGTCACTGGCGCGGCCATGCTAAAGTGCGCGCAAGCATTCTTCCCCACGCTTCCTATCGTCCTGCTGTCGCCGCGCGTCGGCGGGTTTTCGCGCAGCTATGCCACGTTCGACCTCACGCAGCTAATTAAGCACATCAATGCCGACGAGATTGCCTGGCATGCTTGCGAACTGACGCCGCCCGAGCACGAGTTACCCTTCTGAGCGCTCACCGCTAATCCCAATCTTTCGGGTATTTTTTTCACACATCAATAATTATTTCTCATTTTATTAGTCAGACTGTTGACTTTGAGTTAGCAGTCGGACTAATATACATCCATCGACGCACCAACCTCAACCGATGGAGAGCCACATGGCACCGCAAACCGCAGCCGCAGCACCTTCCAGCCCAACCCACCTCAGCATCCCGTTCGCTATCTGCTTCGTTTGCAAAGGCCTTATCGCGGGAAGTGCTGTTTTGGGCGGCTGCCGCAATCTCGACGCCGACCTGCACCCGCTCGACAGCGAACTCGTCCACGAAATCCGCGCCATGTTCCTGAGCCATTGGAACATGGACGGCGTCCAGGCCGATGCTCGCATGCAGCACCTCAACTACGGTGCCGCCGTCGCAGCATTGCCACTGCCCACGCCCGGCGCCATCGGCAGCGCCTTTGGCGGCGGCACCTACGCCGGCATCAGCCGCGGCATCGATGGCGCGCCAGACGAACACCTGGTGCTGCTCGACGGCGAAGCTGAAGCAGTGACCTGGGACGCAGCAGTTGCCTGGGCCACGGCCAAGGGCGCCAGCCTGCCAACACGCGCCGAGCAGCGCCTCTTGATGGCCAACCTGCCCGATCAATTCAAGCCGGATTGGTACTGGTCTGGCGAGCAGGCCGGCCCCTCTACCGCGTGGCTTCAGTATTTCGGCAATGGCACCCAGGACTACAACTACCGCTCGTACGAGGGCCGCGCCCGCGCCGTCCGCAGATTAGCAATTTAATCCTTTATCCATTTCAGCCTGAGATCCGCGATGACTCTCGACAACATCAAGCGCGCGCCAGCTGCTGCGCCAGCGCGCGTGCACCGTGTCAGCCTGGTGCTTTCAAACCGGGTGCGGCGCAACGCCGTTGGCCCGACCTTTAGCCTGGCCAATGGCCGGGGTCAGCGTATTGCGCTGGCGTCGGTGGCACCGCAGGGCCTGGGCACCGCGCATGCAGCAGCGGCGCGCATGGCGTATGCATCGGAACTGACCGGCGCCGTGCGCACCGCCAGCATGGACTATGAGCGGACGGGCGCGGTATCGCCGGAAACCGTCAGCCTGATGCGCCGGCTGCTTGACGACATAGGTGCGGCATGAGCGCCCCGGATCTGCTGCTGATGATCCGGCATTGCGCCGCAGGTGCCCTGCAGCGCGAACCACTGGACATCGAGGCGCGGGCGCATGCCTTCATTGCCGCCTTGTCCGGATCGCTGGAGCAGCACGACGCCATCGCCGCCGAAATGGTGTTTTCGATTCTTCAACAGCCTGTAAAGGATGTGCCGAAATGATCACCTTCATCGTCACGGTGCGCCAGGAGGGCCACCGGCCAGAACGCTACACCGATATCGCTTGCGACAGCAGCACCGCGATCATGAATGCCCAAGCGCGCTTCGGTGCTTGCTGCGTGTCGGTACGGCCAGCATAGGGGCGACGATGACCATGCTGCTCACCTTGCTGCAGATGCATCGACACTTCCGCCGCCTGGGCGCCGGCCAGCTGCAGGCCACCCTGCAGGCCATCCGGGTTTATCGGGAAGGATTTTGACATGACCCGCATCGAACCTGACCGCGCCGCACTGCAGATTGCGCACGGCATGCTGCGCAGCACCAGGCCACTGGACGACATGCTCAAGGTGCCGGGCCTGAAAGCCGTGCTGTACGCGGCGGCGCGCCGGCATATGAAGCGCCGCGACAGGTTCGACCCGAAAAAAATGCAAGCGAACGACAACGATTAATTTCCGCATCACCAACCGCAGTACTTATTTACGAAAGACCATCCTCATGGCATCGAAAGCATTCGCCGTGTTCTTGCAAGACCTGCGCGACGGCCGCGCCCACTCGGAGCTGTCCGGCATGCTCGGCGAGCTGCTCGCCAAAGTGAAGGAAACCGGCAAGGGCGGCGCCATCAACCTGAAAATCAAGATCAAGCCCGCCGGGCGCGGACAGGATGTCGACAAGGTCACGATTTCGGACGAAATCAAGCTGGACCTGCCCAAGCCCGAGCGCGGCGAGGACTTCTTCTGGCTCACGGAGGACAACGATTTGTCGCGCAATCACCCGAAACAAGGAAGCCTGGAGCTGCGCGAAGCCCCAGCTCCAGCCCCATCGACCTTTAAGGAAGCAACGAAATGAACGACACCACCACACAGGCAGCTGAGTCCACGTTGAGCCACTTTGCCGCCACCGAGAACATTCACGTCGATTCGTCGGTGATTGCCAAGCTGGGCGCGCTGACGGCCACCTCCAGCGCGGTCAAGGAGGTCGGCAATGCCAGCTACATGCTGGTGCCGGAAGGTTTCGAGCTGAAAGACCTCACGGCCGCCATCGAAAAGGCGCAGTCGGCGCCAAGCCGCAAGACGGGCACGGTGCAACTGGGCGACTTGGACAGCTTCCTGACGTTTGTCGGCAAACAGGGTGCGGCCAGCGACTGCTACATCTATGCGGATCTGGATACGCGCACGCTGACGGCCGTGCTCAATGACCACCAGCACCTGGCCGATCACGAGCGGGCCGGCTGGCGCGACTTCCGCGCGACCTACAAGGCAGAACTGAGCCGCGAGGCGGCAATCTGGATCGCCAACGACAAGAAGCTCAAGGAGCAAGAGGAATTCGCCATTTTCCTCGAAGACAATATCGCCGACGTGGTGCCAGGCGAAGGCATGCCGACCGGCGACACGCTGCTGGCCGTGGCGCTGACCCTGCAAGCGAAGACGGAAGTCAATTTCAGCTCGCACAAGCGCCTCGACAATGGCCAGACCCAGTTGGCCTACTCCGAAACCATCGACGCGCGCGCCCAGGGCGGCGCCATCGAGATCCCGCGCGAGTTCGCTATTGGCGCTCGCCTGTTCAAGGGTGGCGAGGGATACCGCATCAAGGCGCGCCTGAAATACCGCCTGGGTTCGGGCAAGGTGAAGTTCTGGTATGAGCTGGACCGCCCGGAAAACGCGATCGAGGAGGCGTTCAGCGAGTATGTCGAACAGGCCCGCATCAGCGGCTTCACCGTGCTGATGGGTAAGCCATGATGCGCACCGCAGCCAGCCCCACGGTGATCGCCAGCGGCAGTCGCGTTGCCTTCGACAGCGAGGAAGGCCCGCAAGCTGGCGTGGTCGAGTGCGTCAAGCCAGATCTCGGCAACGGCCAGCGCATCGCCCTGGTGCGCGTGGCCGACACGCTCGATGGCATGCCTTGGCAGGTGCCGGTCGAGCAGCTGCAGGCCGTCGGCGCCCGGAGCTAGAAGCATGCGCCGCCCACTTCCCACAGGCAATGTGCCGATGATGACCGAAACCCAACGACAACTGGCGTTGCAGCTGCGCATGGCTGTCGAGGCGATCATCGGCGCGCCATCGGTCGACACGTTCAACACGCTGTCGAAGATATTTGCCGCCCTGTGCGGCTGCGGGATGGCGGGTGACGCAATCGACCTGGCGACCGACACCATGAGCGGGATCTGCGACCGCTACGAGCGTGTGCAGCGCGTCGGCGTCAAGGACGGCGAGGCAGCAGCGCTGCGCCTGGCCGCCGACGGCATCGACGCCAGGCTGTCGATGATCCCAGTCAACAAGCTTCGCCGCGCCATCGCGGAAGTACAAATTTTTTGCGCCAGTGTTGGCGCGTGACATCAACCAATAAGGAAGCCATGAATACCACCACATCCACCGCAGTACTTGCCACCATCCCCGCCGCCATCGGCGCCGCATTTGCAGACGGCATCTATGCCGGCATCAGTCGCGGCGTGGCCGGCGCGCCCGACCAGCACCTAGTGCTGCTGCCGGGCGAGGCTGTCGATGTCGACTGGGAGGCCGCTGGCGCCTTCGCTATCAGCGTCGGCGGCGAGCTGCCTACCCGCGCTGAACAGGCGCTGCTCTTCGCCAATTTGAAGGACCAGTTCGAGCCGCGCTGGTACTGGTCTGGCGAGCAGGCCGGCCCCTCTACCGCGTGGCTTCAGTATTTCGACACTGGCTACCAGGGCAACGGCCACCGCTCGTACGAGGGCCGCGCCCGCGCCGTCCGCAGATTGCCAATTTAATCATTTATCAATTTTCTTTCACTTCGAAAGTCCAGCATGAGCAAACAACAATTCATGGCCGAGAACCTGCAGGAAGGCGAGATCTATGCCGGCCTGGTCCTCGGAAAAGACGGCGCCGCCGACTGCCACGTGTTCCTGCAGCCCGGCGTGGCCACCGGTGTGACGTGGCAGGCGGCCATGGACTGGGCCAAGAAACTTGGCCACAGCCTGCCAACGCGCGCCGAGCAGGCGCTGCTGTTCGCCAACCTGAAGCACGAGTTCGAACCACGCTACTACTGGTCCAGCACGCAGGCCGGCCCCTCTAACGCGTGGTTTCAGCATTTCGACAATGGCGCCCAGCTCGGCTACGACCGCTCGTACGAGGGCCGCGCCCGCGCCGTCCGCAGATTAGAAATTTAACACTTTAATCATTTCGACATGGCCAACCATACCGACCTGCCGATTTCCAAAGTCGCCTACGACCTACTGGTGGTGGCGACTGACTTAGCCAAGAACATGCCTCGCGACTTCAAGGCATCAGTTGGCAAGGAAATCCGCGACGAGTGCGTGCGCTTAACGGTGCTGATCTTCCGCGCAAACGTCGCGGGCGACAAGACGCCGTACCTCGACAAGCTGATCGAGCGCACGCAGGTGATCGAACTGCTGTTCCGGCTTTCCAAGGACATGCGCTTTATCTCCGTCGCGCAGTATGCGCGGGCCATCGCACTGACCAGCATGATCGGCAAGCAAGCCGGCGGCTGGAAGAAATATGCCGCATCGTCGCCTGTATCCCCTCGGTCAAGGCCGTAGGGACTGTGCGTATTTTTTAATCTGGTCGTGCCGCTGGCCCACAAGGCCACCGCTATGCGCACCACAGTAACCACCTGGCGGCGTCCAGGCAGGCCTGGCGCAGTTTCCCCGCTGATCGGCATGGCCTTCGGCGGGGTGACGTAGATAGCACGAATTGACGCAGGCCGGCCCCTCTAACGCGTGGAATCAGAATTTCAACAATGGCAACCAGAACAACAACAACCGCTCGTACGAGGGCCGCGCCCGCGCCGTCCGCAGATCATCCCGATGCGAGCTTCACGCTTGAGCAGCTGGCCGTCGCGTATTTCGACTGCCGCCGCAGTAAACGTAATACCCCCAGCGCCCTGGTGTTTGAGCAGCATCTGGAGCGCAACTTGATCGAACTGCACGACGAGCTGCAAGATGGCTCGTACAAGCCTGGCCAGTCGATCTGTTTCGTCGTCACCCGCCCGAAGGCACGTGAGGTATGGGCGGCCGACTTCCGCGACCGCGTCGTGCATCACCTGCTGTACAACAAAATATCGCCGCGCTTCTATGCCTCGTTCATCAAGGATACCTGTGCCTGCATCCCTGGGCGCGGCACGATGTACGCGGCCAAGCGCCTCGAAGCGAAGATCCGCAGCGTGACGCAGAACTGGGCCCGACCCGCCTTTTACCTGAAATGCGACCTGGCCAACTTCTTCGTCGCCATCGACAAAGACGTGCTGCGCGGGCAGATCGCTGCGCGCGTCACCGAGCCATGGTGGCTGCGCCTGGCCGAAACCATCCTGTTTCACGACCCACGCGAAAATTACCAGCTGCGCGGCGAGGCCGGCATGCTGGCGCGCGTGCCGGCGCATAAGCGGCTGGTCAATCAGCCGGCGCACCTGGGCCTGCCAATTGGCAACCTGTCGTCGCAGTTCTTCGCAAATATTTACCTCGATGCGCTGGACCAGCACTGCAAGCACCGCATTGTCGCCCGGCACTACATCCGCTACGTCGACGACTTCCTGCTGCTGCACGAATCGCCTCAGTGGCTGGGCGCGGCGCTGGCCAACATCAACGAGTTCCTGCCGCGCGTGCTGCGCGCCAATCTGAACCCCACCAAGACCATCCTGCAGCCTATCGCGCGCGGCGTCGACTTCGTCGGCCAGGTCATCAAGCCTTGGCACAGCCGTACACGGCGCCGCACCGTACACGAGGCGACAAGCCGTGTCGCAGGCATTGCAGCCGACGAGGTGTTTGCCACAGCAAACAGTTACTTCGGCCTGCTGCGCCAGGCTGGCAGCAGCCACGCCGACCGGGCGGCGCTGGCGCGCGCGGTGCTGCGCCGCGGGCATTGCGTCAACCAGGCACTGACTCAAACTTATCGGAAACTTTCATGACACAGCTTGCTCTATTTGAAGTGCCAAGGCGCGACAGTCGGGAGATTACTTGGGAGCTGGCGTTCTCCAGGTCAGTCGAAGTCGCCGTGCTGGCAGTCTTCGCAGCACGGCCGGATGAATGGCTGGACTTCCGAGACTTCAAGAAAGTGATTGAAAAATACAAGATCGGCTGCTGTTTTGGGCATGTGCTCTCCCACATCAGCCGCGCAGGGAAGACTGTGCCGAAAAATATTTACTTCGGGTCAGACCACCCCGGCACACCCAATTACCTGGGATTTAAAACCGTGTACATGCTGCAGAAAGGCGCAACCGCATGAAACGAGACAATTTCACCATGTCGCTCGACCTGGGCAGTGAGCTGCTGATCGACAACTTTGCCGGTGGTGGCGGCGCATCCGAAGGTATCGAGCAGGCGTTCGGCCGCCCCGTCGACGTGGCCATCAACCACAATGGCGAGGCCTTGGCCCTGCACGCTGCCAACCACCCGCACACAGCGCACTATCAGGAAGACGTGTTTGCGGTTCACCCTGGCTTCATTACCGGCAATCGGCCTATTGGCCTGGCCTGGTTCAGTCCCGATTGCAAACACCACAGCAAGGCCAAAGGCGGCAAGCCGCGCGAAAAGAAGATCCGGGGTCTGGCCTGGGTGACGCTCAAGTGGGGCGCTTTCCAGATGCCACGCTGTATCGCCCTGGAAAACGTCGAGGAATTCCGCGATTGGGGGCCGCTGGACGACGAGGGCGATCCGATCGCCAGCGAAAAAGGGCGCACGTTCGGCGCCTTCATCGACGCACTGTCTACGGGCCTGGCAGCCGATCATCCGGACGTGCCTGAAATCTATGAAGCGCTGGGTGCCGACTTCCCGATGGAACGCCTGTATCGCGGGCTCGGTTACAAGGTCGAATACAAGATTCTTCGCGCCTGTGACTTCGGTGTCCCGACCATTCGCAAGCGGCTGTTCATCTTCGCACGTCGTGACGGCCTGGCTATCCACTGGCCCACGCCTACGCACGGCAACCCGAAGCTGAAAGGCTTTGCCCAGTCGGGCCTGAAACCATGGCTGACCGCCGCTGACTGCATCGACTGGTCCATCCCTTGCCCGAGTATTTTCACGCGCAAGAAGCCGCTGGTCGACAAGACGCTGGAACGCGTCGCCAAGGGCGTCATGAAGTACATCGTCAATGCCGACCAGCCTTTTATCGTGCCTGGTACCGGCGCGCCATTCCTGACGGAGCATGCGAACGGCTCAACCCAGCGCAATTTCAGCGCCACCGAGCCGCTGCGAACCCAGTGCGCCGAGATCAAGGGCGGCCACTTCGCACTGGTCAGTGCCATGTTGGCCAAGCATTACACCGGCGTGGTCGGCACGGCAGTCACCGTTCCTTTCGGCACCGTGACCACAGTGGATCATCACGCGGTGGTGGCCAGCACGATCATCAAGCTGCGTAATAACCAGTTCGGCCAGGACATGCTGGAGCCAATCCCAACGTTGACCGCCGGCGGTGGCCATGTGGCTGAAGTACGCGCCTTCCTGATCAAGTATTACAGCGAAGGTGGCCAGGATCAGCCGCTGACCGACCCGATGCACACAATCCCGACCAAGGACCGCATCGGACTGGTGACCATACGCGGCGAGGACTATGCCATCGTCGACATCGGCATGCGCATGCTGACGCCGCGCGAACTGGCGCGCGCCCAAGGATTTCCGGAGACTTACATTCTTGACCTGGTGCACAACGGCAAGCAGCTGACGAAGGAGGCCCAGGTACGCATGATCGGCAATAGCGTCTGCCCGCCGCTGGCGCGCGCGCTGATCGCTGCCAACTTTGAACATGAACAACAATTTGCGAGAGCCGCATGAAAATCTACATTGCAGGCCCTATGACCGGCCGCCCCGAATTCAACTACCCGGCATTCCACCAAGCCGCTGCGCTCTTGCGCGCTAATGGGCACGCTGTGATCAATCCTGCCGAGAACCCGGCGCCAGCGTGCGGCAGCTGGCTCGGCTACATGCGCATGAGCGTCGCCCAGGTGGCCAGCGTTGATTGCCTGGTGATGCTGCCTGGATGGGCGTTCAGCAAGGGCGCACGAATCGAATACTTACTGGCCAGGCTTTTAGGGCTTGGCGTTAAATCACTGAAGAAAATGGGAGCACGAGCATGACAGCCGCCGAAACTGACATCTTGGTCAAACTGGCCGAGGCAATTGAAAAAATACAGCGTCCGGCGCTGCCACTATCCGTCGACCTTTGGGATATGGAAATGCTGGGGCAATACTTCAAGCGAAACCCGCAGGTAGTGCGCCAGAACATCGCCTGTCTCCCGAGCTTTCCAAAGGCGATCAGGCTGCCGACGAAAGCGAAATCGCACCCGCTGTACAGCGCCAAGGAGGTGATCGAGTGGGCGCAGCGTCACCGTGACAAAAATTGATGCCCGGGAGTTGGCGGAGGGTTACAACTTCTTCGCCAACTCTGCGGCCGTCTCGTTGTAGTAGATTTGCAACATCGTCAAATCTTTGTGCCCGACCATGCGCGCCAATTCCAACACATTGAGCTTCTTGGCCAGCCGCGTGATTGCCTCATGGCGAGTGTCATGAAAGGTCATATCGACAACACCGGCAGCACCCCGGGCCTTCCGGAATAAAGCATCGAGGCTTGCCGCCGAAATACCAAAACATGTATCTTTGTCCCTTGGCAACAATGCAAGCAATTCAATTGCGCGCCCCGATAAAGGCACGGACCGCTTCGTGCCGTTCTTTGTGCGCGGTAAATGCGCCACATTGCCATCAATATCACCCCAGGCAAGTCCGCAAATTTCGCCGGCACGCATGGCCGTCTCGATTGCAAACAGGAAGGCGACCGCAATTGCGGATGACTTGGTCGCGACTTCCCCATCGAAAGCCAGCGCCAGGCACAATCGCTCAATCTCGTCATCAGTGATGCGCCTGTCGCGCGGCGGGGGATTTTGCGGGCGCCGCACGTCGACTGTAGGGCTAGCAACGATCCACTTCCATTCACGGCGCGCAGTCGTAAAAACATGAGATAGCAAATTCATATCGCGATTCACGGTCGACCCGGCAACCGACAAGAGCCGATCATCGCGCCACTTGCCAAGGACGTCGGCTGTGACGTCGCACAGTTTCATCTCGCCAAGCGGAACTCGGTCGACAACATGGCGGGATATCGCAGCCAACCGGATGCCCTCCCAGCGCGCACCGCGCTTGTGCGGCGAAACCTCGACGCCGTATCTGTCGAAGGCGTCCTGGCACGTTTTATCGGTGTTTACGCCCGTCACCGCCATGCGCCGCATCTGCGATTCGCGCTCGACAGCCCACGCCTGAGCCTCAGCCTTGGTTGGCAGCACCGCTGAATCGCGCGTGCCCTTGACCGAAATCTGGACGCGCCAGCCGGTTTTCTGTTTTGTAATCGATGCCACTATCTAATCCCCGGGGAAAACATGGGGACATTATGGGGATTTTTTGGGGAGTTGGTGATGTTTTTTAATCGCTTCGTATCGCAATTCCTAATGGATGGCGAGACAAAAAAATGGCGATAAACCCTTGATTTTATTGGATTTATCGCCATTTATCGCTTACTGCAAAATTGTCTATTGGTGCCCGGAGCCGGAATCGAACCGGCACGCCCTTACAGGCGGGAGATTTTAAGTCTCCAGTGTCTACCAGTTTCACCATCCGGGCAGCGCGGCAAGATTCTAGCACAAGTGATACTGATTACACCATCTTGCTCGGCAAATGCACCATTGCCGCAGCTATGCGCTACTCACTGCCATGACTGTTCTCCCGCGCCTTTTCCCTTGCTTCGTCCGTTGACGCCAGCCCATTGAAGAACAGATTGAGCAGCACGGCGACGATGGCGGCCAACAGGATGCCGCTGTGCAGCAGGGGCGACAGAGCTTTCGGCATGTGCTGGGCGTATTGTTCGGCCACCAGCGGCAACATGCCGAAGCCGATGGACAGGGCCACGATGAAGAGGTTGTTGCGGTTGCTCTTGTAGTCGACGCCGGCCAGGATGCGGATGCCGGTGGCGGCGACCATGCCGAACATCACCAGACCCGCCCCGCCCAGCACGAACGCCGGCACGGCTTCGGCCGTTTGCGCGATCTTCGGGATGACGCCCATGAGCAGCAGAATGATGCCAGCCGCGACGCAGACCCAGCGGCTGCGCACGCCCGTCACGCCCACCAGGCCCACGTTTTGCGAGAACGAGGTGTAGGGAAAGGTGTTGAAAATGCCGCCAATCAAGGTGCCCAGGCCATCGACGCGCAGGCCGCGGCTGATGTCGGCCCGCGTGATGCGCTTGTCCGTCATTTCGCCCAGCGCCAGGAACATGCCCAGGGATTCGATCATGACGACGATCATCACCAGGCTCATGGTCACGATGGCGACCAGGTCGAAGGTGGGCATGCCGAATTGAAAGGGCGTGACGATGGCAAACATCTTGGCGCTGGCCACCTTGGCGAAATCGGCCTTGCCCAGCGCGAACGACAGGGCCGTGCCGGCGATGATGCCGATCAACACGGCGATGTTCGACAGGAAACCCCGGCCATACTTGGCTACCAGCAAGATAACGGCCAACACGAAAAAGGCGATGCCCATGTTGTCGAGCGCGCCATAGCCGGGATTGGCGATCATCGGTACGGGGCCGGTGGGCGCGGGCAAGCCTGCTGCTGTCGCGGCCGTGGCCATCTTGACGAAAATGGGATCGGCAATTTGCGCCATGGCTGGCGGCCCACCCATGGCCCAGTTGATGCCCACGCGCATCAGCGACACGCCGATCACGGCGATGATGCTGCCCGTCACCACGGGCGGAAACAGCGCCAGCAAGCGGCTGATGAAGGGCGCGATCAGCATGGAAACGACGCCGGCACCGATCACGGCGCCGAAGATGCCGGTGA
Source organism: Janthinobacterium woesei (assembly GCF_051380875.1). NCBI lineage: Bacteria > Pseudomonadati > Pseudomonadota > Betaproteobacteria > Burkholderiales > Oxalobacteraceae > Janthinobacterium > Janthinobacterium woesei. The sequence continues at coordinate 62,656 of NZ_JBNYXW010000017.1, forward strand.
TGCCCAAGGCAGGATTGCTGGCCATGGCGAGCATGGGGCTGACGGCGGCAAAGGTCACGCCCATCATCACGGGCAGGCGGATGCCGAAATACTTGCCCATTCCCAAGGACTGGATCAGGGTCACCAGGCCACAGCAAAACAGGTCCGCGCTGATCAGCGCCGCCACCTGCTCGGGCGGCAGCTTGAGGGCGCGGCCGACGATCAGCGGCACGGCGATGGCGCCGGCATACATGACCAGCACATGCTGCAAGCCCAGTGTGAACAATTTTCCGGCGGGCAGTATTTCATCGACCGGGGATGGCGCAGCAGGCGTGGCGCCAGGCACGCTGCGGTGGATGGATTTCAGACGGGGAGAGGCCATTTATGCTCCATTTCCAGGGTTTCCGCGGCCCGGATGGACGCAGATGAAATGGGAAAGTACGAGAGAGACGGGACGACAGGAACACAACGGCGGCGGCTGATGCATGCGAAGCTCCTTGGAATGAGGGAATGCCCAAGGCTAACCATGCACGCATCGTGCCAGGGTAGTTGTATACAGTTTGTGCCTACAAACTAGCGTCAAAGTACCAAGTCGCATGGCCCCCGCACCGATTTCAGGCACGCCGCCTGGCGCTCGCACCAAAACAGCTCTCCTGCAGCGCCAGCGCCTGGCGCGCACCTTCTTGATGGCGGCCGCCGCGTCTGCCGCCAGCTCGCCGATGTCCTTCTCGCGGCGCTGGCTGCGCGCGCCCTGGGCGCGATGCAGCCAGTGGTCAAGCGCATGGCGCGCGATATCGGCGATATGGTGGCTGACGTCGGATAACCCGGACCAGCGCAAATACCACCGCAAGCTCTGTCGCGGCAACGAGTGTTTGATCGTGGGCAGGGTCGTGCGCAAGGAAAGCGACCGGATTTGAAATCGAAGTTTATCGTTTGATAAACTTCGATAAAGTAACGCGGAGTTAAGCCAACGCAGCCTGGATTTGCTGCAACGCTGCCGGATCGTCCATCGACGTCAGGTCACCCGGGTTGCGCCCTTCGCAGATGGCCTGGATCGAGCGGCGCAGCAGCTTGCCCGAGCGCGTCTTCGGCAATTGCGCCACAAAGAGCACGCGCGCGGGACGCGCCACGGCGCCCAACTGGCGGTCGACCACGGCCATCACCTCGCGCTCCAGAGCCGCCCTGTCCTCCACGCTTTCGGCCAACTGCGGGTTCTTCAGGATCACGAAGGCCATCGCCACCTGGCCCTTGAGCTTATTCTCCACGCCCACCACGGCCACTTCCGACACGTTCGGATGGCTGGTGATGCTTTCCTCGATCTCGCGCGTGCCCAGGCGATGGCCGGCCACGTTGATCACGTCGTCGGTGCGGCCCAGGATAAAGTAATAGCCATCGGCGTCGCGCATGCCCCAGTCGAAGGTGGAATACACTTGCCGGCCGCTGAAGGTGGACCAGTAGGTGTCGACAAAGCGCGCGTCGTCGCCGTAGACAGTCTGCATGCAGCCCGGCGGCAGCGGGCCTTCCAGCACCAGCACGCCCTTCTCGTTGGTGCCGCACTCCTCGCCCGTTGCCTCGTTGAGCAGCTTGACCTGGTAGCCGTACATGGCCAGGCCCGGGCTGCCCAGCCGTGTCGCTGTATCAGCCACGCCTTTCGCCACCGACAGGATGGGCCAGCCCGTCTCCGTCTGCCAGTAGTTGTCGATGATGTCGATCTTGAGTTCATCGGCAATCCATTGCGAGGTGGTTTCATCGAGCGGCTCGCCGGCCAGGTACAGCGCTTTCAATGACGACAGGTCGTGCTTGCGCATCAGTTCCACCGGATGCTTGCGCAGCACGCGAATGGCCGTCGGCGCCGAAAACATGCGCGTGACCCTGTATTTTTCCACGATGCTCCACCAAATGCCCGCGTCGGGACAAATCGGCAATCCCTCGTACAGGATGGTGGCCATGCCCGCGATCAGGGGGCCATACACGATGTACGAATGCCCCACCACCCAGCCGATATCGGAAGTAGCAAAGAAGGTTTCGCCCGGCTTGCCGCAAAACGTGTACTGCATCGAGGACGCCAGCGCCACCGCATAGCCACCCACGTCGCGCTGCACCCCCTTGGGCTTACCCGTGGTGCCCGAGGTGTACAGCACATATGACGGTTCGTTCGATTCAAGCCAGGTAACGGGCACCTGCGCGTCCAGATGCCTTGCACGCAGCGCCGCGTAATCGACGTCGCGGCCCGGCGTCAGTTCCATCGGCACGAGCTGGCGGTCGACCAGCAGCACATGCTGCGGCTGGTGCGCGGACAAAAAGATGGCTTCATCGAGCAGCGGCTTGTAGGCAATCGCCTTGCCGTTGCGCGAACCGGCATCGGCGGAGAACACCAGCTTGGGCTGCGCATCGTCGATGCGGCTGGCCAGGCTGTTGGCGGCAAAACCGCCGAAGACCACCGAGTGGACGGCGCCGATGCGCGCACAGGCCAGCATGGCAAATGCCGCCTCGGCGATCATCGGCATATAAATCAGCACGCGGTCGCCCTTGACGACGCCCAGCGACAGCAAGATGGCGGCGCAGCGCTCCACTTCGCGCTGCAGTTCGCGAAAGCTGTACGTGCGCTCGGTATTGGTCTCGGTAGAAATGGCGATCAGCGCGGGGTTGTCGCCCTGGCTATCCACCCAGCGGTCGATGGCGTTGTGGCACAAATTGGTGGTGCCGCCAACGAACCATTTGGCAAATGGCGGGCGGGAATAATCGAGCACCTGCGAAAACGGGGTATGCCAATCGATCTTTTCCGCTTCCTCGCGCCAGAAAGCTTCTGGCGTGTCGATCGAGCGTTGATAGAAATCAGAGAAACTCATGTTGCCTCCGGTATGAAAATCGATGTCGGCCAGGGCCAAGCCCCGGCCATTTGCTTAATTTTCTTACGTCATGCTCAGAATGCGTCCCCTGGTACGCGCACAGAACCTTCCATCAGCACGCGCGCGCTGCGGCTCATGATGGCCTTGGTGACGCTCCATGCGCCATCGACCAGCGCCGCCTCCGCGCCCACCATCAGCGTGCCGGACGGGTGGCCGAAACGCACGCTGCTTTTTCCACGTCCTTGCGCGCCGCCGCCCGCCGCCAGATTCACCAGCGTGCCGGGAATGGCTGCCGCCGTGCCGATGGCCACGGCCGCCGTGCCCATCATGGCGTGGTGCAGCTTGCCCATCGACATGGCGCGCACCAGCAAGTCGATATCGCCCGCTTCTACCCGCTTGCCGCTGGACGAGACATAGCTGGCCGGCTTGGCGACAAACGCCACTTTCGGCGTGTGCTGGCGCGTAGCCGCTTCATCGAGGTGCGCGATGAGGCCCATGCGCAAGGCGCCATGCGCGCGGATGGCCTCGAAGCGGGCCAGCGCTTGCGCGTCGCCATTGATCGCCTCCTGCAGCTCCGTGCCCGTATAGCCGATAGCCTCGGCGTCGACAAAGATGGTCGGGATGCCGGCGTTGATCAGGGTGACGGTCAAGGAGCCGATGCCGGGTACTTCCAGCTGATCGACCAGATTGCCCGTGGGGAACATGGCGCCACCGCCCCCTTCTTCTTCCGCCGCCGGGTCGAGAAATTCCAGTTTCACTTCGGCGGCCGGGAAAGTCACGCCATCGAGCTCGAAGTCGCCCGTCTCCTGTACTTCGCCATTGCTCACGGGGACATGGGCGATGATGGTCTTGCCGATATTGGCTTGCCAGATGCGCACCGTGGCCACGCCATTGCGCGGCACGCGCGCTGCGTCCAGCAGGCCGCTGGCAATCGCAAACGAGCCGACGGCGGCCGACAGGTTGCCGCAATTGCCGCTCCAGTCAACGAACGGCTTGTCGATGGAAACCTGGCCAAACAGGTAGTCGACGTCAAGCTCCGGCCTGGCACTTTTCGCCAGGATCACCGTCTTGCTGGTGCTGGAGGTGGCGCCGCCCATGCCGTCGATCTGCTTGCCGTATGGGTCGGGGCTGCCGATCACGCGCAGCAGCAAGGCGTCGCGTGCGGCGCCAGGCACCTGCGCGCTGGCGGGTAAATCCTGCAGGCGGAAAAACACGCCCTTGCTGGTGCCGCCGCGCATGTAGGTGGCGGGGATCTTGATTTGGGGTACGTGGTTCATTGAGTATTCCGGAGAGAGTCTTTTACATCTGGCGCAGGGGAGAAAAAACTACCCCAACGGCAAAGGCTGGGGGCGGACCCGTAGGGTATGCCCCCTTGCCAACTACAACTACACTTACGCTGCCTTGGCCGACTCGAGGAAATCTTGCGCGAAGCGCTGCAAGACGCCGCCCGCCTCGTAGATCGACACTTCTTCCGCCGTGTCGAGGCGGCAGGTGACGGGCACTTCGAGCGTTTCGCCGTTCTTGCGGTGGATAAGCAGGGTCAGGGTGGAGCGCGGCGTGCGCTGGCCCGTGACGTCATAGGTTTCGCTGCCGTCCAGGCCCAAAGTCTTGCGGTTCACGCCAGACAGGAATTCCAGCGGCAAGACGCCCATGCCCACCAGGTTGGTGCGGTGGATGCGCTCGAAGCCTTCGGCCACGATGGCTTCCACGCCAGCCAAGCGCACGCCCTTGGCGGCCCAGTCGCGCGAGGAACCCTGGCCGTAGTCGGCGCCGGCGATGATGATCAAGGGCTGCTTGCGCTCCATGTACGTCTCGATGGCTTCCCACATGCGCGAAATCGTGCCTTCTGGCTCGATGCGCGTGAGCGAACCCGCCTTGACTTTACCGTCTTCGATGACCATCTCGTTTTTCAGGGTCGGGTTGGCAAACGTGGCGCGCTGCGCCGTCAAATGGTCGCCCCGGTGCGTGGCGTAGGAATTGAAGTCTTCCTCCGGCAAGCCCATTTTCGCCAGGTATTCGCCAGCTGCGCTGTCAAGCATGATGGCGTTCGATGGCGACAGATGGTCGGTCGTGATGTTATCGCCCAGGACCGCCAGCGGACGCATGCCTTTCAATGGGCGTGCGCCAGCGAGCGCGCCTTCCCAGTAGGGCGGGCGGCGGATATACGTCGTCTGCGGACGCCAGTCGTACAGGGGGCTGACCTTCTGGCCATCGTCGACCTGCGCGGCGAACATCGGGATATACACCTTGCGGAACTGCTCCGGCTTGACGCTGGAAGCGACGATGGCGTCGATTTCCTCGTCCGACGGCCAGATATCCTTCAGCAAAATCGGCTTGCCGTCCGCGTCCAACCCCAGCACGTCCTTCTCGATATCGAAGCGGATGGTGCCGGCGATCGCATAGGCCACCACCAGCGGCGGCGAGGCGAGGAAAGCCTGTTTCGCGTACGGGTGGATGCGGCCGTCGAAGTTGCGGTTGCCCGACAAGACTGCCGTGGCGTACAGGTCGCGCGACACCACTTCGTCCTGGATGACAGGGTCGAGCGCGCCCGACATGCCGTTGCACGAGGTGCAGGCAAAACCGACTACGCCAAAGCCCAATTGTTCCAGTTCCGGCATCAGTCCCGCTTCCTGCAGATATAGTTCCACGGTTTTCGAGCCGGGCGCCAGCGACGATTTCACCCAAGGCTTACGCGTCAAACCGAGGCGGTTCGCATTGCGCGCGATCAAACCGGCGGCGATCATGTTGCGCGGGTTGTTCGTATTGGTGCAGCTGGTAATGGCGGCGATGATGACGGCGCCGTCCGGCATCTTGCCCGGTTCGTTTTCCACCACGCCGGAAATGCCGCGCGCAGCCAGTTCGGAGGTCGGCACGCGGTTGTGCGGGTTCGACGGTCCGGCGATATTGCGCACCACGGACGACAGGTCGAACGTCAGCACGCGCTCGTATTGCGCGTCCACCAGGCTGTCGGCCCACAAACCCGTCTCTTTCGCATACAGTTCCACCAGTTTGACCAGTTCATCGTCGCGGCCCGTCAATTTCAGATACTTGATGGTTTGCGCGTCGATGTAGAACATGGCCGCCGTGGCGCCAAATTCGGGCGCCATGTTGGAAATCGTGGCGCGGTCGCCCAGCGTCAGGTGCGAGGCGCCTACACCGAAAAATTCCAGGTACGACGAGACGACCTTCTGCTTGCGCAAGAATTCCGTCAGCGCCAGCACCGTGTCGGTGGCCGTGATGCCCGGCTGCGGTTTGCCCGTCAGCTGGACGCCGATGATGTCGGGCAGCCGCATCCACGAGGCGCGCCCCAGCATCACGCTTTCCGCTTCCAGCCCGCCCACGCCGATGGCGAGCACGCCCAGTGCATCGACCATCGGCGTGTGCGAATCCGTGCCCACCAGGGTATCAGGATAGGCGACACCATCTTGCACCTGGATCACCGGCGACATGCGCTCCAGATTGATCTGGTGCAAGATGCCGTTGCCTGGCGGAATCACATCGACGTTCTTGAAGGCCTTCTTGGTCCAGTCGATGAAGTCGAAACGGTCTTCATTGCGGCGGTCTTCGATGGCGCGGTTCTTGGCAAAGGCATCGGGGTCGAAGCCGCCGCATTCGACGGCCAGCGAATGGTCGACCACCAGTTGCGTCGGCACGACGGGGTTGACCAGCGCCGGGTCGCCGCCCTGGGCCGCGATGGCGTCGCGCAAGCCGGCCAGGTCGACCAGGGCCGTCTGGCCCAGGATGTCATGGCAGACGACGCGCGCGGGGAACCATGGGAAATCGAGATCGCGGCGCCGTTCAATAAACTGGCTCAGCGAAGCGTTCAGGGTGGCCGGGTCGCAGCGGCGCACCAGGTTTTCGGCCAGCACGCGCGAGGTGTAGGGCAAGCTGGCGTAGGCGCCTGGCGCGATGGCATCGACGGCGGCGCGCGTGTCGAAGTAGTCCAGCCCGGTTCCCGGCAAGGGTTTGCGGTACAGGGTGTTCATCATGTTGGCACTCATTATTTGCGGTCCTTGATCGGCACGAATTCCAGGTCTTCCGGGCCGACATAGTTGGCGCTTGGGCGGATGATCTTGTTGTCGATGCGCTGCTCGATGATGTGGGCGGCCCAGCCCGAAGTGCGCGAAATGACGAACAGCGGCGTAAACATCGCCGTCGGCACGCCCATCATGTGGTACGACACGGCCGAAAACCAGTCCAGGTTAGGGAACATGTTCTTGATTTCCCACATGACCGTTTCCAGGCGCTCGGCGATGTCGAACATTTTCGTGGAACCGGCTTCCTGGGACAGCGAACGCGCCACTTCCTTGATGACTTTATTGCGCGGGTCGGAAATCGTGTAGACGGGGTGGCCGAAGCCGATCACCACTTCCTTGTTCGATACGCGCTCGCGGATGTCCGCTTCCGCTTCGTCGGCGTTGTCGTAGCGCTTTTGAATATCCAGCGCCACTTCATTCGCGCCGCCGTGTTTCGGGCCGCGCAGCGCGCCAATGGCGCCCGTGATGGCCGAATGGATGTCCGAACCCGTGCCGGCGATGACGCGGCTGGTGAAGGTGGAGGCATTAAATTCGTGTTCCGCGTACAGGATCAAGGAGGTGTGCATGGCTTTTTCCCACGACGCCGAGGGTTTTTCGCCATGCAGCAAGTGCAGGAAGTGGCCGCCGATCGAGTCGTCGTCCGTTTCCACTTCGATGCGCTTGCCGTTATGGCTGTAGTGGTACCAGTACAGCAGCATGGAGCCGAACGAGGCCATCAAACGGTCGGCGATGTCGCGCGCGCCCGGCGCGTTATGGTCGTCCTTTTCTGGCAAGGCGCAGCCCAGGACCGACACGCCCGTGCGCATCACGTCCATCGGGTGGGCGGCGGCGGGCAGCGCTTCCAGCGCCGCTTTCACGCTTGAAGGCAAGCCGCGCAAGGACTTCAGCCTGGCCTTGTAGCCTTTCAGTTCGGCGGACGTCGGCAGCTTGCCGTGCACCAGCAGGTAGGCGATTTCCTCGAATTCGCAGCTGTCGGCCACGTCCAGGATGTCGTAGCCGCGGTAGTGCAAATCGTTGCCGGTCTTGCCGACCGAGCACAGCGCCGTGTTGCCGGCAGTGACGCCGGACAGGGCGACGGATTTTTTAGGCTTGAAGGGGGCGGCTTGCGGTGCGTTCATTGGTTTCTCCAAAATATAATAGTAATTTATAACGCCTGACAAAACCGTAGCGAGCGGCAGTGAGTTGTGGCTAAGAAGCGCAGCTGTGCTGGAGCACAGCGAGCATCGCAGGCCGCAAATCGCGACGCGCAGTAGGTTTGGTCAGGTGTTTTTATTTCTTTTGCGCGGCGAACAGTGCATCGAGCTTTTGCTCGAAATCGTGGTAATTGATCGATTCATACAGCTCCATGCGCGTCTGCATGGTGTCGACGACATTCTTTTGCGTGCCGTCGCGGCGCAGCGCCTTGTAGACGTTTTCGGCCGCCTTGTTCATGGCGCGGAAAGCAGACAAAGGATACAGCGCCAGGCCCACGTGGGCGCTGCGCAGTTCGTCCAGGGTGAACAGCGGCGTAGCGCCAAATTCCGTGATGTTGGCCAGGATAGGCACGTTGACGGCCTTGGCGAAAGTGGCGTACATGTCCAGGTCCGTGATCGCTTCCGGGAAGATCATGTCGGCGCCCGCTTCGACGCAGGCGACGGCGCGCTCAAGCGCAGCTTCCAGGCCATCGACGGCCAGCGCATCGGTGCGCGCCATGATGACGAAGTTCGGGTCCGTGCGCGCATCGACGGCCGCCTTGATGCGGTCGACCATTTCTTCCTTGCTGACAATTTCCTTGCCCGGACGGTGGCCACAGCGCTTGGCGCCTACCTGGTCTTCGATGTGCAGGCCGGCGGCGCCGAACTTGATCATCGATTTGACGGTGCGCGCCACGTTGAAGGCGGATGAACCGAAGCCCGTGTCGGCGTCGACCAGCAGCGGCAGGTCGCACACATCGGTGATGCGGCGGATATCGGTCAATACGTCGTCCAGGCTGGAAATGCCCAGGTCGGGCAAGCCCAGGGAGCCGGCCGCGACGCCGCCGCCGGACAGATAAATGGCCTTGTAGCCAGCGCGCTTGGCCAGCAAGGCGTGGTTGGCGTTGATGGCGCCGACGACTTGCAGCGGGGATTCTTCCTGGACGGCCTTGCGAAATGCGGCACCTGCGGAGTATTGAGTCATGTATGCACCTTATGGGGTATCGGGTCGTCCCGAATGTTTCATGGACTTGCTATGAGGATCAGTATTGCAAATGCCGTGCCAGGGCGATGCGGCGTTGCGGAAAACGCCACGCGGCAGAGTAAAAACGCAGGGAAACAGCCGCAGGCGGGCGTTACGTGGCTGTCACGCATGGCAACATGCGCTGTCACACTGGATGCTTGAGATGTTTCATTTTTGCTTCATTATTTCACATGAAACATTATTGAAACATGCAATACGCACAGGATTGCACGATGCAGCAGGGCGCGCAAAGAAAAACAGCCGGCGAAGGCCGGCTGCAAGCGTGAAAAACAAGACAGGAAACTAGGCCAGCCGCACCAGCGGATTGGCGATGATGTTGTCGATCTGGCGCACCGCTTCTTCGCAGGCTGCGGCAATGGCGCCGTCCTCGTCGTCGCGCACGAACTGCATGGTCGAGCCTTCGAAGACTTCCAGTCCTTCCTCGGTGGCGCGTTCGATGTCGCAGCTGGCTGACCATTTGCCATCGGTGGTGGGCACGACCAAGGGAACGATTTCCCAGCCTTTATAGTGAATTTTAGAACTGCTATCCATGGGTGCCTCCATATGAACTGACTCAATATTGTAAATCGTAGCATGAAGCGCAGCCGGCGGCGATATGTTTCACGCGCCATGTTCACGCGCCGCGCCGCGATCAGGCCAAACTTCTGGCTAAACGATTTACGCTGGCTCAAGGGCGCAGCAAGTTATCCACTTCCGTCTTGGCCACTTCCAGCCCGGCCAGGCATGCCGTCTCGGGGGCCTGGTAGCCACCCAGGGTGCGGCTGCGCGTGATGGCCTGCGCCTCGGATTCACCTTCGCGCTGCAGGCGGTAGCTAAAGTCCCACAAGTCGCCATTGTCTTTTTGCGGGGTCACGGAAATCGTAAAACCGCGGTATTGCTCGCTGCGTGCAGTGGTATCGTTCATGAATTCCTCCTTGTAGGAATGAGATTACCACGCAGCAAGGCGCAGGGTGCGCACGGCTGTATAGCGTGCAAGCCCGATCCCTTATCTGTTTTTTGCATGACAAAAGCTAATTCACAGCATTTTTTTAGCGAACTGTGACGATATAATGGCGCTCCCTCTCCGCACCTTGCCGCCGTGATGACTCCTCAAATCCAAGCCTTCTTCGACCCGACCACCGCCACCGTCACCTATGTCGTCTACGCAGCCGATGGCCTGGACTGCGCCATCATCGATTCCGTGCTCGACTACGATCCGAAGGCGGGCCGCACTTCGACCACGTCCGCCGACAAGGTGATCGCCTTCGTGCGTGAACACGGCTTGCAATGCCGCTGGCTGCTGGAAACCCACGCGCATGCGGACCACCTGTCGGCCGCGCCCTACCTGCAGCAGCAACTGGGTGGCGACGTGGCCATCGGTGCGGCCATCCAGACGGTGCAGCAAGCCTTCGCCAAGGTGTATCACCAGGACGGCGCCAAGGCTGACGGCTCGCAGTTCGACCAGCTGTTCGCGCCCGACCAGGTGTTTCATATCGGCAAGCTGGAAGTACGCGCCCTGCACGTGCCGGGCCACACGCCAGCCGACCTGGCCTACCAGATCGGCGACGCCGTGTTTGTGGGCGACACCCTGTTCATGCCGGACGTGGGCTCGGCCCGCTGCGATTTTCCCGGCGGCTCGGCCGCGCTGCTGTACCGTTCCGTGCAGCGCTTGCTGTCGCTGCCGCCGCAAACGCGCTTGTTCATGTGCCACGACTACCCGCCCACGGGCCGCGAGCCGCGCTGGGAAGTGACGGTGGCCGAACAGCGCGCCAGCAACATCCATTTGCGCGACGGCATCACGGAAGAGCAGTTCGTGGCCATGCGCACGGGCCGCGACGCCACGCTGGACATGCCGACCCTGATCCTGCCGGCGATCCAGGTCAACATCAATGCGGGCAAGCTGCCCGAGCCGGAAGAAAACGGCGTGCGCTATCTGAAGATACCGCTGAACGCGATCTGATTTCCCTTCTTACCCCAAGGGCAAAGCCCGGGGCCGCCCCCTGAGGGTACGACCCGCTGCTACGCCTGGCGCCAGACTTTACTCGCCCTGCTCCGGCGCCCGTCCGATCTCGCCATCGATATTGGCCAGGAACCAGGCCAGCGACGACATCAGCGCCACGTTGCGCTTCAGGTTATCCGGGTCGACCTTGTCCAGTGTGTCGGCCGGCGTGTGGTGGTAGTGGAAATAACTGTGGCTGTCGACCAGCGGCTCGAAACTGGGCACGCCGCCCGTTTCAAGGCGGTGCAAGTCGCCCGTGCCCAGCGCGTCGCGGCGGGTGAATGCGTGCGCGCCCATGGGCTGCAACGCGGCGCGCAGGGGCGCGAACAGTTTTTCCGCTTTCGGCCCCACGCTGGCGAGGATGCCGAACGGCCGGCCAGCGCCGCTGTCCATCTCGATGGCCGCATACTGCTTGCCCAGCGCCTGCTTGTGGGCCTCAAAATACGCCTGGCCACCACGGCCGCCGTTTTCCTCGTTCATCCAGGCGATCACACGGATGGTGCGGCGCGGCCGGTAATCAAGCTTTTTCAGCGTTTCCACCACGCCCATGGCCGCCACCACGCCGGCGCCATCGTCATGCGCGCCCGTCGCCAGGTCCCAGGAATCGAGGTGGCCGGAGACGACCACTACTTCATCGGCCTTGTCCGTGCCCGGCCAGTCGGCAATCACGTTGTAGCTGTCGGCGTCGGGCAGGTTTTGCGGCGTCAGGGTCAAATGCATTTTCAGCGGGCCGCGCGCGGCCAGGCGGCCGATCAGCAAAGCGTCTTCCACCGTGACGGCGGCAGCCGGAATGCGCTTGCCGTCTTCCAGTCCCGTGGCCCCCGCGTGCGGAATGCGGAAATCGGCGCCGCCGATCGAGCGCACCAGCGCGGCGGCCGCACCCAGTTCGGCCGCTGCCTTAGGCCCGTTGAAGCGGAAGCGCGAGCCCTGGCCGTAGGTGACGCCGGCCAGGCCACGCTCGGCCATCTCCTGGTCAAACGGCGTGTCGATCAGCACGATGGCGCCCTTCACTTCCACCGCGCGGGCCTTGAGTTCCTCAAAGCTCTTGACGATGATGACGGGCGCCGTCAGGCCGGCGGCCTGGGTGGCGCCCGAGCCGCCCAGGGCGGTCAGCACCACGCGCTGGCTGACTCCCTGAGGACGGCCCGCGTAGTCGACGATTTCCGCCGTTTCCACGCCGCGCACCCAATGCGGCACTTTCACCGGCTGCAGGGTGACCCTGGCGCCCAGCTGGCGCATGGTCTCGGCCACTTGCTGCACGGCGGCCGCCGCGCCGGGGGAGCCGGACAGGCGCGGACCGATCAAGTCCGTCATGTCGGCTAGGCGGGCGTACGCCCAGTCGCTTTGCAGCGCGGTATCGCGCACCTGCGCCAGCGCTTGCGGCGCATTGCCTGGCGCGGCGGCAAAGGCGCCGTCACCAACGCAGGCGAGGGCCACGGATAAAACGCAACGGCGCAGTGGCGCGCCAGTCAAAACGGTAGTCATAAAATATCAGTTCCAGTCAACGAAGTCAGAGCGGGGGCGCCGTGGCCATGGGCAAAGGCAAGCGGCGGCTCAATACGATAGCGTATTTATTCTGTCATTGCAGCAACTTTTGCCATGGCGGCCGACCTGCGCGGGGCCGCGTGGATTATCATGCAAGCTACGCTCGCCATGGGAACCCATCATGCTCAAAGGAACACTGTGTACCGTCCGGCATGTGCTTGCCGCCGACCTCACCACGTTTATCGCGCTGGTCAACGACCTGCCCTCGCGCGGCGCGTTCTTTTCCATGCAATTCAAGTCGCCCGAGGCGATGCGGCGCGACTTCCTGCAATCGGGCTTTGTCACCGAAGACAGCGAGTTGTTCCTGATCGAGGATCACTCGCAGCACATCATCGGCACCATCACGCATTTCAAGAGCCGCACGCCGGCCTCGCGCGAAATTGGCTACCGCCTGTTCGACCCGCAGCGTGGCGGGCAGGGCTATACCAGCGAGGCGACGCGCTTGCTGGTCGATTACCTGTTCAATGCCTACCCCTACCACCGGCTGGAGTTGCTGATGGATCCGGACAACACGGCGTCCGAACGTATCGCGCAAAAGCACGGCTTTACCCAGGAGGGGCTGATGCGCCAGGCCTTCTTCATCCACGGCGTCATGCGCGATGTCAAAATGTACAGCCTGTTGCGGCCCGAGTGGCAAGCCCGCTCGCGCTGAGTTGTTACGGTCCGGGCATGAATGTAATAAGTTGTATTAGACATGGAACAAGGCGCAAGCAGCAGATATAGTCCAATCCATGCAGATCATTGTGATCTCGCCGGAATGGAAGGAAATGCCATGTTGAACAAGAAACTCCTGGGTGCGGTAATGGTAGCGGCAGTGGCTGTGTCTTCGGCCGCAGTCGCCGGTGACCGCGACTTCAATACCGTTGCAGGCGCCGTCGTCGGAGCTGCCATTGGCAACAGCACTGGCGGCCGTAACGGCGCGATCGTCGGTGGCGTGCTTGGCGCCGCCGTCGGCAACAGCATCAGCACGAATGACCGCTATCATGACCGTGGCGGCTATCGCGGCGGCTACCGCGAAACGTATTACCAGCCTGCGCCACAGCCAGTGTATTACGCACCAGCGCCGCAGCCCGTGTATTACGCGCCGCCTCCGCGCTACTACGGCCCGCCAGCCGTCGTCTACGTGCAACCGGGCCGCGGCTATTACCGCGACCATGGCCGCCGCGACTATTACGACAATGACCGCGATGACCGCGATGACCGCGGCCATCGTGGCCACGGCTGGGGCCATCGCCGTTAAGCACGGCCCTGCCCCACAAAAAACCTGCGCCAGCCTGCTGCCGCAGGTTTTTTTATAAGATAAGCAATATGCTGGCCACGCACTACGCACAATATCGGCTAAGCTGTGTCTTATGATTAACATTGATGCCCGCCTGGACCGCACCAACCGATGCATTTAATTAAAGACGAGCTCGACTTCGGCCCCTGGCTCGACGCCGCCGCCGGCAGCAGCGTGGGCGCCGGCCCCCTGCCACGGCGCGAAAACCAGGACAATTTCCTGCTGATCGACGCCCATGGCCATGCCATCTGCCTGTCACAGCAACAGCCCTTCCATTGCCAGGTAGCAGGCTGGCCGCCTGGCCATGTGCGCGCCGCCGTGCTCGACGGCATGGGCGGCCACGGCCATGGACGCGAAGCGGCCGAAGCGGCCGTGCAAGGCTTGCTGGCCATCCCCGCCTGCCACGACACGGCCAGCCTGTCGGCCAAGCTCGATCAATTGCACACCCGCCTGCAAACGCGCTTCGCCCAGGACGCGCCGGCACAGGCGCGCCCGCCCGGCACCACGCTGACCCTGCTGGAAGTGCCGCCCGGACAGGCACCACTGCTGTACCACGTGGGCGATTCGCGCCTGTATGAAATGTTCGACGGGGCCGCCAGCATCCTCACTGTCGACCATGTGCCAGCCACCGTGTACGCCATGCGCGGCGCGCTGGACGAAGCGCGCTGGCGCGCCAGCGTGCATGGCGAGCACCATCCGCAAATCTCGCAGGCATTTATCTTGGGCAATGCCATCGGCACATCCTTGCAGCTAGACAAACCCTTGCGCGCGCTCGATGCAGGCAACTTGCCGCCCTTCCTGGCCCACCTGAGCGACCGCAGGGTGTTGCAAGTGCGGCGCGGCGCCTGTTATCTACTCGCCAGCGACGGTTTCTGGGCGTGCGGGCAGCCCCTGGCCCTGACTGCCCGCTGGCCGGCGCTGTGTGCGGGCAAGACAGCGGCGCAAGCCCTTGCTGCGCTGTTCGACGATTTCCTCGCCAAGCCGCCAGAAGGCTTGCACAGTGACAATATCACCATGCTGGCGCTACGCTTTAACGGCTGATCTTGCCCAGCTGGCTGGCGGCGGCGCTCTTGAAGGGAAATATCAAAATAACATATTCAAAAGATATAAAATGTGCTTCAGAAAATAGTTTCCATGACATGTATGGCTGGGTGTGGCCAGTGGCATGAATTCGGGCAAAAAGAGCGCGTCCGCTTGCCATGAAGGTTGCCAAGGGGGCGCAAAAGCGCGTAAGCTCTCAGGTATAACAGAGGGCAAAATGCCCCCGCTCGATTCGAGTCAGAATGTCATGAAAAAATGCAGCAACCCGGAGCACCCGCACTGTACGTTCTGGGTCTTGCCTGGGGAAAACGTCTGCGCGGCCAACCACCCGCAAGCGACGATTGCTCCCAGCAGCTACGACCTGTTGACCGCACTGCGCAGCGCCCGTTCCGAGCAATCGGCAACGGCGCCTGCGCACGCCCCTGCTACTGACGCTGACGCTTGTACTGCGCCGCTGACTTCCATGGCCGCTGCCATTGCACCTGTGGCGGCTACGGGCATGGCCGCAGCCGCCCGTGCGAGCATGCCGCCGGCACACGTCCCCGCAGCGCCCGCTGCCGCCATGCCAGCGCCAACCGCAAGCATGGCCCCTGCCCGCCCGGCTTACCAGCCCGTGCAGGCGCACCTGCACATCAGCGGCTTCGATCCCCGCGCGGCGGGCGGGCGGCAAACCTTGAAAATGGAATTGCGCGGCATGCTTGCTGCCTGCGCGCCACAGCTGACCTTGCGCCTGCGCTCGGACCTGATACCGCGCGGCGGCGTGCAGCATGATTTCGTGCGTACCACGCGCGGCGACTGGCGGCCTGTGTTTGTCGAGTTTTCCTCGCGCAACAAGGAACACGGGCAATACCAGATCGAGGTGGAAGTGCACAGCCACGCCGATGGCGCCGTGGCGCAGAAATGGGTGTGCACGTTTGTCATCCTGGTGCCGCGCCGCGACGCCACGCTGACAGAAATCCACCAGATCTTCCTCAGCACGCACAAGAACGTGCGCGTGATGGCCGATGACGCCTCGATTGCCCGCGTCACGGGTGGCGACGGCTGCAATCTCGACATCACGGCGCGCAATGCCGGCATTGCCCACATAGACTTGTCTGCCCCGCAAGGCAAGATCGACATGGGCTTTACCACCATTGCCTGGGACGAGGAATTGATCGAGGTCGACCTGCCCGCCGCCAGCGACTGCCATCCGCATCCCAGCCATGCAGCTTGCCTCGTGAATGCGGCGCCGGAAGCGGGTGAACAGCGCCAGATCCGCCTGTTTGCGCTGGAAGAGTGCCTGCTGGGGCGTTTTGAGCTGGTCGATCCGGAAGCCGATGTGCTGCTCAGCCATTTCAGCCCCGACGGCCAGGACAACAATGGCCTGACGCGCCGCCTGTCGGGCCGCCACGCCATCATCCGGCGCGGCCAGCAAGGCTTTGAAATCGAAGATGTATCGCGCTATGGCCTGCTGCTCGACGGTGTCTGGCCCGGCAAGCACAAGCCCGTCGCCCTGCGCCTGGGCATGCGCATCGAACTGTCGGCCAGCATCAAGGGCATCGTCGTGCTCAGCGTCACTGCCATCCTGGCGCACGGCGTGATCTTGCACCGCATCGACCACGGCGAGCGCGCCGAGTGTTTTTATCTGCTGCTGCCCGAAGCCCAGCCCACCCTGGCGGCCCACGCCGCCACGCCACAGGCCGCCTTCCTGCCCGTGCTGTTTCACCGCCACGGTGGTTTCTGGCATGTGGACACGGCCAGCGGCAAGGAAACGCCACTGGCGCCCGCCACCGCACTCGACAAGCTCAGCGGTTTCGCGCGGCATAACCGTTTCGCCAGCGAAGCGTATCCGGAATGCTGGATCATCCGCACCGAAGGCGCGGCGCTGTGCGACAGCACCTTGCAAACCGCGTAAGAACACCTCCCAGATAGTAGCTAGCGCGGCGCCAGCACGAGAAAGATCAGCGACAGGCCGAGTATAAACACCGCTTCCAGTGAGAAAACGAGTGCGGGAATCTGCAATTCAGGCGGAATTTTCATGGCGACACCTTCATCTGGTCAAACAACTGTTTACAGCATAGCGCGTCATGCGTCGAATACATTATCAGTCGCACAATACACTTGACCTGCCGGCACGGCTTGCCGAGCTCACCTCCAGATCCGCCTCGATACAAAATTTAACAAATAATTGACAGATATTCTGCAATTAGCCTCCCTTTACGCCCCTTGATACTGTATATTCATCCAGTTAATATCCCCATTGTTTCACAAAGCGTACACACAGCGCCCGCATGGCGTTTTACATTTTCTATGGCTTCCAACAAAGCGCATCATGCGACTGGTTGGGCTGCCGGCGTGATCGCCGCAGCTCTCGTCGCGCACGCTGGCGCCGGCGGCCCCTATCAAGTGCTGAGCATGCTCGCCTTTGTCATGGGGGCGCTGGGCGGCACGGCGCCGGACTGGCTGGAAGTGGCCTGGTGGGCGCGCACGCACCGCTTGTGGATCACGCACCGCACCTGGACCCACTGGGGACTGGCCTGGATCGCCCTGCTCGCCTACACGTACCTGCAATTGCCGCACCACGTCTGGGCGCCACCCCTGTTCGGCTTTGCCGCAGGCGGCATCATGCATCTGCTGGCCGATTGGCCCAATCCGCTGGGCGTGCCGTGGATTTTCCGCCGCCACTCGCTGCGCTGGTGGAAAAGCGGCCGTCACGACATCATCGTCATCCTTGCCGCCTGGCTGGCCGCCACCGTGGTGGCCGACCATGTGTTTTTTGACGGCATCCATCGCCAGCGCACCCTGCTTGCCCTGGATAGCTTGCTGCACTGGTGTGCAGAAACACTGCGTGCGCTCTGGGCGGATCTGCAACAGTGGCAGGAACGCTGGCGCCTGGGCGGCTGACGCCAAGCTGAAGCCCCGCTACCGCAATCGCCGGCTGCATGGCTGGCCGCCAGCGCTGGCGCAAGGCCGGATTGACCCTGCACGCGCTTTGAAGCGTCAGGCGGGGCGCAGCGGCGCCTTCGGCAGAGGGATGAATTCCGTCTCGCCCGGCACCTGGCCCATGCGCTGGGCGCTCCAGTCGTCGGCCGCCTGCGCCAAACGCTCCTTGCTCGACGAGACAAAATTCCAGAACAGGTAGCGGTGGCCATCCAGCGGCTCGCCGCCGATGACGACGAATTGCGCAGCAGCGCTGCCGGCAGTCACCACCGCTGCGGCGCCCGCCTCCAGCAAGGCCATGGTATGCGGCACCAGCGCCACGCCATCGACCAGCACTTCACCGCTGATCGGGTAAATCGCCGCTTCCGCCGGCAAGCCATCCAGGCGCAACGTTCTTCCCGCCTGCAGCGCCACGTCCAGGTACAGCGTCTGCATGTAGGTGCGCACGGGCGACGTCTGGCCAAAGGCCGTGCCAATCAACACCTTCACCACGGCGCCATCGAGCGGCACGACGGGAATGTCGGCCTGCGGCGTGTGCGTGAAACCCGGCTCATCCTCTTCGTGCGACTTGGGCAGCGCGGCCCACAATTGCAAGCCGTGCGTGCGGTGCGGCTGGCCAGCCAAGTCGTGCGGCGTGCGCTCCGAATGCACGATGCCGCGCCCCGCCGTCATCCAGTTGATGGCGCCAGGTTCAATGCGCTGGTTCGAGCCGATGCTGTCGCGGTGGTCGATCGCGCCTTCGAACAAGTAGGTGACGGTGGCCAGGCCGATATGCGGATGGGGGCGCACGTCGTGGTTGGCGTCGGGCGCCACGTCGATGGGGCCGAAATGGTCAAAGAAAATGAAGGGGCCGACGGCCTGCTTGACGGCGGAGGGCAGCAGGCGCCGCACGACGAAGCCGCCACCGAGGTCTTTTTCGTGGCTTTTCAGGATGGCCGCACTCATGCCAGCACCGTCGTCACTTCGGTTGTCACAGCCGTCATCAATTTATGCAGCGGGCATTTTCCAGCCGCAGCCAGCAATTCCTGGCGCTGCTCGTCCGTCAAATCTCCCGTCAGGTGCAAGGTGGCGGCCAGGCGGTACACGCCCTTGCGCTCTTCGCTGGCATCGCGCTGGGTCGACACTTCCACGTGTTCGAGCGCGATACCCTTGTGTTTGGCGTACCAGACAACGGTGAGCGCCTTGCAAGCCGACAGGGCCGCGTCATACAGGTCGTGCGGCGACGGGCCGGCGTCCCTGCCCCCTTCGGCCACCGAGGCGTCGACAGAAATGATGTGATCGCGTACGTGCACGATGTGGCGCATGGCTTGCGACTGGTCGCGGATGGCAGTGATGGTCATGGCGTTCCCTGGAGCGTTTGGAAAGCCACAATTTACACCGTTTGCCCGCTTTGCGCAGAGCGCTCCCCCGGGCGCCTGATTACTTGATGCGGAACAAGGCGTCCACCGTCTGCGCCATCTTGATGCCGGTGACCATCAGCATGTCCTCGGGATTTTTCCGCTCACGGCTAATCAATCGAGCGTGCGCGCTACCCGGAAGCCTACGATGTCATTTGAGAACACGGTAGAAAAGCCATTGCGCAGGGCCGAGCGCAAATAGCGCGGGTGGTACAGCCACGAGCCGCCGCGCAGGATGCGCCGGCTGCTGTCGCTGCCCTCCTCCCACGCGCTGCCGTCGACGGGTGCGCCTGCATAATTGTCGTGCACCACGTCCTGTACCCATTCCCACACATTGCCATGCATGTCGAACAGGCCCCAGGGGTTCGGCGCGAAGGTGCCCAGGGGGCTGGTGCCGCCCCGGTACACGCCGCGCGGGCCGCCGTTGTAGACATACAGGCCGTCGTAATTGGCTTGCTCGGTGCTGATGGTGTCGCCCACATTGAAGGCCGTGCGCGTGCCGGCGCGGCAGGCGTATTCCCATTCCGCTTCGCTGGGCAGGCGGTATTGCCGGCCGGTGCATTCGCCGAGCCACGCCAGGTACAGCTGCGCGTCGTTCCAGCTCACGCCCACCACGGGGTGCAAATCAGTTTGCACGAAACCGGGGTTGTCCCAGTCCGTTTCCGCACCGCAGGCCTCCCATCGCGTCGCCTTGACGAAGGCGCGCCATTCGCCCACGCTGACGGGGTGGCGCGCCAGGGCAAACGGGCGCTCGATGCCGACCCAGTGCTGCGGCGTCTCGCGCTCCAGCCAGGTTTTTTGCGAGCCTGCCTGCAGGGCCGCCTTGTGCTCCATTTCGTGCGCGCCCATCTGGAAGCGGCCGCTGGGGATAAGCACCAGTTCCGGCCCCCGTCCCTGTCCCTGTCCCGCGCCATCGAGGAAATCGTCGCGCAGCACGCCATCGGCATTGGCTACTGGTGCGTCGGCCGGCGGCAATGGTGGCGCTGGCACCATCGGCTGCACCGGCTGGACTTGCTGCTGCGCAGTGCGGCTGGCCACCTGGCTGGCCACTTCGCGGCGCGCCCGTTCCTGCTCGGCGCGGTAGGCCGCCTCCGCCTTGGCAACGGTGGCCTTGCGCTGCAGTTCCTGGTGCTCCTGCAGGGCGGTGGCCGCGTCGGCTTCGCGGCGCGCGCGCAGCTGGCCGCGCAGCGCTTCCTTGCGCAGCTTGCGCGCCTCTTCCGCCTCCACATGGCGCTGCGCCTCCTGCTCGCGGCGCAGCTTGTCCTGCCGCTGTTTTTCCAGCGCGGCCGCCTGGATCTCGGCCTTGCGGCGCTGCTCCAGTTCTTCCTGGCGCAGACTCGCTTCCTTCTGCGCTTCTGCGCGTGCCTGTCCGGCCGCCAGCGCCGCCTGCTTTTGCTGCTGCGCTGCGCGCGCCTGCTCCTGGCGCGCCTGTTCGGCCAGTTCTTCGGGCGACGGCCCCGCAGCGCGCTCCAGCGCTTCGAGCAAGGCTTGCACCGATTGCGGGCGCAATTCAACCGTCAGCGAAAAACCATTTTGCAGCACTTGCCACTGCGCGGCATTGAGCGCCTGCGGTGCCGATGGCAAATGGCTGGCGCTGCGCGCATCGTCGAACGGCATGCGCCCTTCGAGCATCTGGTAAATCATCACCGCCACCGCATACACGTCCAGGCGCGGGCTGGGCTGGCGCTGGTGCGTGCCCGCCTCGGGCGCCCGGTAGCCGTGCGTGCCCGCGTTCGGCGTTTCCAGCGCCAGGCTGCTGCCCGCATTGCGCACGCGCGAGGCAATGCCGTAATCGAGCAGCTTGATGTCGCCTTTCGCCGTCAAAAAGACATTGCCCGGCTTGATATCGCGGTGCACCAGCTTGTGCTTTTCCCATGCATACGACAGGGCCTCGGCCACTGGATGCAGCAGCTGCTGCACGGTGGACAGCGCCAGCGCGCCCTGGCGGCCCAGGTAGTGCTCCAGGTCTTCGCCATCGAGGCATTCCATGATGATGAAATAGCTGGCCGTGGCCGGGTCCTGCGCCCACTCGTAGACGCGCACGATGTTTTCATGCGCCAGTTTGCGCGCCTGGGTGGCTTCCTCGATCAGCAGCTTGGCGTGCGTGGCGCTTTGCGTCAGCTGCGGAGGCAGAATCTTCAAGGCCACCATTTCGCTGCTGCCCAGCTCTGCATGCGTGGCCAGGTCGGTGGCTTGCCAGACCTGCCCCATGCCGCCCGTGCCAATCAGCCGTTCGAGCCGGTAGCGGCGGTTTTGCGGGCCGATTTCCTGCCCCGTCATGTAGCCCAGCTCCGTGCCCTGGCGCACGGGCGGGGGCGCAGGCATGCCAGCGGGCGGCGCGTATTCGGCGTCGAGGATGGCGTTCTTGCGGCTTTCAAATTCCTGCTCGCTAAGCAGCCCGTCGTCATGCAGGGCGCGCAGTTCACGCAGTTTGTCTCGTGCTTTTTGCATCATCTAAGGTGAAACGCTTCCCAATCAAGACTGCAAGGCGACGCCGCAGGCGACGCAAAATTTGTCTTCCGGATGGCCAGCGCGCAGCGCGTGGCCGTTCTTGCAGCGCAGTAGCGCCATGCCGCCACCGGCCACCGGCTGCAGCGCCTGCGCCACGGCCACGCCCACTTGCGCCTGCGCCGCCAGGCCTTGGCTGTGCACCGCATTCTGCAACTCATTGTGCAACTTGATCAGTTCAAGCTGCTGGCGCCGTTCGCGCTCAAACTGGCCTTCCAGGTAGCTGCGCTCGTGCGCCACGCTGTCTTGCGCCATGCGCAGCGCGTCGGGCGGCGCGATGCTGTTCTCGGCCGCCGCCAGCGCCGCCAGTGCGTGCAGCTGTTCGGCGCTCATGCCCGCCTGCAGCTGCGTTTTCAGCACCTGCGCCAGCACGGCCGCATTCGGCCCTTGCGCCAGGGCCACCTTGCCCGTGTCGCTCAGGGTGCCGATTTTCTCGATGCGGTCGATGTCGATGCGCGCCAGTTCGGCCGCATGCGCCTGCTGCGCCAGCAAGGCTTCGTATTCGCCCTTCCAGCGCGCGTAATCGCTTTCGCGCTGCTGCGCCATGGCCAGCAAGTCGCGCTGCCACTGGGTTTCCTGCTCCAGCTGGCGCAGCTGCTGACGCTGTTCCTCGATGGCCAGCGCGTCGAGCTGCGCCAAATGCGTTTGCTGCTGCAACTGGCGCGCATACACGCCGTCGGCCTCGATGGTGCGCAACAGCTTTTCCTGCTGCGCGATGGCATCCTCGCGCGCGCCGCCACGGCGTAGCGCCGTGATCTTTTCCCCGATGTCCGCCGCCTGCACCTGCGCCGCTTCATCCTTGTGCGCCTCGGCGCGCAGCAGTTCGCGCTGGCGCGCCAGCTGCATTTGCTCTTCCCATTCCTGCACCCGCTCCGCTTCGCGCTTGCGCGCCGCATTTGCCAGCATGAGTCCCTGCCAGGCTGCCTTGTGCTGTTCCGCTTCGAGCTGCGCTTCGCGCTGCGCCGCAGCCATCTCGGCGTGGCGCAGGCGCGCCAGCTGGGCGCGGCGCCCCGCTTCATCGTCGATCAGCAGCGCGTTGTCGATCTGCTGGGCGATGGCCTGCAAATGTACCTGGTGCGTAAAGCGCTGCTGCGCCAGCTGGATCTGCTCGCGCCCGTTCAGCTGCGACAATTCCAGCTCGCTGCGCATCTTGATGGCGGCCAGCGCGCGCACGTGCTCCCAGTTGGCCGCTGCATCGGCGTGCTGCGCACCTTTCTGCACCAGTTCCTGTTCCAGCTCGCCCAGCGCCAGCGCGGCACCATGGTCGAGCGCCTGGCGCCGCGATTTCGCCTCCAGGATGCGCCCATACAGGTCGATCTGGCGCCCGCGCAGCGCTTGCAGGCGCTCCGCCTCCTGGTGGCCCAGCTCGGCCTTCCCGGCCGTCGCCTCCTGCTGCAGCTCGGCGCGCCGGTGCGCGTGGCGCGCCGCCATTTCTTCACGCCGGATGCGCTGCCATTCTTCCTCGTCATACAGCCCGTCGAGCTGTTGCATGCGCTCCAGGCTGCGCTGTTCCAGCTCGTGCGCCGGCAAGCCGCCCAGCCACAGCGTGCCGATGCTGGCGCCAGCGTCGCCATCGCTACCATCGGCAGCGCGTTTGTCGTGGCGCAAACTCAGCGTTTCCACGCCCGCCACGGCCAGGCCGCTGGGCGCCAGGCGCTGCGTCAGCGCCGACTGCAGGCGTTCGTTCAATTCGGGACGCAGGTCGGCATTCGCGTCCATCTCGCGCAGCGCGCGGCTGCCGACGAATTCCAGCGCGATCTGGCGCACGGAGGGCAGCAGCAAGGCGTGCAAATGGGCGCGCGTGACAGCGCCCGGCGCGCGCATGAACTGGCGCGCGAACGCATCGGGCTGGCCCAGCGCGATGTCGACGCGCACGGTAGCGGCGACGCTGAGCATTTCCGTGCTGGCCAGGTCGGGCAGGTCGAACGCGAGGCTCAGTGCATCGGCGCGTGCGATCAGCACTTCGGCCGGGCGCGCCGGCAGCAGCGCAGGCAGGCGGGCAAAGAAGGCGGCGCCGTCGTAGTCGCCAGCCGGTATCAAGGTGAAAGCGTCCGTTTGCACGATCCAGGCGCGCGACTCGGCGGGCACCTGCAGGCGCCGCGCGGCGCTGCCGAACAGCGAGGACAGCTCGCGCACGCCAAAGAACAGGGCCAGCTGCGCGTCGGCCAGGCGCCATTGGTTGGCATGCAGCACCGTGTCGCTGTCGGGCGCGCCCAGCGACAGGCCGCACTGGGCGCAATAGCCGGCAGCGGCGCCGTTCTTGTGCTCGCAACGGGGACAGCGGGCGCCGCCAAAACCAAACAATTGGAACATGTGTGACTCCTGATGATCATTTATTCACGCGACGGGGCCGCCATGCCGATTCTAGCAGGACGGCCGGTGCTGCACTTGCCGCACGCCGAGTGTGCACGGCATTGCGCAACATCAAATAATGCCATGCGGCAATTACATTCATATGCCCGGATACAGGGCTAATCAGCCCTCAATTCAAGCACTCGCGTGCCAGCCGCGCCCCAGGGCGTTTCAGCGCCGCTTTTTTGCAGGCCATGCCGCCAAAACCACGGCTGGTCGCATGCGCATGGCGCAGCGGCACGCGCCTGGCTACAGTGCATGCATACCCACCCGCCGCCCCGAAAGGAACGATCATGAAAACCTTGAAAAACCTGGAAGCCATCTTCACCATCGCCGTCGCCCTCGCCTGCGGTGCCAGCTATGTCAGTTTCATGCAGCCACACGCCACGCACGCTGGCAATGTGGCGCAGGCCAGCAGCATGCCCGTGGTGGTAGTGAGCGCCAAGCGCATGACGGAGCAGGAAAAGAAAATCTCGCTGATCGAGGAACGCCAGTCGCTGCTGGGCAATGCCACCGCCAGCACCCTGTGAGCCGCCGATGCTGATCCCACGCCGCCTGGCGCACAGTGAGTTGCCGCAGTGAGCTTTCCCGCGCCAGGGCGCCATTTGTATCGGCTGCGGATACACAGACACACAGCATTGTGTCAATTGTAATAAGTTGAATCAAAGGCGAAGACGCCGCCAGCAAGCCGCTATAGTCCATTTCACGCACTTACCGAAATGGAGACGCACATGAAACCCCTCACACTTTACGCAGCAGCCATGCTTGCCATTAGCACTGCGGCCTTCTTGCCCGTGCAATCGATGGCGCAAAGCCAGGTCGGCGTCAGCATTGTCCTCGGCAGCGCCCCGCCCCCGCCACGCTTTGAAAGCGTGCCGGCGCCGCGCTCGGGCTATGTCTGGGCCCCAGGCTACTGGAACTGGGACGGCCAGCGCCATGCATGGACCGGTGGTGAATGGCTGCGCGAACGCGACGGCAACCAGTACCGCCGCGCCGCCTGGATACAAGAGAACAACCGCTGGCGCCTGGACCGCGGCGGCTGGAGCGCGGCGCAGGTGCAGCCGGTGCGCTACGACGCCATTCGCAACGCCCCGCCGCCACCGCGCCGCGAAGCCATCCCGCGCGCCCGCCACGGCTACATCTGGGCGCCCGGCCACTGGGAATGGCGCAGCCAGCGCTACGCATGGACCCCGGGCCTGTGGATCACCGAACGCCCCGGCTATGCGTACGCGCCGCCCGCCTGGAACCAGCGCGATGGCCGCTGGCAGATGGAGCAAGGCCGCTGGTCGCCACGCGGCCCGAACGGCGACCGTGACCGCGACGGCGTCCCGAACCGCAACGACCGCGACCGCGACAATGACGGCGTGCCCAACCGCGACGACCATCGGCCGGACAATCCGCGCCGCTACTAGAAACGTTAGGCAATAATTGCCCACCAAGGCCACCGTTCGCGGTGGCCTTGTCATTTTCCCGTCATCTGGCTGTATTACAATCGCGCGACGATCAATGATAATGCGCGAGAAAGATTCACGATGGCGATGGAAACTGCCGGTTTCACCTATGGCTCTGACACCTCTGGCCTGGTCTGGGGCTTCCTATTTGGCCGCCATGCGCAGCCGCTGGCGCTCGATTCAGGCGCCGCGCTGGCCTGGCTGGCGGACGGCGCGGCGCGCCCGGCGCACGAATTCGTCTGGCTGCACTTCAACCTGTCGCATGCGGCCAGCGAAAAATGGCTGATGACGCACACGCAGCTGGCCGATGAATTCTATGAAACGCTGCACCAGGGTTCGCGCTCGACGCGCATCGAACAGGTGGAAAACACCCTCATCGCGGTGGTCAATGATGTGGTGCACAATTTTTCGTTCGAGGCATCCGACATTGCCACCATGTGGGCCAGCGTGGCGCAAAACCTGGTCATCACGGCGCGCCGCGCGCCGCTGCAGTCGATCGAGCGCCTGCGCCAGGCCGTCATCAAGAATCACGAGCCGATCCGCTCGTCGGTGGAGCTGCTGGTCCACTTGCTGCGCGACCAGGCCGACGTGCTGGTCAACATCGTGCGCGATGCCGTGGCGCGTGTCGACGATATCGAAGACCATTTGCTGGCCGGGCGCCTGGTGCCCAAGCGCGAAGACCTGGGCGCCATGCGGCGCGTGCTGGTGCGCCTGCAGCGCCTGCTGGCGCCGGAACCGGCAGCCCTGTTCCGCCTGCTGCAGCGTCCGCCGTCGTGGGTATCCGAGCTGGACAGCCTGGAATTGCGCCAGTCGACTGAGGAATTCTCGGTCGTGCTCAGCGACATGTCTTCCTTGCAGGAGCGCATCAAATTGCTGCAGGAAGAAATCGCCGCGCGGGTCAACGAGGAAAACAGCCGCAGCCTGTTCGTGCTGACCATCGTCACCGTGCTGGCCTTGCCGATCAACATCATCGCCGGCATGCTGGGTATGAATGTGGGGGGGATACCGCTGGCCCAGCATCCGCAGGGCTTCTGGATCATCGTTGCCATCATCGTCACGTTTACGGTCGTGGCCGGATGGCTGGTGGTGCGCGTGCAACGCAATATTAACTAGCGAAAACACGGCCTTGCAGGCGAACGGCAGGCGCCGTCCGCCATCCTTGCTCAATGACCGCCAGCCTAGCGGTGATATTCGCCGGCCCGCTCAGGCTGATAGACGATTTCTTCGATCTTCACCTTGACCACGCCGCCGGGCATGGGCCAGGCGATGCTGTCGCCGACAGACAGGCCCAGCAATGCGCTGCCGACCGGCGCCAGCACGGAAATGCGGTCGGCCTGGCCTTCCACATCCTTTGGATACACGAGCGTCAGGCAGAATTCATCCTTGTTTTCCACCGTGAAGCGCACGGTGGAATTCATCGTCACGACGGTGGGCGGAATCTCTTGCGGTTCCAGCACCTCGGCGCGGCCCAGCTCATCGAGCAAAGCGGCCTTGTCGGGCGAAAGATTGTTTCCCAAGGCATACAACAACACTTCCAGTCGTTCCAGGTCTTGTGACGACAAAATAATTTTTGGTTTTTTTTCCAAGATATCCTCACTGATTATCATTAGGGCGACGTCCGGTTTTGCTGGCGGCGAGTGACCTAAACGCACGAAACAAAACAAACAGCATTAGAACGTCCATCATCAGCGGATTATGGACGAACTCGCGGAACAAGGCCATAGCGTTCGCGCATTCCCCATTAAAATTTATTAAAATCAAAGACTTGCAAGGCAATATTTACAGGCGGCATAAAAATACGCCGGCGTGCGCAGATGCATGCCAGGGTGCGCCGGGTTATTCCGCATGGCATTATTTTTACGGTCAGCATGTCTTGCGCAAAAAAAAACAGAATGGCAAAAAAAAGGATTAAAATCAAGCCTGCTTATTATTATAAAGACACGTATACTCCCGGTGTCCGGCGCCGCCCCGCTGGCTGGCGTTGCGCCGTAGCCTGTGCAGGGCCGCGCCCCCTGTACTTTCACGCTACAAAATGACAATATGCCGGCCTTAACAACACCTTGAGAGTTCCGGCTCACCTCGGTTTTCATCTGACTGGAACGTAAAGTATGGCAGGGCAAGGCGGGATCAAACGGGGCGGCAGCAGGCGGGACCGGCAGGGAAAAGCGTCATGATGGCACCATTGATGCTGCCCTCGGCGCAGTTGCGCGGCGATAAGGTAGCCAGGCTGAACTTGCTGACCGCGGCTGCCATGCTGGCCGGCGCCAGCTTGCTGCTGATCCTGTTCCAATGGTTTTCCCTGCAAGCAGCATTGCAGGGCAACTTGCTGATACAGGCCGACATGCTGGCCCCGGTGGCTGCCCAGGCCTTGCAGCAGAATAACCACCTTTCTGCGGAGCAAATCCTCGCGCGCTTCTCGGCCGATCCGCACATCCAGCAGGCGCTGATCTACAGTCCGTATGGCGTGCCATTTGCCCGCTACGCGCGCAGCGGCGCCGATGCCGCACCCGCCGCACCGCGCGCCGGCGTGCAGATCGACCTGCTGGCCGGCAGCGCCACCATGCTGCGCTCTCTGCCTGGCGGCGGCGCCCTGTTCCTGCGCACCAGCCTGGCGCCGCAGTACCGCAGCCTGGCGCAGTTTGCCGCCTTCACCCTGCTGGTGAGCCTGTGCGCTTTCGGTCTGACGACATTGATGGTGCGCCGCACGCGTATCGCCGCCCAGCATGCGGAAAGCCATTTGCACTACCTGGCCCATGTCGACCCCGTCACGCAGTTGCCGAACCGGCATGAATTCAACGGCGCGCTGGCCTATGCGCTGGCGCGCGCCGACCGCCAAGACAGCAGCGTGGGCCTGTTGCTGCTGGACCTGGACAACTTCAAGGTCGTCAACGACACCCTGGGCCACCACTGCGGCGACCAGCTGCTCAAACTGGTCG
This sequence comes from Janthinobacterium woesei, assembly GCF_051380875.1. Taxonomy (NCBI): domain Bacteria; kingdom Pseudomonadati; phylum Pseudomonadota; class Betaproteobacteria; order Burkholderiales; family Oxalobacteraceae; genus Janthinobacterium; species Janthinobacterium woesei. Next base: position 91,144 of record NZ_JBNYXW010000017.1, read on the forward strand.
CCGAGCGCTTGGTGGCCATCGTGCGCACCACCGACATCATCTGCCGCATCGGCGGCGACGAATTCGTCGTCATCGTCGAACCGGCCGACGACGCCTCGGAAATGGCCAGCGTGGCGCGCAAGATCCTCGCCGTGCTGGCCGCGCCATTTGCCCTCGAAGGCCACCAGCTGTATGTCAGCGCCAGCATTGGCGTGAGCCTGTACCCGTTCGACGCGCAGGACGTGGCGACCCTCACGCGCAATGCCGATACGGCCATGTACCACGCCAAGCACCAGGGCAAGAGCCGCTACGCCGTGTTCCAGTCCGAGATGGAACAGCGTGCCCAGCGCCGCCTGCGCATGGAGGCAAACCTGCGCCGCGCGCTGCAAAATGAAGAATTGTATGTGCATTACCAGCCGCAGATCGACTTGCGCAGCGGGCGCATCGTCGGCGTGGAAGCGCTGATACGCTGGAACTGCCGCGAGATGGGCCAGCTGAGCCCAGCCGAATTCATTCCCGTGGCCGAGGAAAGCGGCATCATCGTCGACCTGGGGCGCTGGGTGCTGCAAAGCGCCTGCCGCCAGGCAGCTGTCTGGTGCAAGGCGGGCCTGCTCGATTCGTTGGAACACGTGGCCGTCAACCTGTCGGCCTGCCAGGCGCGCGATCCGGGCCTGATGGACGATATCCGCGCCATCCTGCACGAAACCCAGTTGCCGCACGGCTTGCTTGAGCTGGAAATCACGGAAGGGGTCTTGATGGACAATATTCACGCCAACGTGGAATTGATGCGGCGCTTGCAGGAAACGGGCATCCACCTGTCGGTGGACGATTTCGGCACCGGCTATTCTTCGATGTCGTATTTAAAACGCCTGCCGATCGACCAGTTGAAGATCGACCGCAGCTTCGTGCACGACTTGCCCGGCGAGGGCGAAGCCATCGTCACGGCCATCATCGCCATGGCGCACAGCCTGCATTTGAAAGTGGTAGCCGAAGGCGTGGAAACGCTGCAGCAGGTGGAGTTCATGCGCAAAGCCGGCTGCGACAATGCGCAGGGCTTTTTCTTCGCGCGCCCCATGACGGCGGCGCAGTTGACGGCATTACTGCTGGAGCGGCGCGACTGGAGCACGCGCACGGCCATGCTGGCTTAGGGCAGTCCCTGCGGGATCGGAATGCTCTCCATTGGAGAGCATTCCCCCGGCGGGACTGACCCCGGCTGCCGCTTATCAAGCCAGCTTGGCAGAGTGCTCGCGCGTGGCGTGGAACTTCAGCTTCGGCCAGCGCTCTTCCGTCAGGCGCAGGTTCACGCCCGACGTCGCCAGGTAGGCCATGTTGCCGGCCGCATCGTAGGCCACGTTGTGGCCCAGCGCGTTCTCGAAATCCTGCAAGATGCGCTTGTCGTCGCAGCTGACCCAGCGTGCGCTGCTGATGCTGGTGCCTTCGAACACGGCATCGACGCCATATTCGTTGAGCAGGCGGCTGGCCACCACTTCGAACTGCAGCACGCCGACGGCGCCCAGGATCAGCTCACCGCCCTGCACCGGCTTGAAGACCTGCACCGCGCCCTCTTCGCCCAGCTGCTGCAAGCCCTTGTGCAACTGCTTGATTTTCAAGGGATTACGGATGCGCACCGAGCGGAAGAAGTCTGGCGCGAAGTACGGAATGCCGGTAAAGGTCAGCATCTCGCCTTCGGAGAAACTGTCGCCGATCTGCATGTTGCCATGGTTCGGCAAGCCGATGATGTCGCCAGCGTACGCTTCTTCCACCTGTTCGCGCGAAGACGCCATGAAGGTCACCACGTTCGAGACCTTGATCTCGCGGCCCAGGCGCAAGTGCTTGACCTTCATGCCGCGCTCGAAACGTCCCGAGCACACGCGCAAAAAGGCAATGCGGTCGCGGTGTGCCGGGTCCATGTTGGCCTGGATCTTGAAGACAAAACCGGTAAATGGCTGTTCGACCGGATCGACGGAACGCACGGTGGCATCGCGTTCGCGCGGTGCCGGCGCCCAGTCGACCAGCGCCGACAGGATTTCGCGCACGCCGAAGTTGTTCACGGCCGAACCGAAGAAGACCGGCGTCTGCACGCCGGAGAGGAATTCTTCCAGGTTGAACGGATGCGAGGCGCCGTGCACCAATTCGACTTCCATGCGCAGTTGATCCATCTCAAGGGGGAACATCTCTTGCAGGCGCGGATTGTCGATGCCCTTGATGATTTCAAAGGCGCCGTCGGCCTTTTCCTCGCCGGCCTTGAACAGCATGATTTCATCGTTCAGCAAGTGGTACACGCCGCGGAAATTCTTGCCCATGCCGATCGGCCAGGTAACGGGCGCGCACTGGATCTTCAGCACCGATTCGAGTTCATCGAGCAGTTCCAGCGGATCGCGCGTCTCGCGGTCCATCTTGTTCATGAAAGTGACGATCGGCGTATTGCGCATGCGGCACACGGCCAGCAGTTTGATCGTCTGCGCTTCCACGCCCTTGGCCGCATCGATCACCATCAGGGCAGAATCGACGGCCGTCAGCACGCGGTAGGTATCTTCCGAGAAGTCCTGGTGGCCCGGAGTATCGAGCAGGTTGACGACGTGGTCGCGGAATTCGAACTGCATCACCGAGGATGCGACGGAAATACCGCGCTGCTTCTCGATCTCCATCCAGTCCGACGTCGCGTGGCGGCCCGATTTACGCGCCTTGACGGTACCGGCCATCTGGATCGCGCCCGAGAACAGCAGCAGCTTTTCCGTCAAGGTGGTCTTACCCGCATCCGGGTGGGAAATAATGCCGAAGGTACGGCGGCGCTTCACTTCGCGCGCGATCACGGCTGGCGCCTTGCTGCTGGCGGAGACCGTCGCGGTATCGGTGGAATCGGGGGTAGTGATGTCGTTCTCGTTGGCCATATTGGTGACCATAATATGGCCCTCGCAAAAAACCCTCGATTTTACAGACTCTTGCCGCATCCGTGTGAACTGCTTCACTCTGGCGGATGGCAAAATCGGCCACTTCATCAAGGGGTCACAATTCGCAGGCAACATTGCGGTGCAGAAATGTTGCCACTCTATCCTGGAAAGCCGATGAAAATCCTCCTCACCCCCGCCATCCGACTCATGCAGCGTTTGCGCCTGCTGCCCAAATTCATGCTCGTCTGCCTGGTCTTCCTGTTGCCGCTGGCGCTGGCGACCACCCTGCTGATCTCGGAACTGGGCAAATCGCTGGCCCAGGCACAGGACGCGCAGCGGGGGGTGGCCTACGTGCGCCAGTTGCAAGATGGCATGCGGCTGCTGCAGCAGCGGCGCGGCCTGGAGCACTTGCGCCTGAGCGGCAAGGCCGGCATGGACAATGCCGCCCTCGCTCCACGCATCACGGCCGCGCTGGCGGCCCTGGCGCGCCTGCCGGCGGGCGCCGGCCTGCCGCAGGCGGGCGCACTGGGCAAGCAGTGGCAAGCCCTCCTGGGCCGCCAGGCGGGCCTCACGGCACGCGACAGCTACGCCGCGCACACGGCGCTGCTGCGCCAGGCGGGCAAACTGGGCCAGCTGGTAGCCGACCGCTCGCACCTGAGCCTGGACCCGGACGCCGGCGCCAACCACCTGAGCGCCGCCTTTACCGCCACCCTGCCCGACTTGGCCGAGAGCCTGGCCGACATCGCCGGGCGCGGCGCCGCCTACATCGACACGGGCCTGTTCGAGGCGAATGAAGACCAGCTGGTCAACGCCACGGCGCTGATCGCGCGCCACGAACTGGAACGCCTGCCGGCCCGCTTCGACGAAATCATCGCCGCCAAACCGGCACTCGGCGCCAGCCTGCAGCCAGCATTGAAAGCCGTGCCGGCCGCGCTGGCCTTCCTCGAACGGGCCAAGAATGAAGTGACGAACTCCTACGACCAGACCTCGGGCGCGCAATTCCACGCAGCCGGCATGCAGGCGATCGACGCGCTGCATGCGCTCTCTAGCGCCTCCGCTGCCGCCCTCGATGGCTTGCTTCTCGATCGCATTGCACGCGACCAGGCGCGCCGCGCGCTGATCCTGGCCGCCATGCTGCTGGTACTGCTGGCCGCCGCCTACCTGTGCGCCGGCTTCTATGCAGCGTTTGCGCGCGACGTGGGGCAGCTGCGCGTGGCCGTGGCGGCAGCGGCGGCGGGCGACCTGTCGCAGCGCATCACCTCGCAGGCGCATGACGAAATCGGCGAACTGGTACGCGACTTTGGCGCCATGACGCATGGCCTGGCCACGCTGGTGCAGGAAATCCGCAGCGGCGCGGCCGTCATCGCCACCGCCAGCGCCGATATCGCGCAGGGCAACGCCGCCCTGTCCGGCCATACGGCCACGCAATCGGAAGCGCTGGGCGCCACCGTCGACTCGATGCGCGAGCTGACAGCCACCGTGGGCCGCAACGAAGCCCACGTAGGACAGGGACGCACCCTGGTGGCGTCGGCGGCCGAAGTGGCCCTGCGCGGCGGCGCAACCGTCAGCGCCGTGGTCGAGACCATGGCCTCGATCAAGGCCAGCTCGCACAAGATCGTCGACATCATCGGCGTCATCAACGGCATCGCCTTCCAGACGAATATCCTGGCCCTGAACGCAGCCGTGGAAGCGGCGCGCGCAGGCGAACAAGGGCGCGGCTTTGCGGTGGTAGCATCCGAGGTGCGCAGCCTGGCACAGCGCTCCAGCGAGGCGGCGCAGCAAATCAAGCGCCTGATCGGCGATTCCGTGGCCACCGTGGACGCGGGCGGCGAGCTGGTCAACGCAGCCGGCAGCACCATGCGGCAAGTCGTCGATGCGGTGCAGCAAGTGGCCGTGGTGATCGGGCGCATCAGCAGCGCCGGCGCCGAACAGAATAGCGAGATTGCGCAGATCAACCTGGCGCTGGCGCAAATTGACGACATGACGCGGCAGAACGCGGGCCTGGTCGACGAAGCGCGCGCCGGCTCGCAGCGATTGCAGCAGGAAGGCGAAGCGCTGACGCAGGCCGCCAGCCGCTTCCGCCTGGCAGAAAACGAGGAACCGGGCACGCGCCAGACGCTGGCGATGAATACCCGCGACGGCTTGCCCAGCGTGCGTCCGGCAGGCTTGTGGAGCGCGAATAAGCCGCGCGTAATATCACAAAATCGCGGACAACGGCGCAAGGTTTGATATGCAAAAGTGTGCGTGCAGGATGAGTGTAGGACAAGGACTACAATTGTGCCTCAAAGGAGACTACAAAGTGGCGACTGCTAATCTTATGTTCGCCACTAACATAAGCTTTTAAAGTAGTGACATCGCGATCTGCACCGCGCGGCCAACAAAAACGCTGTTATCACATGGATACGGCTTGATTTTCCTGGCCAGCCAGCGGCAGTCGCACTCCGATGTAAAAAGCCTGTGAGGAATACTATGAACCATACTCAACTTAGCACCCCGGTCCTGACGAACCAGTTGCTGCCACGCGCCATGCCGGCGGCGGGCCGGGAGATCAAGCTTGCGTCCCGGGTTAGCCTCAGCAGCGCCCAACAGAACGAGCTGCTGGGCGCCCTGCCGCGCGCTGCGCTCGAATCGCTGTTCGAAGACCTGGAGCTGGTGGAGCTGCCTTTCGGCAAGGAATTGTATGCCTACGGCAATAGCATGGAATACAGCTACTTCCCCACCACCGCCATCATTTCACTGCTGTACGTCATGGAAGACGGCGCCACGACAGAAATCGCCGTCGTCGGCCATGAAGGCGTGGCCGGGGCCTCGCTGCTCGCTGGTGAACGCGCCATGTGCACGGCCGTCGTGCAAAGCGCCGGCTACGGCTACCGCCTGAAGACGCAAAGCTTGCGCGATGCCTTTAATCAAGGCGGCGCCCTGCCCCAGTTGTTGATGCGCTACACCAACGCCCTGTTTGCGCAAATGGCGCAGAACGCCGTCGGCGGGCGCCACAGCTCGATCGAGCAAAAGCTGTGCCGCTGGCTGCTGGACCGCCTGGACCGTTCGCCATCGAATGAATTGAAAGTAACGCAAGAGCTCATTTCCATCATGCTGGGCGTGCGCCGCGAAAGCATCACCGCCGCCGCCGGCAAGTTGCAGGAAGAAGGCTTGATCCATTATCGCCGCGGCAACATCACGGTACTGGACCGCGCTGGCCTGGAATGCTATGCGGGCGAGTGCTACAAGGTCGCCAAGACGGAATACGACCGTTTGCTGCGCGACGTGTCACGTTGCTGATGCGCTGCTGATTGATCCGCTGAATGGAGAATGGCCGGGCATGCATGCCCGGCCATTTTTACGCCTGCACAAAAAGCATCACACCTTGACGTCTTCATCCGCCTCTTCCGGCTCCGGCGTCAGCGGCAGCGGAATCAGGGCTTCCACGCAGGTGCCCTTGCCATCCGGCCCCTGGCGCACCGTCAGGGTGCCGCCCAGCAACAGGGCCCGTTCGCGCATGCCCAGCAAGCCGTGCGACATGGGTTTCTGTAGCGCCTCTTCTGTAATGCCGATGCCATCGTCGGTGACGCGCAGCACCAGGCCGTGCTCATTGCGCTTGAGGGTCACGCTGACCGTGCCGGCGCGCGCGTATTTCAGGATGTTCGTCAGGGACTCTTGCACGATGCGGAACAAGGCAATCGTCAGGGTCGCTTCGCGGCTATCGATATGGATGGCCACGTCCGTATCGCAGCGCACCGAGCTCATGCGCGCGAAATCCTCGCAATAGCTTTCGATGGCGGCGCACAGGCCCAGGTTGTCCAGCAGGCTGGGGCGCAGGTCCTCGACGATGCGGCGCTTGAGCTCCACCGTTTCGAGCAAGGTGGCCTTGGCGCGGCGCAATTGCGCGGCCAGTTCCGGCTGCGTATGCGCCAGTTGCTGCGTGACGGCGCCCAGGTCCATGCTGATCGACGTCAGGTTGGCGCCCAGCTCGTCGTGCAGCTCGCGCGCCAGGCGCGCCTTCTCCACTTCATTGACGCTGATCAAATGGCGCGACAGTACGGATAATTGCTCGGTACGCCGGGTAACCGTCGATTCCAGGGTGTCGTTGGCATTTTGCAGCGCATATTCGACGGCCGCGCGGTTCTGGAAGCTGCGCCGCACCAGCTGGTAAAACATGATCAGCACGAGGATGGCCAGCGCATTGATGCCGATGCCGAGCAGCACGGCTTTCTGGTACTCGTGGTAAAAGGCGGCACTGCCGGACGACAGCGCTTCATTTTGCTCGCGCGTCATGATCACCACCTGCAGGCGGATCTCGTCCATCGTGGCGCGGTCATCGGTCACGCGCGAAATATTGACGATCTCTGCCAGCCCGCCCTGCTTGTAGACGTCGATCGATTGTTGCAGCATCGACATTTTGCGGCGGATCAAGGTTTTCAGCTGGGTAAGGTTCTTCAGCTGCGTGGGACTGCCCGCCAGCAAGGTCTGCAACTCGTTGAATTCGTTTTCAATTTCAGTGGTGGCGGTCTTCGATGGCCCCAGATAGATTGCCGAGCCGGAGATAAAGTAGCCGCGCAAGCTGCTTTCCGCATCGAGCACGAGCACGTTCAGATATTGCAGGCGGTCGGCCACGCGGGCGCTCTGGCTGAGCAAGGCATTCGTGCCCTTCAGCGACTGCAGATTATGGAAGAGGCTGAAACCATTAAGTACAAGCAACAGGGCGCAGGTCACGCACAATATCGTCTTGTACAGGGGCAGGCGGTGATTCGGGGCCGGTTCAACGGTGAAATACATCCTGATGTGCATCCTTAGCAAGGTTCGGCGCGGGAGAGAGCGCCGGCGCCGGCCAATTATAATCCTCGCTACAAATTGCTGCACTGCACAAGTCGTGCCTGCTGGCCAGCTGAGCGATCATACTGCCATGATCGCACCGCTGAGCTAGTCAAGCAAATTGTTTTTCATTGCGTAATAGGTCAAGTCGCTGTTAGATTGCAAGCCCATTTTTTCCATAATGCGGGTACGGTAAGTACTCACCGTCTTGATGCTCAGCGACAAGGCGACGCCGATATCGGAGACGGTGGCGCCGCGCGCCAGGCGCAGGAATACCTGGAACTCGCGGTCTGACAATTCCGTATGCAGCGCGGCATTCGTATCGCGGTCGAAGGACTGCGCCAACAGTTCGCCCACGGTGGAACTGACGTAGCGGCGGCCCTGGAACACGGTACGCACAGCCGTCATCAGCTCGTCCGCTTCGCATTCCTTGTTCAGATAGCCATTCGCGCCCATCTTGAACAGGTTCAGCGCATACTGCTGCGCAGGATAGCCGCTCAGGATCAGCACGGGCAATTCCGGCTGGCCCTGGCGGATCGTGCGCAAGGTATCGATGCCGCTCTGGTCGGGCATGGCGATATCGAGCAACAGCACATCACATATTTCGCGGCGGGCGATATCGAGCGCTTCACGCCCCGTACCGGCTTCCGCCACCACACTGAAATCGCTTGACGACGAAAAAATCTGTTTGAATCCAGCTCGTACTATTTGGTGATCATCACAAATGGCAACGCGTATCATTGTTTCCCCTTAAATTTGCCTGGCCTGGGAAAGACTAGCGGAACCTGAACGCGGCTCCGGTTCAGCGTCACTAACAAAAACGCAACATTAACATTATATTCAAAATGTGGCGCATCGCACGGTAGCGGCCCTGCGCCCATTCAGTATAGTCTGCCGGTATCGAACAACCCGGTCTATATTGGGACAAATCTTATTTTAGCAAGTGTAAAATCGCCATTAATTCATTGCGTACCCACTCGCGGTCCAGCGGCTCTTCCTGTGGCAGCAGGGGTGCGGCTGGCAGCAGCGGCAGATCGTCGATGGCGGCATGCGCCGCACCACGGCTGTCGAGCTTGTTGCGCGCACCGCTGATGGTAAAACCCTGCTCGTACAGCAGTTCGCGGATGCGCCGTATCAGCAGCACTTCATGGTGCTGGTAATAACGGCGGTTGCCGCGCCGCTTGACCGGCTTGAGCTGGGAGAACTCTTGCTCCCAGTAACGCAGCACATGCGGCTTGACGCCGCACAGCTCGCTCACCTCGCCGATCGTGAAGTAGCGCTTGGCCGGGATGGGCGGCAAGGCGATCAACTCAGTTTTACTGATGCGCTCGTTCATCGCCACTCACTCAGGCAGCACGGGCCAGCGGACTGGTCTCTTCGACCATGCTCTTCAACTTCTGGCTGGCATGGAAGGTCACGACACGGCGTGCCGTGATGGGAATCTCTTCGCCCGTCTTCGGATTGCGGCCCGGCCGTTGCGGCTTGTCGCGCAACTGAAAATTGCCGAAACCGGACAATTTGACGGCTTCGCCGCGCTCCAGCGCATTGCGGATCTCGTCGAAGAACGTCTCGACCATATCCTTCGCTTCGCGCTTGTTCAGGCCCACCTGCTCGAACAACAGTTCGGCCAGTTCCGCCTTGGTCAAGGTGGGCAAATCTTTTTCCGCATCCTGGCGCACTTTGGCAACCAGCATGGCCCGATGCAAATCGGCGGCCAGTGCGGATTGCAGTACGGCGGAATCAACGTCGCTATTATTAATTTTCCTGCCCTGCCTTTTCTGTGCGCCCGAGCCCGCCACATGGCGAACTCGTTGACGGTGGTTGGCGGCTCAGCCGTCACACAATGCGACGGCCGATCCGGCAATTACGAACGCAGTTTCGCGTCATGGCCCTGCTTGGCCGCTTCGATCAGGACAGCCATCAGGCCATCGACGACGTCGTCTTGCAGGGTGTTTTGAGTATCTTGCAAGCTAATCCGGAAAGCAAGGCTTTTTTCATCCGCTTCCAACCCTTTGCCCCGATATTCATCAAACAAAACAATGGCTTGCACGATACGCGCTGCCGGGCTTGCCTTGGCGGCGGCGTGGAAGCTGTCGAGCAGATCCTGCACGCCCACCGATTGCTTGACGACTACGGCCAGGTCGCGGCTGGCACCAGGGAATTTCGAAATTTCCTGGTACACGGGCACGTTGCGCTGCGTCAAAGCAGCGGCATCGACTTCGAACAGCACGGGCGCCAGCGGCAGATCGTATTTCTGCATCCAGCGCGGGTGCAATTCGCCGATGAAACCGATGACCTTGCCATCGAGTTCCACGTTGGCCGAACGGCCAGGATGCAGGGCCGGGTGTTCTGCCTTGGTGAAACGCAAGACCAGCGGCGCGAACAGCGCTTCCAGGTCCGCCTTCACATCGAAGAAGTCGACCGTGCGCGAAGCTTGGCCCCATTGCTCGTCAGCCACGGCGCCATACGCCATGGCGGCCACGCGTTTTGGCTGCGCGTAGCCGGCCACCGACAGGGGACCGTTTTCCACGCTGTCATCGCGTTGGTAGATGGCGCCCACTTCAAAGATGCGCACGCGGTTGGTCTTGCGGTTCAGGTTATAGCGCACATTGGCGATCAGGCTGCCGATCAGCGAGGAGCGCATCACGCTCATCTGGCTGGCGATCGGGTTCTGCAATTTGATCGGATGTGTGTTGCCCGAGAAATCGCGTTCCCACGCCGTATCGACAAAGCTCATGTTGACCACTTCCTGGAAACCCAGGTCGGCCAGTTCATGACGTACCGCAAACAGCGAGCGCGTGTTTTCTGGTGCAATCTGCATCACGTTCGCCGCCACGGGAGGCAGGGTCGGGATATTTTCAAAACCGTACACGCGCGCCACTTCCTCGATCAGGTCTTCCTCGATCTCGATGTCGAAGCGGTAGCTGGGCGAGGTGACGGAAAACACGCCGTCGGCCAGGGTAAATGGCAGGGCCAGGCGCGTAAAGATGTCGGCGATCAGCGCGTCATTGAGCGGCACGCCGATGACTTTTTGCGCGCGCGCCGTGCGCATGGATACAGGCTGGCGTTGCGGCAAGTTCACCACGTGGTCGTCGACCGGGCCGACGGTAGTGTTCAGGGTGCCGCAAATTTCCACGATCAGCGCCGTGATGCGCTCGATGTGTTCCGCGTTGGTGGCGAAATCGACGCCGCGCTCGAAGCGGTGCGCCGCATCGGTCGAGAAATTCAAGCGGCGGGCACGGCCCTGGATGGCGTTCGGCCACCAGAATGCCGCTTCCAGGTAGATGCTGTCCGTATCGTCGGATACAGCGCTGGCATCGCCGCCCATGATGCCGGCCAGCGATTCGATTTCCTGTTCGTCGGCGATGACGCCGATCCATTCGTCGACGGCGATGGTATTGCCGTTGAGCAGCTTGACCGATTCGCCGGCCTTGCCCCAACGCACATCGAGGCTGCCGTGGATCTTCGCCAGGTCAAACACGTGGCTAGGACGACCCAGTTCCAGCATGACATAGTTGGAAATGTCGACCAGGGCCGACAGCGGGCGCTGGCCGCTGCGCTCAAGGCGCTGCTTCATCCAGTCCGGCGTGGCGGCGCGGGCGTTCAGGCCACGGATGACGCGGCCCGTGAAGCGGCCGCACAAATCGGCTGCGCTGACCTTGACTGGCAGGATTTCGTCGCTGCTGACGGGAACGGTGGCAAATTGCGGCGCATTCAGAGGCACACCCGTGAGCGCCGACACTTCGCGCGCCACGCCCAGCACGGACAGGCAGTCCGCTTTGTTCGGCGTCAACTTGATGGTGAATTTCAAGTCGTTCAAGGCATAGTAATCGCGGAAATTCTGGCCGATCGGCGCGTCGTCCGGCAACTCCATCAAGCCAGCGTTTTCTTCCGACAATTTCAGTTCGCGCGCCGAGCACAGCATGCCTTGCGACTCGACGCCGCGCAGTTCGCCCACCTTGATTTCAAACGGCTTGCCATCGGCGCCAGGCGGCAATATGGCGCCCGCCGTGGCGCACACGACTTTCAGGCCCGGGCGCACGTTCGGCGCGCCGCAGACGATGTTGAGCATGGTGCCGGTGCCGACATCGACCTGGCAAACGTTCAGGCGGTCCGCGTTCGGGTGCTTCTCCATCTCCAGGACCAGGCCCACCACCACGTTCGAGAACGGGGGTGCGACAGCGTCAACGTCCTCGACTTCGAGACCGGACATGGTCAGCAGATGGGCCAGTTCGTCCGAAGTCATCTTCGGATCGACCATGGTACGGAGCCAGTTTTCGGAAAATTGCATAATTAAGCCTTCAAAGGGTCAAAGCTCACAGCGCGAGCGCACAGGCGCTCAAGCGCCATGAATCAAACGGAACAACGCTTAGTTGAATTGCTTCAAGAAACGTAAATCGCCTTCATAGAACAGGCGCAGGTCGTTGATGCCATAGCGCAGCATCGTCAAGCGTTCCAGGCCGGAGCCGAAAGCAAAACCGATGAATTTCTCGGGATCGAGGCCGAAGTTCTTCACCACGCTCGGATGCACCTGGCCGGCGCCCGACACTTCCAGCCAGCGGCCCTTCAGGGGGCCGGAGCCAAAGGCGATGTCGATCTCGGCCGACGGTTCCGTAAACGGGAAGTACGACGGACGGAAACGCACTTGCAGGTCGTCCGTCTCGAAGAAGGCCTTGACGAAGTTCAGGTACACGCCCTTCAGGTCGGCAAAGCTGATGTCTTCGGCGATCCACAGGCCTTCGACCTGGTGGAACATCGGCGAATGGGTGGCATCGCTGTCGACGCGGTAGGTGCGCCCTGGCGCGATGACCTTGATCGGCGGCGTGTGCGTGCGCGCATAGCGCACCTGCATCGGGCTGGTGTGCGTGCGCAGCAGCAATGGCTTGCCATCGGTGTCGTTGCCATCGATGTAGAACGTATCTTGCATGGAACGCGCTGGATGGTTTTCCGGGCTGTTGAGCGCCGTGAAGTTAGTCCAGTCGTTCTCGATTTCGGGGCCGTCGGCTACGTCGAAGCCGATCGAACGGAAGATTTCCTCGACCCGCTCCCAGCTGCGCATCACGGGATGGATGCCGCCGGGCATGCGGCCACGGCCTGGCAGGGTCACGTCGATCGCTTCGGCGTTCAGACGGCCTTGCATCTGGGCATCGGCGAGTGCATCACGGCGCGCCGTCAGCGCGTCTTCGATCTGCACTTTGACGGCGTTGATCAAGGCGCCCTGCGCCTTGCGCGCGTCAGGGTCGAGCTTGCCCAGGCCCTTCATCATTTCAGTAATCTGGCCAGTCTTGCCCAAATAGCGGGCTTTGGCGTTTTCAAGTGCGGCAGCGTCTGCGGCGGCGATAAAGTCAGCCTGGGCCGAGACGACGAGTTCTTCTAGGGAGTTCATGCGGCATTTCCTGTTTTGGACATCAATTCTGGACTCAGTGATCTAAACCCAACAATCAAAAACGGAAACGGGGCATAGGGTGAATTAGACCCCTGCCCCGCTCTTTATAACGCCACCCTACGGATGGCGTTTTTGCATCAATCGTTTGCTTACGCTGCGATTTTTGCTTTAACTGCGTTGACAATCGCAGCGAACGCTGGCTTGTCCATCACAGCCATATCGGCCAGGACTTTACGGTCCAGTTCGATATTTGCTTTTTTCAAGCCGTTCATGAATACGCTGTACGTTACGCCATGCTCACGGGAAGCGGCGTTGATACGGGCGATCCACAGGCGGCGGAAAACGCGTTTCTTGTTGCGGCGATCGCGGTAAGCGTATTGGCCAGCGCGCATGACTGCTTGCTTGGCAACACGGTATACACGGCTGCGGCGACCACGGTAGCCTTTAGCTTGAACAAGAATTTTTTTATGACGGGCACGAGCTGTAACCCCACGTTTTACTCTAGGCATAGTAACTCCTTAAATTGAGTGTGAGATTAAGCAGTCGGCATCATGCGGTAGACGGATTTCACGTCAGACGCAGCGACATTGGTAGTACCGCGCAGTGCGCGTTTCAGCTTGGTGGTTTTCTTGGTCAAGATGTGGCGTTTGAACGCATGACCACATTTAACAGTACCACCTGGACGCACGCGAAAACGTTTTTTCGCCGAGCTTTTGGTCTTCATTTTAGGCATAGCAATCTGTCCTCTTACGGACAGCTCCATTTATAACAGGATTGCAGGTGGCAACACGACGCTGCGCTTAGATGCCTGCTTTCACATGTTGTGCAGCGGATGCGAGTCCGCTACAGTTCGCACGGCCCGGGCATCACTGACCGGGCCGCGCAAATTCTGCCTGGAATCTGGTGTCGTACCAATGCTGGCACAAATCATGTCGATCCACAGTAAAACGCTATTGTAGCTTACTTCTTCTTCTTAGGCGAAAGAACCATGATCATTTGGCGGCCTTCCATCTTCGGGAACTGCTCGACCTGGCCGTACGGCTCCAGATCGGCTTTCAGACGTTCCAGCATACGGAAGCCAATATCCTGATGCGCCATCTCACGACCGCGGAAACGCAGCGTGATTTTGGTTTTATCACCATCGTCGAGGAACTTGATGAGATTACGCAACTTGATATTGTAGTCACCATCATCAGTCCCCGGACGGAATTTGACTTCCTTCACGAGGATGATCTTTTGCTTCAATTTGGCTTCGTGAGCTTTCTTTTGCTCCGAATACTTAAATTTGCCGTAGTCCATCAAACGGCATACCGGTGGCTGCGCAGTAGGCGCAATTTCCACCAGATCGACGTTTGCCTCTTCCGCCAGGCGGAAGGCTTCAGCCAAACTTACGATACCGAGTGGTTCGTTATCGACCCCGCTTAAACGCATTTCAGGGGCAGTGATTTCGCCATTGATGCGATGTGACTTGTCAGTAGCTATTGTAATTTCCTTTAAAAATCTTGTAGAACGGTCGTGCAGCGAGTTTCCTCGTCAGGCCTTGGTGTCGACTTCATGTTTGAGTCGCTCTATCAGGGCATCGACGGACATGACGCCCAGATCGATATTGCCCCGCGCCCGCACGGCCACTGTATTGGCATCCCGTTCTTTGTCGCCAATTACTAAGATGTAAGGCAATTTTTGTACGGAATGTTCACGTATTTTATAGGTAATCTTCTCGTTACGCAAATCGGCTTGTACGCGCAGCCCCGCTTTGCGCAGTTTTGTTGTTACTTCTTGTACATAATCAGCTTGAGCGTCGGAAATATTCAACACCGACACCTGCACCGGCGCCAGCCACAATGGCATCGCACCCGCATAGTGTTCGATCAGGATACCGATGAAACGTTCCAGCGAACCGACGATTGCACGGTGCAGCATGATCGGCACCTGGCGCGTATTGTCCACGGCCACGTATTCGGCACCCAGGCGGCCCGGCATCGACGGATCGATCTGCACGGTGCCCACCTGCCATGCGCGGCCCAAACTGTCTTTCAGGTGGTACTCGATCTTCGGACCGTAGAATGCGCCCTCGCCCGGCAATTCCGTCCATTCCACGCCACAGGCACGCAAGGCCGCACGCAAGGATTCCTCGGCGAAATCCCAGGACTCTTCCGTGCCGATGCGGTTATCTGGGCGCAAGGCCAGTTTCACGTCGATATTCGTGAAACCGAAGGCCGTGTAGACATCCATGGCCTGCTGGTGGAACGCCGTCACTTCACCGGCGATCTGCTCTTCCAGGCAGAAGATATGCCCGTCATCCTGCGTAAAGCCGCGCACGCGCATCATGCCGTGCAAGGCGCCAGATGGCTCGTTGCGGTGGCATTGGCCGAATTCGCCGTAGCGCAAAGGCAGGTCGCGGTAGCTACGCATGCCGTTGTTGAAGATCTGGATATGGCCCGGGCAATTCATCGGCTTGAGCGCGTAGGCGCGGTTCTCCGATTCCGTGATGAACATGTTTTCACGGTAATTATCCCAGTGGCCGGTCTTTTCCCACAAGCCACGGTCGAGAATTTGCGGCGCCTTGACTTCCTGATACCCATTGACCTGATACACATTGCGCATGTATTGCTCGACTTGCTGCCAGATCGACCAGCCTTTCGGGTGCCAGAAGATCAGGCCCGGCGCCTCTTCCTGGAAATGGAAGAAATCGAGCTGCTTACCCAGCTTGCGGTGATCGCGTTTTTCCGCCTCTTCCAGGTTGTGCAAGTACAGTTCCTGGTCTTCCTTCTTGGCCCAGGCCGTACCATAGATACGCTGCAGCATCTCGTTTTTCGAGTCGCCGCGCCAGTAGGCGCCAGCCAGCTTCATCAGCTTGAACACTTTCAGCTTGCCCGTCGATGGCACGTGCGGGCCGCGGCACAAGTCCGTAAATTTGCCTTCGGAATACAGCGACACTTCCTGGTCGGCAGGAATCGAACCAATCAATTCAGCCTTGTAGGCTTCGCCGATACCCTCGAAGTACTCGATGGCTTCATCGCGCGCGACGACCTTGCGCGTGACTTGCTCATCCTTCTTGGCCAGTTCCGCCATTTTCTTTTCGATCGCCACCAGGTCTTCCGGCGTGAACGGGCGCTTGTAGGCGAAATCGTAATAGAAACCGTTGTCGATCACGGGACCGATGGTCACTTGCGCTTCCGGGAACAATTCCTTGACTGCATACGCCAGCAAGTGGGCCGTCGAGTGGCGGATCACTTCCAGGCCATCGGCGTCCTTGTCCGTGACAATCGCCAGTTCGGCGTCTTGCTCGATCAGGTAGGAAGTGTCGACCAGCTTACCGTCAACCTTGCCAGCCAGGGCAGCCTTGGCCAGGCCAGCACCAATATTGGCCGCAACCTGGGCCACGGTGACCGGGCCGTCAAATTGACGGGCGGAACCATCGGGAAGTCGGATTGTAAGCATATTGATCTCCATATCGGCGCTGGCGCCAGGTAAAACTGCAATGAATGGTGTGGACTGAGAAACTGAAAGGAAAACGCAGACGCAAAAAAACGCGGACTAGCCGCGCTTTTCACTTTTTTGAGACAAAGGAAACCCGTTCGACTAGCGTCACTCCCAAAGCTTGGTAGTAGTTCGCGGTGTCATAACCGGTTTTACCTTTCTCTCTCACTGCATTCTGGTGGGCGGTGAGGAATTCGAATCCCCGACCCCTTGGATGTCGACCAAGTATTCTAACCAGCTGAACTAACCGCCCGTAAAACTTTTATTGATCACTATATTTCAAATGATCGCTTGCGGCTTGCGCCAGCTTAAAACAAAACCATCTACTGCCAAATTCTGGTGGGCGGTGAGGAATTCGAATCCCCGACCCCTTGGATGTCGACCAAGTATTCTAACCAGCTGAACTAACCGCCCCGAAGACCAGCATTATAGAGAGGCTTTCCCGTAAATACAAGGGCTGTTTTACACGAAACTTTAATCTGTTTTTAGCCCACTTCCCGGGCGTCAGCCCCTTTTATATAGAGGCGGCATATAGAAGGCGCAGCGCGCATGGAATGCCGCTAAAATCGCGGCATGAACTCCACCCTATTAGCCTGGCTGAAAACCCTGAGCCGCATCTGCGGCTTCGAAACGGCCGACTCCTTCCCGCCCAACCACCCGTATGCGCGCACGCGCTGGAATGGCGCGTATTTCGATATCGCTTCCGACGTGAAGCCGGACGAGATCGAACGGCGCATCTGCGCGGCCATCGCCAACACGCCCAGCGTATTTAGCTATATCAGCAATCCCACGCCGCGCATGCAGCGCTCGCTGCTGAACGTGATCCACGACCGGCTGCGGCGCCAGCCAGGCGCAGGCGCTACCGACCTGGTCTTGTTGTTGATCAATGCCTACGCCAGCGACCACACCACGGAAGCCGTGCCCGGCCTGCGCACCCTGATCTTCAACACCCGGCACGAAGAGACGAACCAGCGCGTGCACAGCATCCTGGAATTGCTGGTGGGCACGCCCCGGGGGCTGGACGTGATCGACATGTAATCATCGAGCGTGATTGGCGGGAACGTAGCGCGCCCGCAAGCGCATGAACGGCGTTTCCACCACTGCATATAAGAGCCAGCCGGTGGCGATGCTGAGAATAATCATCACCAGCATGGCCGGCAAGCCGTCCGGCCCGTAGCCAAAGCCTTGCAAGATGGGCCGCAGCAAGATGCACAATTGCTTGTGCAACAGATAAATCGCATACGACCACAGGGCCAGGCTGGCGGCGCCCGGCACGCGCAGCTTATACAGGGCACTGGCGGGGCTGAGCGCGGCGATCAGCAGCAAGCTAAAACTGGCCGCCAGCGCCGGGTAGCCGAACACCGTCACCCAAAAGCCAAAGTGATCGGTGAGAAAGATATACAACATCAGCGCAGTGCCGGCGATTCCCGCCAGCAAGGTGCGGTTGCCGTACGAGGTCAGGCGCGCCCAGGCGGCCGGATGGTAGTTTTTCAGCAACGCCAACGCCACGCCTGCCACCAGCTCGTCGAAGCGGCACCACGAAGCATAATAAATATATTTGTAGTAGCCCAGGCCGCCGCGCGGCACTTGCACATATTCATCCCACAGATACGCGCGCACCAGCATGCCCACGATAAAACTGGCCGCCACGGCCAGCCACGCCCACAGCAGGGACTTGCGGCAAGCGGCGATGCCCAAGGCCACGGCCGGCAGCAGTACATAGAACTGTTCTTCCACGCACAGGGACCAGGCATGTGAAAAGGCCGTGCCGGGCGTCAGGTTGATGTTTTGCGTAAAGGTCAGGAATTTCCACAGCGGCAGCAGCGCGCTGTCGCCGCGAAACGTGGGCCACAGGTAATACAGCGCCAGCACGACATAGAAACTGGGCAAGGTGCGCAAAAAGCGCCGCGCATAGAAACGCGGCAGGGAAAAGCCGTGCTCGCTGCGCAGGGCCGCAAAGATCTGGTTGCCGATCAGATAGCCGCTCAGGGCAAAGAACAAATCCACGCCCGTCCAGCCGATTTCGCCCCAGAAGCCAAAGGCGGCGCCATCGCTGACAAACAGCAAATAATGATTCATGAACACCAGCACGATAGCCAGCGCACGCAAGGTGTCGAGGCCGACCAGGCGGGAGGAATGTGGGGACGACGACATGGATATCAGCAATGAAAAACAACGGTGGCGCCGATCATGCCATGCCAGGCCCAGCCGTGCCCACATTTTTACGGACAATGTAGGGGCAAGCGCCACGAATCCCGCTAAAATATGCCGACCCCGCTTTCCCTTTCCGCAACAGCATAGGATATGTCCAGCATGAGCAGCGCACTCCACTTCAAATCCATCAACTACACGGGCCAGGGCAGCGGCCCGCGCCTGATCGTCACCGGCGCCGTGCACGGCAATGAAACCTGCGGCACCAAGGGCATCAAACGCGTGATGGCTGAACTCGACAGCGGCGCCATCTCCATCCTCGCCGGCAGCGTCACCTTCGTGCCCATCACCAACCCATTGGCCTACGCCAAGGGCGTGCGCAGCGGCGACCGCAACCTGAACCGCAACCTGTTCCCGAACGACAATGCGCAAGATTTCGAAGACCGCATCGCCAATTGGCTGTGCCCGTTGCTGGGCCAGCACGACGTGCTGCTGGACTTGCACTCATTCAATGCCGACAGCCAGCCCTTCGTCATGGTCGGGCCGCGCAACAACGATGGCCCGCTGCAACCATTCCAGCACGAGGAAAAGGAACGCGCACTGGCGCGCCGCCTGGGCGTGCGCCGCTTCGTCGATGGCTGGCTGCACGCCTACGGCCAGGGCGTGCAGCGCCGCCTGGGCAGCAGCGACCAGGTGGGCATGGTCTTGCGCTATGGCGTAGGCACCACGGAATACATGCGCTCGACAGGCGGCTATGCGCTGACCCTGGAATGCGGCCAGCATGCGGACCCGGCCGCGCCGGACGTGGCCTACCGCGCCATCAAGAATACGCTGGCCTTTTTGGGCTTCATTGATACACCGCAAGCGGAACCGATTGCGGACGCCGACATGGAAGCATTGAACATGGTCGTCGTGCACGACAAGCTCGATGCGGGCGACCGCTTCATCAAGACCTGGTCCAGCTTTGACAAGGTGAAACAGGGCGAGCAAATCGGCGTGCGCTTTGATGGCACGCCAGTCACGGCCGAGTTTGATGCCTACATCCTGTTCCCCGACGTCAACGCGGCAGCCAATGCCGAGTGGTATTACCTGGCAAGAGTCGCCGCCAGCTTTTAATTAGTGGCCGACCGACTTTGAAAACAAGTTAATCACCAGTACGCCGGCAATGATCAGGCCCAGGCCGATCAGCGCCGGCAAGTCCAGGCTTTGCTTGAACCAGAACCAGCCCACGGCGGAAATGAGCACGATGCCCACGCCGGACCAGATGGCATACACGATGCCGGTAGGAATGACGCGCATGGTCAGCGACAAGAACCAGAACGCGATGCAATAGCCGACCACGGTGATGATGCTGGGCAGCAAGCGACTGAAACCGTCGGACGCCTTTAGTGCGCTGGTGGCGATGACCTCGGCGATGATGGCAATGGCCAGGTAGAAATACGTCATGGCAAGGCTCATGCTTGCATCCTTTCAAGGACAATCGATACAGCAACGCCCCGCCCGTCCGCCGCCTGCTCGTTCAGGGCGGCGCAACGGTGCAGGGCGCGTCAGGGAAAATTTACTGCGGGCTGAGCAGCTTCAAGCCCAGGATGCCGGACACGATCAGCGCGATGCAGGCGATGCGCGCCGCACTGGCCGGTTCGCCCAGCACCATGATGCCGAAAATGGCCGTACCCACGGTACCGATGCCCGTCCAGATCGCATACGCGGTGCCCAGCGGCAAGGTACGCAAGGCCAGGCCCAGCATCACTACGCTGGCCACCATGGAAATGGCCGTCAGCACCGATGGCACGAGACGGGTAAAGCCGTCGCTGTATTTGAGGCCGATGGCCCAGCCAGTTTCCAGCAAGCCAGCCAGTACCAGAATAATCCACGCCATACACACTCTCCTGAGGCGGCAGGGTCGTCCCCGCCATGCAGCCCCATCATCGAGCGGGGCCGTCCCCACAGGAGCAAAAGGAAAAAGTATACCATCGGCAACAAACTCTTGCCCACTGCCGCGCTTGCTAGCCAGCTGCGCGGCGCAAGCGTGGAAAGAGCGGACCGGCCAGCACGAACAGCCACACGACCAGGACAAATGGCGACGTCAGCGCGGGCATGCCCAGCGGCTCCAGGGCGCCGGACATGGCGGCGAACACGACCACCGTGACCACGGTGGCGAGCAAGGCATACGCTGCCGAGGCCACATCGAGCACAAAAAACACGCTGACCAGCGCAATGGCCGTCAGCGCCGAGTTGAAGCCAAAGGCGCCCGAGCGTATCGCCGGCTCCGCCGCGCCCATGATCCACGCCACCAGGATGCCGGTGAACGAGCCCAGCAGTGCAGCCAGGCCGGCCACTCTTGAGCTGATCAGCAATGCCAAAGCGAAGATGACGCCCGTGACCATATTGCCCTGGAAGAAAATTTGGGCGATGCCATTGAATAGCCCCTCAAGCACCGTCGATATGGTCACGATGCCTTCCACTGTCGAGGCCGCCTTTGGAAGGCCAGCCGTCGGCAGCACGCCCGTCGTCTGCAGGCGCCCGAAACGTGCGCATGCCATGACGAAAAACAAGGTGGTGAAGACGAACGGCGCCGTCAGGGCGGGCACATTCCAGGTACCCAGCAAACGCAGCAGCGCTGCCAGGATGACGGTCGTGCTGGCGGCGGCCAGCACAACATAGGTCCAGGTCAGCAAGTTGAGATCAAGGAAATACATCAAGCCTATGGCGACGAGCGCGCCGTTGAAGCCAAACAGCCCGGCCCGTACTTGCGCACGCTCGGCACCGAGGAGCATGGCGGTGGCCGTACTGGTGATGGTACCCAGCAGCACCGCCCAGCCAAACAGGCTGGCATTGTAGAAAATACCCACCAGGAACAGCAGACCAGTCAGGCTATTGTTTTGCAACATCACTTGTCCGATGCCGCGCAGCACCGTATCGACAAAGGTGGCGGCACGGCGCGGCAGGGAATCGCCTTCCATGGCGCAGCCTGTCGTCGTCACCCTCGCCATGCACGACGCCAGCAACGCCACGATATTTTTCGGTTTCATTATTTTCTTTGAAGCGTCCGGCATGCCTTGCGGCAAGCCGGCACGGATGAGCATATTATTGCAATGATGCAATTTTACACAGATATCCAGCATGGCCTCCTGCAATACGAGGCACGCCATGGCTAGTGGCGCCGCTCTAGTCAAAAATGCACCACAAACGGGGCAACGGCAGCATAATGACAACACCTGCATTCCTATCCGGAGCGACGATGCTTATCCTGGCCCAGGCCCTGACCGCCATCATTCTGCTGCTGCATGTCTATATCGTGCTGCTCGAAACCGTGCTGTTCGACGCGCGCGGGCGCAAGGTATTTGGCCTCAGCAAGGAAAAAGCGGATATCGTGCGCCCCGCCATGTCCAACCAGGGCTGCTACAACGGCTTCCTGGTGGCGGCGCTGGCGCTGGGTTTTTTCCATCCCGATGCCGCCATCGCCCATGCATTCACCGTCTTCGGCCTCGTGTGCATCGCCGTCGCCGGCCTATGGGGTGCAGCCACCGTCATGATACGCATCGTCTACCTGCAAACGGTGCCCGCCGTCATCGCCCTGCTGCTGTTCCACTTCGCCTGATCCCGCCGGGGCGGCCCACTCGCCGCCCTTCTCGCCGAGCGGGAATCTCACGCCGCCAGCACGCTATCGTTTTATATCGTAATATGACGATATTGAAATTTGAAAAATGCGATACATACCTCGCCCTCAGACGAAATGATCGACCAGGAGAATCCCATGGACATCGACGCCATCCACAAGGCGCTGGCCAATCCCGTACGCCGGCAGATTTTGCAATGGCTGAAAGAGCCCGGGCAGCATTTCGCGCAGCAAGACCATCCGCTCGACTTCGGCGTCTGCGCCGGGCTGATCGATCGCCGCCTGGGCTTGTCGCAATCGACCGTCTCGGCGCACCTTGCCACCTTGCAAAAGGCCGGCTTGATTTCAGCCAGGAAAGTGGGGCAATGGAGCTTTTTCAAACGCAATGAAGCCACCATCCAGGCTTTTCTTGAGTACATGCAGCAAGGTTTGTAACAGCAGGCCCATCCACATCGCCGTTCGCGGCTCTCCCGACAGGAAAATAGCAATCATGACAACTTTATTCGACCCCATCACCATTGGCAGCCTGCAATTGAAAAACCGCATCATCATGGCGCCGCTGACGCGTTCGCGCGCCGGCAACCCGGGCCGCGTGCCCAACGCCCTGATGGCCGAGTACTACGCACAGCGCGCCACGGCCGGCATGATCATTTCGGAAGCGACCGCCGTCACGCCACAAGGCGTGGGCTATGCGGACACGCCAGGCATCTGGTCCGATGAACAGGTGGAAGGCTGGAAACACATCACTCAGGCCGTGCATGACGCGGGCGGCCTGATCGTGCTGCAGCTGTGGCATGTGGGGCGCATTTCCGCGCCGCTCTTCCTCGATGGCGACTTGCCAGTGGCACCCAGCGCCGTCAAGCCGGCCGGCCATGTCAGCCTGGTGCGCCCGCAACAGGAGTTCGTCACTCCCCGCGCGCTGGACACGCAAGAGATTCCCGGCATCGTCGCGGCCTACCGCCTTGGCGCCATGAATGCGAAAAAGGCGGGCTTCGATGGCGTGGAAATCCACGGCGCCAACGGTTATCTGCTCGACCAGTTCCTGCAAGACAGCACCAACTTGCGCACCGACAACTATGGCGGCGCGATTGAAAACCGCGCCCGCCTGATGCTCGAAGTGACGGACGCGTGCATCGACGTATGGGGCGCCGACAAGGTCGGCATGCACCTGGCGCCGCGCCGCGATGCGCACGACATGGGCGACTCGAACCCGCGCGCCACCTTCGGCTACGTGGCACGCGAGCTGGGCAAGCGCGGCATCGCCTTCATCTGCGCACGCGAAGCGCTCGGTGAAGACCGCCTGGGTCCGTACCTGAAAGAGCAATTTGGCGGCGTATACATTGCCAATGAAAAAATGGACAAGGCAGCCGCCGAAGCCCTGCTGGCGTCCGGCGAAGCCGATGCCGTCGCCTTTGGCCTGTGGTTCATCGCCAACCCGGACTTGCCAGTCCGCCTGCACCGCGACGCGCCATTGAATCCGCTTAACCCGGCAACCCTGTACGCGCCCGATGCGGCCGGCTACACGGACTATCCGGCACTGGCCTGAGTAGCCGAGTAGCAATTAGCCCTCGCAACGTCCCCTGACGGCGGGCGCAACGATCCTGGCGCTGGCAACGGCGTCACGCTCGCAACGCCCGCCGCTTTGCTTCCACTCCCTTCGCTCCTTCGCTCCCTGCCCGCTCAACGCCATCGGCACCGCGCCAGACGGACACAGTTAAAATAGCAGTGGAAGTAGCAACAGCAACAGCCCCGGCACCGCATGAATAGCGGCCTGGGCTGCTTGTCGCCACCGCCAGCCCCGTATAGAATGCGTGCGCAGAATTTTTGCTTCAAGCAGTGGCCAGCCGCGCCATCGCATCAGAACAGAGACACGCACATATAATAAAGGGTATCCATGGACGATTTATTTGTACACACGCGCGATTTGCCGACCTGGCACCAGCGCTGCGCGCTGCGGCTGCTGCATCTGTTCGGCTGGCGCCTGCGCTTTCGCCCCCTGCCAGGACCGCGTGGCATCGTCGTCGTCTATCCGCACACCTCAAACTGGGACTTCATCGTGGGCCTGTTCGGCAAATGGGCGCTGGCCCTGCCGTTCCGCTGGCTGGCGAAAGATTCCCTGTTCCGCGGCCCGCTGGGCAAGGTGCTGCGCTACCTGGGCGGCGAACCCGTCGACCGCAGCACCACCAGCGGTACGATACAACGCCAGGCCGAGCGCATGCAGGCTGCCCACTGGTATTGGCTGGCCATCACGCCGGAAGCGACGCGCAGCTACCGCCCGAACTGGAAGAGCGGCTTCTATCACCTGGCCCTGGCCGCCAAGGTGCCTTTATTGCTGGTCTACATCGACTATCCAAACAAGGTGCTGGGCGTGGTCGACCATCTGAGCTTGACGGGCGACAAGCAAGCCGACATGGCCGCCATCGCCGCCATCTATGCGGGCCACCAGGGCTTGCATCCTGAAAACGCGGCCCCCATCGTGTTGTCCGACAAGCGCCCCGGCGCCTAAGCCACCCCCATCAGCACCACGCCGGCGGCCGCCAGGGCCACGCCGGCCAGGCGCAGCAAGCGCTCGGCCATCACCTGGCCGATGCAACGCCCCGCCAACAGCAGCATGGCCGAGGCCAGCATGAAGCCGAACGCGGCCGATGCGGCAGGAAGTTCTTGCCCATGCGCATTGCCATGCGCCAGCGCAAACGCCCCCACGAGTAGCATGCCCAGCCAGTTCGGCATGGCCAGCGCCAGCGCGATGGCCAGCCCCACCAGCGCCACTGTGGCGGCGATGCCCGTTTCCAACCCGGGAAGGGTCAAGCCAGCCATGCCGGCCAGCGCACCGAACAGCATCATGCCGAGAAAGGTGGCAGGCTGCGCCAGGCCGCGGCGCTGCTGGCCGCCCCAGATGCCCACGCCCAGCATGGCCAGCAAATGGTTGATGCCCGTCAATGGATGGGCCAGGCCAGCCAGGAAGCCCGCATTGTCGCCATGGCCGGGATGGGCCATGGCGGGCAAGGCCAGCAGGCACAACGCGGCCACGGCCGTCGTTTGCTGCAAAAATCGTTTCGTCATCACATCGCCTTGTTCGGTTGATCGAGCAAACCTTGCTCGCGGATAAAATCGATCACCACCTGCACGCCGTCGCCGCTGCGCAGGTTGGTAAACACGAATGGACGCTCGCCGCGCATGCGTTTGGCGTCCTGCGCCATCACGTCCAGGTTGGCTCCCACATACGGCGCCAGGTCCGTCTTGTTGATAATGAGCAAGTCCGAGCGCGTGATGCCGGGGCCGCCCTTGCGCGGAATCTTTTCGCCGCCGGCCACGTCGATCACGTAGATCGTCAGGTCCGACAATTCCGGGCTGAAGGTGGCGGCCAGGTTATCGCCGCCCGATTCGACCAGGATCAAGTCGAGTGCGGGAAAGTCGGCCTGCATGCGCGCGATCGCTTCGAGATTGATGGAGGCGTCTTCGCGAATCGCCGTGTGCGGGCAGCCGCCCGTCTCCACACCCATCAGGCGCTCGGCCGGCAAGGCATCGGCGCGCAGCAGGATTTCCATGTCCTCCTTGGTATAGATGTCATTCGTGATGACGGCCATGTCATAGCGCGCGCGCATGCCTTTGCACAGCATTTCGCACAGGGCCGTCTTGCCCGAGCCGACGGGCCCGCCAATACCCACGCGCAGTGGATTCGATGTGATGGATGTCATGTTCTCGCCTTTTTCTTGTGTCATGATTGTGTGATCAGGAGCGGTACAGCCGGCTGTACTGCACTTCGTGCCGCATCGACAGCAGCGACAGGCCCGGCGCCCAGTTGCCCATCTCGTCGTCCTGCAAGGTGCGTGCCGTCAGGGCCGCCGCTTCCAGCTCGGGGCGCAGCGACAACAGCAGGCGCTGGCCCGCCACCTGCCCCAGCGGCACCGATTTCACGCACACCAGCACCTGGTTTTCGGCCCAGGCAAACAGCATGGCCAGCAGCGCTTCTTCGCGCGGAATGGCCAGCGCCGCCACGGCGCAGGCATACGCGGTGGGCAAGGCCACTTCCGGCTGGCCTTGCAGCATGTCGATCAATACGCCATCGGCTACGCCCAGTTCGGCCAGCAGCTTTGTCAGCGAATAGCCCATCTGGATGGTCTCGGCGCGAAACTCCGCCGTGTCGCGCGAGGCGATGAAGCGCTCGCTCCAGCGCTGCACGGCGCATATATCCTGCTCCTCAAACGCCTGCATCAGGCGCCAGCACAGCGGCGCTTCCCAGCGCGCCACCACCTGCATCAAATGCTGCGCGATCCAGCTGCGCGCCGTGGCCGCATCGTGCACCAGGGTCGATTCGAGCGCCGCCTCCAGCCCCTGCGAATAGCTGTAGGCGCCAATCGGCAAGGCAGGACTGGCAAACTGCAGCAAGTGCAGCAGGGCCGACGCCTGCATCACGGGGCGCCTGGCGTATCGCCGGGGCGGTGGATTTTCTGCCGCAGCGGCACGGGCGCCAGCAAGTGCGGTCCATGGCCGTCATGGTGGCCATGGCCGCCGCCATACGCGCCCGCCTCCGGCTCGAACGGCGCGCTTTCCTCCGTCACGCTGGCGTGCAAGCCTTCCAGCATCTCTTTCAAGACGACGTCCTTGCGTATGCGCAAGAAGCCGTCGCCCACCTGCGCCTGCGTGTGCCGGTTGCCCAGGTGGAAAGCGCAGCGCAGCAAGGTATGTGCGTCCGCGCAGCGCACCAGGTAGGTCGGTTCGCGCGCGGCGACGATCTGCACCACCTGCCCTTCCGGGCCCGTCATGCGTTCGCCGTCGCGCAGCACCGTGCCGCGCACGGTGAACACGGCCACCGCGTCGCCATTCGACAGCACGGCGCGCAGCCGGCATTTTTCCCGCTGGTCATACGGCAGCACCAGTTGCGCGAACGGCGCGCGGTCGTCGCCGGCCCCCAGTTTGGTATGCAATGTGAGCATGATCTCTCCTGCTTAGAATAGAAAATAGCGCTGCGCCATCGGCAGCACGCTGGCCGCTTCGCACACCAGCAGCTGGCCGTCGGCGCGCACGGCATAGGTTTCCGGGTCCACTTCCATGTGCGGCGTGGCGCTGTTATGGATCATGTCGTGCTTGCGCAGGCCGCGCATGTTCTTCACGGCAATGACGGATTTGTTCAGTTTGAGCTGGTGGCCAATATCGAGGTCGTAGGCCGCCTGCGAGACAAAGGTAAACGACTTTTTCAGGCCGCCGCCAAAGGCGCCGAACATCATGCGGTAGTGCACGGGCTGCGGCGTGGGAATCGAGGCATTCGGGTCGCCCATCTGCGCGGCCGCGATCATGCCACCCTTGAGTATCATCGATGGCTTGACGCCGAAAAAGGCGGGCTTCCACAGCACGATGTCGGCGATCTTGCCCGCCTCGATGGAACCGACCACATGCGAAATGCCGTGCGTGATGGCCGGGTTGATGGTGTACTTGGCGATATAGCGCTTGGCGCGGAAATTGTCGCTGCGCGCCGTGTCGGGCGCCAGGGCGCCCCGCTGCACCTTCATCTTATGCGCCGTCTGCCAGGTGCGCATGATCACTTCGCCGACGCGGCCCATGGCTTGCGAATCGGACGACATCATGGAAATGGCGCCGATATCGTGCAAAATATCTTCGGCGGCGATGGTTTCGCGGCGGATGCGCGACTCGGCAAAGGCCACGTCTTCGGCAATCGCCGGGTCCAGGTGGTGGCACACCATCAGCATGTCCAGGTGCTCGTCGAGCGTGTTGACGGTAAACGGGCGCGTGGGATTGGTCGACGATGGCAGCACGTTGGACTGGCCCACGGCGGCGATGATGTCGGGCGCATGGCCGCCGCCCGCCCCTTCCGTGTGAAACGTGTGGATGGTGCGGTCCTTGAAGGCGGCCAGCGTGTGTTCGAGAAATCCCCCCTCGTTGAGGGTATCGCTGTGCAGTGCCACCTGCACGTCCATGCGGTCGGCCACCGACAGGCAATTGTCGATGGCGGCCGGCGTGCTGCCCCAGTCTTCGTGCAGTTTCAGGCCGATGGCGCCCGCGCGCACCTGCTCTTCGAGCGGCAGCGGCAGGCTGACGTTACCCTTGCCCATGAAGCCCAGGTTCATGGGAAAGGCGTCGGCCGCCGCCAGCATGGCATGCAAATGCCACGGCCCCGGCGTGCAGGTGGTCGCCGCCGTGCCAACGGCCGGCCCCGTGCCGCCGCCCAGCATGGTGGTCACGCCGCTCATCAGGGCTTCTTCGATCTGCTGCGGGCAGATAAAATGGATATGCGTGTCGACGCCGCCAGCGGTGACGATCATGCCTTCGCCGGCGATGATTTCCGTGGCGCCGCCGATGGCCAGGGTGACGCCGGGCTGGATGTCGGGGTTGCCCGCCTTGCCGATGCCGAAGATCAGGCCATTTTTCAGGCCGATGTCGGCTTTCACGATGCCCCAGTGGTCGAGGATGACGGCGTTCGTGATGACGGTATCCATCACCTCGGCCGCGCAGCGCTGCGATTGGCCCATGCCATCGCGGATCACCTTACCGCCGCCGAATTTCACTTCTTCGCCATAAATGGCGTAGTCATGCTCGATCTCGATGAACAGTTCCGTGTCGGCAAGGCGGATGCGATCACCCTTGGTGGGGCCGAACATCTCGGCATACGCGCTGCGGGCAATTGTTGCCATCTCAATCCCTTCCCGGTGGAGTGTCTTGCAATGCGCCCATGACTTCTCCATTGAAGCCGTAGACCTTGCGTTCGCCCGCCAGCGCCACCAGCTCCACCGTGCGCTGCTGGCCCGGCTCGAAGCGCACGGCGGTGCCGGCCGTGATATTGAGGCGCATGCCATAGGCGCGCCAGCGCTCGAACGACAGCGCCGGGTTGACTTCAAAAAAGTGGAAGTGCGAGCCAACCTGTATCGGCCGGTCGCCCCGGTTGGCCACCACCACGGTGGCCGTGGCGCGGCCCTCATTGAGGCTGATTTCGCCTTCTTCCAATCTGTATTCGCCTGGTATCATGTCGCTCTCCTTCAGGGTATCGGGTGGTGCACGGTCACCAGCTTGCTGCCATCGGGGAAGGTCGCTTCCACCTGGATGTCGGGGATCATCTCGGCGATGCCATCCATGACGTCTGCGCGCGAAAGTATCTTTGCGCCGTCCGACATCAGCTGCGCCACCGACTTGCCATCGCGCGCGCCTTCCATGATGGCCGCGCTGATCAGCGCCACCGCTTCCGGATAATTCAGTTTCAAGCCGCGCGCCAGGCGCCGCTCGGCCAGCAATGCGGCCGTAAAAATGAGCAGCTTGTCTTTTTCGCGTGGGGTCAGGTCCATGTTTTTCCTTGTTATGCTCAATACGTTCAGGTATTCCAGCTGCGCGGAACAAAGGCGGCGCGTCCCAGCATGGCGGGGCGCAGCAATTGCCATGCGGCCAGCATGATGCGGCGCGCCGCCTCGCTGTCGCCGCACAACAGGCGCACCACCACCAGCGATTTCATCTGCGTGGCGCCAAACACGGCGCCCATCGGCACATTGATCTCGCGCAAGGCCGCCAGCACGGCGGGGGCAATCGGCGTGCCGACGGCAATCAGGGTGGCGCACACCGTGTGGCCGGCCAGGCCCAGCGGGCTGGCCATCAGCGCGCCGCCAGCGGCCAGCACGCCTTGCTCCCACCACAACAGCTTGC
Organism: Janthinobacterium woesei; assembly: GCF_051380875.1. Lineage (NCBI taxonomy): Bacteria > Pseudomonadati > Pseudomonadota > Betaproteobacteria > Burkholderiales > Oxalobacteraceae > Janthinobacterium > Janthinobacterium woesei. The sequence continues at coordinate 121,106 of NZ_JBNYXW010000017.1, forward strand.
CGCCGCGGCGAATCTGCACTTGCTGGGCGATGCTGCCGCTCTTGAAAATTTCGCCCGCAGCGCTGCGGCCCAGGCAAACGATATCGCAGCCGATATAGCTGGCATCGACCGCCAGTTCTACTTCGTGACGCAGGCGCACGCTGGCCTGGTCGAAGAAGATGCTCTCCTGCGGCATCCACTCGATGGCCGCACCGGCACCCGCGCGCAGCACGATGTGCTGGCCCGAGACATGGCCATTCGCGCGGTACCACTTGGCGGCCCCTGGCGAAGTGAGAAAGGCGTGCGCGCCGTCGCCCACCGTGGCGTCGACGGCCAGCTGGTCGCCGCCCACCACGCCACCGGGCGGATGAATGACAATGGCGTGGCAGACGCCGTCGCCTTCCGGGTACAGGGGCTTTTGCACGCGCAAGGGGCCGCTGTGCGTGCGTTCGACCAGGCGGCTGACGCCATCGTGCAGCGCAAACCCCAGGCGCAGGTGCGCCTGCCAGGCGCTGTGCGCGCCGGCATCAAAAGGCAATACAGGGTGGGGGCTGTCTGGCATGCACTGCAATCGTATAAATAACGATTACTTAAGCAGGATATGTGCCAGCTTCAGGAAAGGAAAACGTGAGAATCATGCACCGGGAAGCGGCAAGCGCACTGCAACAGTGCATGCGCCGCACTGCGCTACAGGCTGGAAAACGGCGCAGCGCTTACGCCACCGCGAGCACGCGCCGTTCGCGCAGCAGCGCCGTGAATTGTGCCGCGCCCAGGGGGCGGCTGAAATAATAGCCCTGCATCTCGTCGCAGCCGTGCTGCGTCAGGAAGTCGACTTGTTCGCGCGTCTCCACGCCTTCGGCGATGACGCGCATGTCCAGGTTATGTGCCAGCGAGATGACGGAGCGGGCGATGGCCGCATCGCTGCTGCTGGTGGTGACGTCGTCGACGAACGATTTGTCGATTTTCAGCACGTCGATGGGGAAGCGCTTCAGGTAGCCCAGGCTGGAATAGCCGGTGCCGAAGTCGTCGAGTGAAATACCCACGCCGATGTCTTTCAGGCGCGTCAGGGCCGCCACGGCCTTGTCCGGGTCGCCCATCACCGTGCTTTCCGTGATTTCGATACCCAGGCAAGCGGGCGCGATGGCGTACTTGCGCAAGGTCGCCTCGACAAACGGCACCGTGCGGTCCTGCGCGAACTGTTTGCCCGACAGGTTGACAGCCACCTTGATGCTGCCCAGGCCCGCGTCGTGCCAGACGCGGATCTGCGCACAGACGCTTTCCAGCACCCACTCGCCAATCGCCGTGATCGAGCCGTATTCCTCGGCCAGGGCGATGAACAGGCCAGGCGGCACCTTGCCCAGCACCGGGTTATCCCAACGCAGCAACGCTTCGGCGCCCAGCATGGCGCCCGTGCGCAAGCACATCTGCGGCTGGTAATGCACTTCGAATTCATCGCGGCCGATGGCGCCGCGCAGCTGCTGCTGCATGACCAGGCGGGCGCGGATATCGCTGCCCATGCGCTCGGTGAAGAAGGCGTAATGGTCGCGTCCCATTTCCTTGGCGCGCACCAGGGCCGTGTCGGCGTGGCGCAGCACATCATCGAGGCTGTCGCCGTCGGCCGGGCACATGGCGATGCCGATGCTGGTGGTCAAAGCCAGGCGTTCGCCATCGACGCTGAGTTCTTCGCGCAAGCCGGCCAGGATGGTTTGCGCCAGCGCAAGCGTACGCCCCAGCAGGGCATCGTCCTGCAGCAGGATCTGGAATTCGTCGCCGCCCTGGCGCGCCACCGTATCGCCTTCGCGCACGCAGCCGGAGAGGAAACGCGCCACCACCTGCAGCGCCTTGTCGCCCACGGCCTGGCCGTGCGAATCGTTGATGTTCTTGAAGCGGTCCAGGTCGAGGCACATCAGTACTACTTGCTGGCCGTCGCGCACGGCGCCGGCGCGCACCTGCTCGAAGCGCTCGCGCATCAAGAGCCGGTTCGGCAACCCCGTCAGGGCGTCGTGGTAAGAGAGAAAATCGATCAGGTGCTGCTCGGCCTTGCGCTCGCTGATGTCGAGGAAGACGCCCACGTAGTTGACCACGGCGCCATCGGCCCCCTGCACGGTGGAGACGCTGAGCAAACACGGATAGGTGTCGCCACACTTGCGCCGCGTCTGCACCTCGCCCGACCAGCAGCCGCTGCTGCGCAAGCCCTGGCGCATGGCCAGCAGCACCGCCTCACCCGTGTGCTGCGCATGCAGGCGCATAATGTCGGTGCCCGCCACGTCCTGCGCCGCATAGCCGGAGATACGCGTAAAGGCAGGATTGGCGCTGACGATGACGCCGGCAGGGTCGGTGATCAGGATGGCGTCCTGGGTCGCTTCAAAGAACTGCCCCGACAGGCGCAGCAATTCTTCGCTGGCGCGGCGCATCTGCACTTCGCGCGCCAGGGTGCCGACCACCTGCTCCAGTTCGGCCGTGCGCTCGGCCACGCGGAGCTCCAGGTTGGCGCGCTCCTGCGCCAGCTGAAGCTGCGCCCGCGCCAGGCGCACATGGGCATCGGTGCGGGCAAGGATTTCCTCGGCATGGAATGGCTTGGCGATGAAGTCGACGGCGCCCAGCGCAAAGCCGCGCACCTTGTCGTCGGTATCGTATTGGGCCGACAGGAAAATCACGGGCACCTGGCGCAGCGCCGGCATTTCCTTCAGGCGGCGGCACACTTCAAAGCCATCGAGGCCGGGCATGCGCACATCGAGCAGGATCAGTTCGGGCGGGCGCGCCTGGGCCGTCCACAGGGCCAGTTCGCCATTCGGCGCCTGGCGCACCGCATACCCGGCGCCAGCGAGCAAATCGCTCAACAATTTGAGCGAGGCCGGCGTATCTTCAACGATCAGTACTTCACCCTTCGTGTTCACTTCCGAAAAATCGCGGTGCATGTAGCAGTTCTCTCAGCTTTGGATGAGGCACGGCGCTCTCGCGCCACGCTGGACAAGACACTCTTTGCAGTGAACTACGTACTATCATCATAATCTTTATTGCAATTTAGCACCATCCATCGCCGGTACTTTACTTGCTTTTTCATCTAATCCGATGTTGGCCGTCCACACTTTCACATTGCCGCCAGCGTGCCATCGGCTTCCAGCAAGGCGCACAGCTGGCGGTACTGATGCTGCTCCAGCATCGCCTGCAGCGGCGCCAGCAGCGGCGTTGCCGCCGGCGGCAAGGCGGCCAGCAGCAGATCCACGCGGGCCAGGTTCAATTCACGCAGCGCCACCAGCAAGGCGGCACGCTCGCCGGGCGCCAGCAGCGCCAGGTCTCTTGCCTGCAGCGCCGGCCGCAGTGCTGGCAGCACTTCGGCCGAGGCTTGCATGGGCATGGACAGCGGCACGGGCGCCGGCACTTCGGCCGCCTGCACGACAATACTGAAACGGAAGGTGGCGCCCTGCCCCGGCGTCGATTCCACCGTCAGCTCACCTTTCATCAGCTGCACGAATTGGCGCGAAATGGCCAGGCCCAAGCCCGTGCCATCCTTGGCCCCCGCACTGCCGGCCTGCACGAAAGGCTCGAAGATGCGCTGCTGGTCATCGACGGCGATGCCGATGCCCGTGTCGCTGACGGCAAACGACAAGCGCCATTGATCATCCTCAAGGCGCTCGCCGCGCACGCGCAGGGTAACGCAGCCTGCGCCCGCGAACTTGACGGCATTCGACATCAGGTTCAGCAGCACCTGGCGCAGGCGGGTGGCGTCAAGCAGCGCCGCCGGCGGCACGGCGACGCAATCGAGGCGCAACGCCAGGCCCTGCTGCTCGGCGCGCATGCCCAGCATATCCATGGTTTCCTGCAGCAGCGGCGCCAGCGCCACCACGGCCGTTTGCGTTTGCAAGCGTCCCGCCTCGCCCTTCGACAGTTCGAGGATTTCATTGATCAAGGTCAATAGATGCGTGCCCGAGCGGTGGATGATGGCCAGGTTGCGCTTTTCATCGGCCTGCATGTTGGGCGAGGCGGCCATCAGGCGCGAAAAGCCAATCACGGAATTCAAGGGCGTGCGCAATTCGTGGCTCATGTTGGCGAGAAAAATGCTCTTGGCGCGGTTCGCGGCCTGCGCCTGGCTGACGGCCACCGACAGCGCGCCCGTGCGCTCGGCCACCAGCTCTTCCAGGTGGTGGCGGTGGCGCAGCAGTTCCAGTTCCGCTTCGCGGTGCGCCGTGATGTCGTAGTTCGAGCCCACCAGGCGCAGGGGATTGCCCGCGCCATCGCGGAAGATCACGGCATCGGCCTTGATGTAGCGCATGCTGCCGTCGGGCCACCGGATGCGGTATTCATGCGAGAACGCCTGGCCTGCATGCAGGGCCGCGCGCAATGCCTGTTTCGCGGCCAGCACGTCGTCCGGCAGCAGGGCCGCGCGCCAGATGGCCGCCGGCGCCACGCCGCTGCCCGCATCGGCCTTGAACTGCGTATACATCTGCTCATCCCACTCCAACGCGTCGTGCCGCACGTTCCAGTCCCAGATGCCGATGCTGGCCGCGCCGGTGGCCATCTGCACGCGCTCCTCGCTGCGCTGCAAGGCCCGGTAACGGCTGTCGAGCAGCGCCACCATGTCGCGGATGCTGCGGTACAAGGTGCGCAGCTCGCCCAGGAACCAGGCTTGCGGCGGCGAGCCGAACGCTTCGCTCTGCCCCGCCTTGACGCCAGCGGCGTACTGGCCGATAGCGCGCAAGGGCTTGAGCATCAGCCACCACATCACGAGCCAGATGCTAGCCACCAGGATCACGTCGAGCGCCACGATCATGGCGCCGATGGCCAGCGCGCGCTGGCGCAGCTGCGCGTGCAGCAGGGCCGGCGTGGCATACACGGCGACGCTGCCGATGACTTGCCCGCCCATCGTCACCGCGCGCCGTTCGACCAGCCAGCCAGGCTCGCCGGGCAGCACGGACAGGGTGTCGAATGTACCGTGCCCGTTGCGGCGCAAGGCCAGTGCTTCCTTGCCGATGCCCGGCGTCAGCGCGCTGGCCACCAGGTCGCGCTTGCCCAGGGTGCTGCGCATGATGGCCAGCATCTGCTTTTCATCGAGGTTCCACAACGGCAGTTCGATAGCCACGGCCAGCTGGTCCGCACTGACGGCCAGGCTGCGGTACAACTGCTGCCAGCGCTGTTCGCGCTCGGACTGGTAAAACAGCACGGCAAACACCAGCAGCAGCATGGTGACGACAAAGGTCAGCGCCACGCTGACGGCCAGCACGATGGAAGCGCCGCCCAGGCGCGCGCCTTGGTCTGCGTGCATGGTCATGCGTTTGTGCCCTGCGTGGCGTCTGTAGCAAAGGCTGGCACGGCGACAGCAGCGCATATCATCCATAGCAATACGCGGCAGCAACGGTGCACCGCTCCCCTGCCCGTCCCGCCGCTTGCCACATCACGCATCATTCGCCATGCCCATGCCCATATCCACTTTCGCCTGTTACCATGTTTTACCCATGCGCCGATCCGTCAGTCACCGGCACTTACAAAAACATGATAACGTCAACGAGACGGGCAAGTCTATTCCTTAGGGCAAGATTTTCTTGCACCTGTCAGCAGGGCTACCCCTGGCGCCAAGCCAAGCAGAACCAAGTAATCGCTACTCGGCGGTGCCGCTGATGCCGAACAATTCCAGCTTCAGCCCTTTCATTCCAGACGGTACATAAATCACGATGGCCTGCGCCTTGATCATCGCGTCATAGATGTTGCTCTTGTTTTCAATCGAAAAGTAATACGTATTGGGCCGCACCGGCACTTCCGCCGGCACCTGTGCCATATGACGCAGTTCGATACCCGGTAATGCCCGCGCCAGCAGCAGTTCGATATTGTCCGGCGATGAAATCTTGAATTGCAACGGTACCGTGGCGACCAATTCCAATGCTGGCATGTCCGCATTCACCGCCAGGCAAAGTTCGGTTTGGCGGTCGATGCGCGTGGCGTCGAGCAAAGCATGATAGTGGGTGTTTTTTTGCGCGTCGTTGGACAGCACAATCGGGAAGTAACGCGACAACAGCACGGTATCGATCAAGTCACGGATGATGTAATCGAGCTTGCCGAAGCCGGGAGCTGCATCCTCGTGCCGATATGCCGGCAAGTCGCTCAGCGTATATTTTTTCGAGAACGTCATCAACCCACCTGCCAGCGCCATCAGTTTTTCAAACAAATACACGGGATGGTGCCGCCGGTAGCTGGCGCAATGACTAAGCGCGGCGCTGGCCGTACTCAATGTATTGAGCATCCAGAACGAGGAAACATCGCCGCTATGAAATTCCACCGTATTTTTCCCCGGCTGGCGGTGGCGGCTGTACAACGCTTCAATTTTCGCCCCCATGCGCTCGATCAGCGCATCGAGCATTTTCTGCAGTGCGGGTTCTGCGCTGATGGTCAGGCAAGGCGCGATGAAGGAGGCGTCGATGTCAAAACTGCCATTGCCAGTGCGGTACACGCGTACCAGCGGAATGGCAAGGTAGTCGTGCAGAGGATCGAGTTGCGACAGCAAGTGCACGCGCTTTTTCAGATAGGCGACGTCGATGCTGACCGCCTCGCTGTACAAATCAGGCGTTTCGATGTCCGCCTGAACATAACGCGCGCCCGCAGAACTCACATTGCCGCCATGCGCCCGCAGGGTGGGCAGCGCGGCATAAAAAGTAAAACTCTGTTCGCCGGACGGCAGCTTGGACAGGTCAACTGCGCTGGGCAATACATCGCTGAGCGGCGCTTCACAGATCTCTCCATCCTGAAATACGAGCGACAAGGTGTCTGCCCGCAGGCTGTTGTTGGCCAGTGCATCCGTATTCCAGGTTACGCCGTGTACGCCCCACAAATGGGGATTAATCAAGGAGACCAGACGTTGCAGACGCGCTTCATGATAGCGATCCAGTTGCTGGAATTGCTGAGGGCCGATGGCTAGCCCCTCCGACCAAAGTAATTTTGATGGCAAAGTCATTGCGCTCTCCATGGTGACCGTTGGGATCTTGCTGCCTTGCCAGTCTGATGTTGCCAGTTTGGAAGCCCTTGATGTTGCACAGCATCCCTGTTCAATTATTTGCGCAAACGCAATTTACCTTGAAGCAAACGCTCGGATACTGGCCATTCCGTAGCAAAGACACCCAGGAGATCTCCATGGCCCCGCACAACGCGCCAACAATGTACGACGCCACGCTGTGTGACAGGGAAAATTAAAGATGGAAGACTTGCTACCGTATTTCGAACGCGAACTGGTGATGCTTCGGCGCCATTGCCGTGCATTCGCCGAACGCTATCCGAGAATCGCCGGCAACTTGCACATGTCCGGCGAGTCCTGTGAAGACCCGCATGTTGAACACTTGATCGAATCGGTCGCCATGCTGGCAGCACGCATCTCGAAAAGGCTCGATGACGACTATCCGCAATTTACCGAAGCCTTGTTCGAAGCCCTGTTCCCGCACTACCTGCGTCCCTTTCCATCGTGTGCTATCGTGCACCAGCCCACTCCGCCATCTGGTGCGGGCGTGTTGCGCCTGCCTGCAGGTACCGAACTGGACTCGCCCCCTGTGCGCGGCGTACGCTGCCGTTTCAAGACGGTCTACGACATTACGACGGGAACATCGGTACTGGAAAGCGCCGCTTTCGATGCGATAATCAAGGCACCACCAGGCGTACGCCTGCCGACGTCAGTAAGCTCGACGCTAAATATCAGCATCCGGCATCTCGACGCAGCGCCTGCGTCACTGCGCATTTTCATCGATAGCGAAGCATCGTTTTCCGCCGCACTGCGCGATGCCTTGTTCATGCGCACCACCTGCGCTTATGTGTCGACCGACGCGGGGCAATGGCATGCGTTGTCCGCCGTGCCTTTGAGACCTGTTGGCTTCGCCGATGCCGATGCGTTACTACCTTACGGCGCACGTTCGCAGCCCGCCTACCGCATCCTTGGCGAGTACTTTGCGTATCCGGAAAAATTCAATTTCTTTGACATCGATATCGCCGCGCTGGGCGCCTCCCTGCCGCCTGACTGCCAGTGCTTCACCCTGCATCTGTGCATGGCAGGTTTGCGGCCCGATTCCGATACCGCGCGCATGTTGTCCAGCCTTTCCAGCGAACACTTAAGGCTCGGCTGCAGTCCGGTGGTCAATCTGTTCCGCCAGGAAGGCGTACCGATTACCGTTACCCGGCAAAAAAGCGACTACCCCGTGCTGGCCCATGCGACGCATGCGCATGGTTACGAAGTCATCACGGTCGATTCGGTGCGCTTGCTGCGCCAACGCGGAGGCGAAAGCACGCTCACCGAATTTCGCCCGCTGTACAGCCTGCGCCATGGCGAGGGCGCGGCGCACCATTACTGGATCGTGCGTCACGACACGGCGCTGGCCATTCAAAGCCCTGGCCATGAAAAGAGAATGACACTGGTCGATAGCGACTTCAATCCCTTGCTCAACGAAAAAGCCAGCCTGTCGCTGTCACTGACATGCAGCAACCGGGACCTCCCCCTTGCGCTCAAATATGGCCAGCGGCAAGGACATTTGCAACCATCTGGCGGCGGACCCGCTGTGCAACTGCTACGACGCCCCAGCCAGCCGCGCCGCTACTCGCCGGCTGCTGGCCTGCACTGGCGCCTGATTTCGCACCTGGCACTGAATCATCATGCGCTGGTCCAGGAGGGTCTGCCGGCCCTACGCGAAATGCTGACGCTGTATGACTTGTCCCAATCGGTCACTTCGCAACGCCAGATCAGCGGCATCGTCGCGCTGACCCACTCCCCCACCACAACATGGTTGCGGCACAAGCGCGGCACCTCGCTGGCGCATGGCGTGGAGGTGCGCATCACGCTGGACGAGGCCGCATTTGTCGGCAGCGGCATGCATTTGTTTGTCCAGGTCATCGACCACTTCCTTGGGCTGTATGTGCAAATCAACAGTTTCATCGAACTGGTGGTGCTGTCACTGCAAAGCGGAGAGGAGCTGATCCGATGCAAACCAAGAAGCGGACTACAGAATCTGGTGTAATCGAACACTTGCTGGCCGAGCCGCATCGCTATCAGTTCATGCAGGCGGTGCGCATTCTGCTGTGCTGGCTACGCCAGCACAATATCAGCTACGAGCAAGCCTTTAGCCAGGCGCTTCGCTTTCAGAATAGCTTATCGTTGAGTTTTCCTGCCAGTGAAATCGAGCGGCTCACGCTGGAAGAAAATGAACAAATGGTCCTGGTGCCAACGTTCATGGGTTTTCTGGGCGTCAGCGGCGCATTGCCCTTGCACTACTCAGAACGCATCGCCGCATATCGATGCTCGGCCAAAGACGCCGGCGTCTCTGCCTTCCTCGATATCTTTTCACACCGCATGGTCGCGCTGTTTTGCCAGGCGTGGGAAAAGTATCGCCTCGGTTCATCACTCGAGACCCAGGCAAAAGACAAGCAGCTGCCCTTGCTGATGGCACTGGCCGGTGTGCAGCCCGATGCGCTCCCGTCAAACGGCGGGCCTGACACGGTGACGCAGGACGTCGCGGCCAGGTACGCGGGCCTGTTGCGCTGTCGCCCCGTTTCCGCGCAAACGGTTGGCCGCGTGCTGGCCGAGTACTGCGGCGTACCGGTCGCCCTGGAGCAATTTACAGGCAGCTGGGACTATCTGGAAAAAAACCGGCTCAGTCTGCTAGGCAGTAGCAACTTTACCCTGGCGCGCGGCGCAACCCTTGGCCAGCGGCTATGGCGCCATGACATGCGCGTATGCCTTCATATCGGTCCGCTCGATCCCACTGGCCTGCAACGCTTCCTGCCACGCAGCGCAGGCGCGGCAGCATTGTCAAAAATACTGGCACTGTTTGGCGTGCCGGACTTGCAATACGAAGTGCGCCTGATATTGAGTCAGCCATGCATTTCGCCCCTGGTGCTGCATTCCCAACCAGCAGAAAGGCGTCGATTGGGTTGGACTACGTTCCTGTCTACAGCGCAGGGCAAGGTGCGCAGCGCCGAGGTGCGCTATCTGCTGCAGCTGTATTGAGCAATCCATGGAAAGAAAGCGAGACAGCCATGAAACATGAGGGACGCGGCGTCATCCGGCTCGGCGACGCAACCGATCACGGCGGCAAGGTCACCAGTGCATCGTCCGGCAGCACCGTCATGGGGAAGACTGCGGCGCTGGCCGATGACACCACCTTCTGCCCCAAGTGCAAAGGCAGCTTTCCGATCAAGCCTGACGGTGCCGGAGCAAAGCATTTGGGCAAGCCGTACGCCTATGACGGTGATGCCACCGCCTGTGGCGCCCACCTGATTACATCGCTATAACGGAGGCAGCCTATGTATGCAAGCATCCAGGCGGCGCTATCCGCCTTCGACCTCGGCGCGCAAGAGCGGCGCCTGCTGAGGATCGATTTCCCCCATGAAGATGGTCCGGCCGGTGCCATCCTGCTGGTCAATTCGCTGACCGCCAGGGAAGAAGTGTCGCGCGACTTCCGTTTCGAGGCCGAATTGCTGTCCGATGACGCGCAGATTGCCCTCAAGGCCATGATGGGCCGCATGGTGACGATATCCATGGTGCGCGACGATGGAACGCTGCGCCACTTTAACGGCTATGTGGGCGAATTTTGCCGGTTGCGCGCCGATGGCGGTTTCGCCTGGTACCGGGTGGTGCTGCAACCGTGGCTGGCCTTTGCCCAGCTGCGCCAGGACAATGTATCGTTTCATGGCCAAAGCGTGATGCAGCTGACCGAAACGACATTTGCACATTACGAGCAGCGCGACTGGAAAACCAGCTTCTACGGCGACGACCCGCAAATCACGTGCGCCAACCAGCACAATGAAACGGACTACAACCACCTGCACAGACGCTGGGAGGCACTGGGCTGGCATTACTGGTACGAGCACCGCGCCGATGGCCATACACTCTGGTTGGGGGACAACAGCACACTGGCTGAAATGATCGAAACGGCGTCTGGCGACGGCGCCATGCGCTTCAACTCCGAATCGGGCTCCATGGAAGATGATGGCCTTCGGCAGTGGCAGGCCGTGCGCCGGCTCGGCTCCGGGCAGCTGACACTGGCCAGTTTCGACTATAAGAGTCCACAGCCGCGCCTTGCCAGCGGCTACTCCTTGAATCGCCAAGGCGACGTGCTTGCCCACGAACTATATGAAAACACGGGCGCCTATGGCTATAAAGATGGCGACGACGGGCAATCTCTGGCCCAACGCCGCATGGAAGAAAGCGACCATCTGTGCCAGTATTTCGAGGCGGGAGGCAATCACCGCAGCGCTCAGGCTGGTTTGTGTTTCAGGCTCGATGGACACTTCAGCGCAGAGGAAAAACACTGCCAGCCTGGCCAGGAACGCCCGGAGAGCATCGCCGAACGCGAATATCTGATCGTGTCGGTCGAACATATTGCCAGCAACAACTATCAGGCGGGTCCAAGCACGGCGTCCCACTACGTCAACAATATGCTGTGCGTACGCAGGGACATCCGCTGGCGGCCCGGGCGCGGCTATAACAGCACGCCGTGCATCGTTGCTGGTGTGCAAACGGCACTGGTGGTCGGGCCAGCCGGAGAGGAAATCCATACCGATGCCCTGGGACGCATCCGCCTGCAATTTCACTGGGACCGCCTGGGTGAGTTCGATGAGCGCAGCTCGCCCTGGATAAGAGTCATGATGCCGATGGCCGGCCCGCAAATGGGGCAAATCGCCTTGCCGCGCGTGGGCCAGGAAGTCGTCGTGCAATTCCAGGACGGCAATATCGACCACCCTATCGTCATTGGCGCGGTGTACAACAGCGCCAACCCGCCGCCGTGGCAACTGCCGCAGCAGCGCGCCCTGTCCGGCTTGCGCAGCCGCGAACTGGGCGCCCGTAGCGCCAACCACCTCGTATTCGACGATACCAAGGGCGCAACCCAGGCACAGCTGCGCAGCGAACACCACGACAGCCAGCTTTCACTGGGTAACATCACGCGCATCGACGACAACGCAGGACGCAAGGAAGCGCGCGGTGTGGGCTTTGAATTGTCCAGCAGCGCCTGGGGCGCACTGCGAGCTGCCGGGGGGATGTTGATCACCACCGAAACACCAGCGGGGAGCGGCTTCGTCAAACAACTCGACGAAACCCTGGCCCGCCTGGCGCAAGCGCGCCAATTGCAGCAAGGGCTGGCCAGCATGGCCGTTGATGCGGGAGCACAAGACAGCGCCGGACAACAAGGCGTCGTGGCCGAGGCCATCCAGCGGCAAAACACCGCCATCAAGGGGATCGCCGGCGATTTCCCGGAATTGTCCGAACCGCATTTGCTGCTGGCCAGCCCTGCCGGCATCGAACTGAGCGCGGCGCAGTCGATCCACCTGGCCGCCAGTGAACACGTGGCGCTCACCAGCGGCAAGAGCATCTCGCTGGCCAGCGGCGACAGCGTATTTGCCAGCATCGCCAAGACCTTCAGCCTTTTCGTACACAAGGCCGGCATGAAGCTGATTGCCGCCAGCGGCAAGGTTTCCATCGAGGCCCACAGCGACGAGGTGGAAATCATCGCTAAAAAAGTCTTGTCGCTGATCAGCGAAGCGGACTGGGTCAACATCAAAGGCAAGAAAGGCGTTCGCCTGCACGGCGCCAACCACATGCTGGAAATCAGCGACAAGGTGCAGTTCTTCACCTCGTCCCCTGTGTTATTCAACGGCAACCTGGAAACTTTGGCGCCGAAGAGCGTGTCGCAGGAATTCAATGAGAGGCCAAGCAGCAGTTTTGATCAGGAAGTCTTGCTAATGGAGGCCGACGATACGCCGGCCGTTGGCATTGATTTTGAAATACTGCGCGATGACGGCAACGTGGCCGGCAAAAGCGCGAAAGACGGTTCCACGCAACTACAAAAATCCACCGGCATGGACAGCTATGTCATTCGTTACAAGGGAGAGCTGCCATGAGCGACAACGATGAACTGAACAAACGCGGCAATCATCCAAAAACATTCACACAAGGCGTAGGCGGATGGGCAGAGTATGCCGTGCGTATGACGAAGAACAGCGATACGGCACGCCATGAGGTTGCCAAACCGCCGGGTAAGGTAATACCGATCATTTTTCTGCCGGGGGTGATGGGTAGTAATTTGCGGATGTCCAAGGCCCGTCAACAACTGCTGGATCGCCCGGACAATCGCTCATGGCGGCCGGACGACCTGATGGGGGCGGGAGGAATAGCAGATATCGCTACCGGTTCTGGTTTGGGGGGGTGGTTTAAAAATGCGACACCACGACAGCGCCAATTGGTGTTTGACCCCAACGAAACCGAAGTAGAGTATTACCTCTACACTGAAAAAAATGACCGTTTTGATGCGGAGGGCCCAGAGACAATGGCTTCCGATATTCGGCATCAAAATGTCCCCGATAGCTTGACCCCGATTCCTCCATTGATGAGTTCAAACAAAATCACCCCCGGGAGCCGCCCTATCCGGGGGGAACGACAATCGTTCGCAACTCCGGCGCAGGTGGCGCGATGGCGTGGCTGGAGCGAAGTGTTGTTTGATGGGGCTTACGGCTCCATGCTACAAATCACTGAAAAACACTTGAACAACATGGTTATCAACGGAAAACTGCATCCAGTCTGGCGTGGAACGAGCGGCTTAAGTGCATTGGCGATGCAAGACCCGTCCTCTTTTGGCGGCGCGTCAGGAAAGCCGTTGACAGAAGATGACTTGAAAAAAATTGCGGCGTGCTGGTATCCAGTCCACGCGATGGGCTACAACTTCGTGCAAAGCAATGGCGTTACGGCACAGACCATCGCAAAACGACTACGCGGACTAGTCGAAGGCTATTGCAACCGGGGCTTCAAATGCGATGAAGTCATTCTGGTCACGCACAGCATGGGCGGCCTGCTGGCCCGCGCCTTGATACACCCCAGCTACGGAAAAATGCTTGCCGACGAGAAAGTGAAAATATTGGGCATTTATCACAGTGTGATGCCCGCCATCGGCGCGGCGGGAGCGTACAAGCGCATGCGCTTCGGTTTTCAGGAAAAAGACACCACTGCGGGTGAATACGAGGCGGAGATACTTGGCATCAATGGCATCCATGCGACTGCCATCCTTGCAAATGCTCCGGCGCCGCTGGAGATGATGCCCGGTACAGCTTATGGTGAAAAATGGCTCAAAGTCGTGGATCAGCAAGACAAAGAACTGTGGAGTTGGCCGCGCGATAATGCTACCGCGCTGGATAGCATTTATTTGCAGCCGGCCGATGCTTGGTGGCGGCTGATTAATCCGGATTGGGTAAATCCAGCGGATGTAACGGAAAAAAATGGTGGTGGCTTGAAGAAAGTTAACAATAGACTTAAAAGCGCGTTTGAATTTCTACAATCGATTAAAGATACTTTTCACCCCAACACCTATGCAAGTTACTGTACATCACCGAAGCACTTAAGTTACGACAATGTCGTATTCAAAGTAACCGAAGGTCTCGGCAGTGGATTATCCGATTCGAAGGGAAAATCCACTTTACCGCCCGCTGAAAAATGGGTATTGATTTCCGATAACGCAAAAAATGAACTTATCGTTCAAGCTGGCTCTCAAAAATTGAAATTAAGGTTACTGCCAGCCAGCGCCGCTGGTGATGATACTGTACCTGCGAAAAATTTAGACAAATTCACCAAAGGCATGTTATTTGTTCACGGCGCGAAAGATGGAACTGGATATGCACACCAGAATAGCTATAGCAACCAAAATGTGCTTGCCTCGATGTTATATTCGATCATACAAATCGCAAAAACTGCAAAGTGGAGTTAACCATGAAAAATAAAAAATGAAAATATTATTTTTTTGCGCCACTGCTCTGACGCTGGCATTTTTTCAGGTTTGCAAAGGACAAAGTAACAACAAGGAGAATACGATGCCGGAATCCATCGCCATTAGCACACGTTTGGAAATACTCTTCCTGAAAACGAAATTGGTATGTTTTGGACGCTATGCTCTGCGTATCCCACAAGAGGCACAGTTAATCTCGGGTGGCGCATCGTTTCCATCAAAAATAGCCATAATAAAAGGCGGTCTAACTGCAAGAGATGAACAAGTGGCAGAAGATATAGAAAAAATAAAATTCAACAATCCCACCTCGGAAATTATTTATAATGGGGCAGGCCCTATTAAAAATGGTTGGCAGATTCAATATTTTGAAGACGAATACACTAAAAAATCCGGCGACGTATATTTCAATACATACATTAACAAAGGAGATATCACATTCACTATTGGAGATTCAACTCCGGAAGGGCAAACCACAGCAAGTGCTGCTGCTACACAAATAGTCCGTGCGAATAGTTTTCGTCTACGACAAGAAGATGAGGTGCCGACTGAACCCGGCTACTGCCTTCCGTACGGCTTTATGGCCGAAAGTCGTTATGACGATCAGGAAATGGTCAACACAGGCCTGCATCTCCCCAGCTTTCCAGATGTAACATTTTCAATTAGCTCGAATAAAAATGCTTATAGCTCTTATAGGCCTGATGAGTTTGAAAAAAAGGTACGCGGCGATCTGTCATTATTATTCCGTATCCAGCAAGCGAAAGACGTGCAAGGAAACCGCTATCCCAAGCGCACCTTGCTACGTGAAGGCAAACGCGCCGTCCAGCACTGGCAGGGCGAAGAGTCACTGATACGGCGTACTGATGGAGTACACGATTTCGAATGGGCGCTGGTCGGCAAGCCGAGGGACATTGCAAATCCTTCTGTACTGGAAGCCCATATGTACACCAAAGTCGCCCACAACATGGTCGGCGCCGCCAAGGCCGCTTCGCTCACCGACGAGGAGGCGATTGCCTTGTGGGACAAGTTGCTGTCCGGCCTAAAATTCCGCGTCAAGGTGCCGGGAGCGCCGCCGGGGTCGTACTACATCGATCCGGACAAGCCGGCACAGTGAAGGCAGGACAAACGCGGCAAGAACTCATGCTGGCGCGACGCAAGCCATTGCGTCAGCATGCATTTTTCCCCGAAACTCATCCACGACCATCACCCTGCGCCACGCACTGCCTGAACCGCCGCCGTCACGCCGCCGGCCTGGTAGCGCTGCGAGATGACGCGCAGCGTGGGCAATTCCGCACCGGCGTCAAGCGCAATGTCGATACGGGCCGTATGGGTTTGCTGCATCTCAATCCAGCTCCCATTCGATGGCCGATGGCCGCGCGCCGCCCGTCTCGAAAAACGCAAGAATGGCTCGATGGCATTGTTCTACATCAACGCACCACGCGGCCGGGTATTCATCCACCTGGCCATTCGCCAGCCAGTAGCTGCATTCCCCCGCTTCTTCCTCGTCACCCAGCGAGTGGAAACTCTGGTCGTCCTGGCCCGACAGGTACATCAGCCAGGCGTTGCCGCCATTGCGCAGCATGCACAGGGCGGGGCCCTGCTCCGCATCCATGGCCATGGTCAGCCACAGTTCGCATTGCGCCAGGGCACTCGCCTCGCGCAGCGCTTGTTGCAGCGCAAGAGCGCTATCGACGGGACGCGGCTCGCCGTGCAGATTGAGTTCCATGCTCATGCCTTGCCCGCGCTTAAATCGGCGGTCGCCAGCGCCGTGCTCAGGTACAGCTTGCCGCTCAGGTCTTGCAGCAGGCTGCTCTGGCGCAAGCGGTCCATCACGGGACCTTTCACTTCGGCCAGGTTCAGGCTGATGCCGCGCTTGGCCAGCGCGCCATTGAGCTCGATCAAACCCAGCAGGGCCGTACTGTCGATCTGATTGACGGCCGACAAGACCAGCACCAGGTGGCGCGCCGTCGGATGTTCCCGCAACTCCTCTTCCACGCGCTCCGTCACCGCTTCCACGTTGCCGAAGAACAGGCCCGCGTCGATGCGCAGCAGCAAGACGTCCGGCAAGGTTTGCGCTTCATAACGCTCCACGTTGCGGAAGTGCTCGCTATTCGGGATGCGGCCCAGCACGGCGATATGCGGGCGGCTGGCGCGCCAGATCAGGGTGCCCATCGACAACAGCACGCCGATCACCACGCCCGCCTCCACGCCCAGCACCAGCACGCCGGCCGTCGTCGCCAGCAAGGCCAGCGCATCGCTGCGGTCGTAGCACCAGGACAATTTCAAGGTTTCCCAATCCAGCAGGCTGGCCACGGCAAAGATGATGGTGGCAGCCAGGACGGGAAGTGGCAGCAGCGCCAGCCAGCCCGTGGGCGCCACCAGCGCCAGCGCCAGCAGGCCCGCCGTGATGATGCTCGCCAAGGGGGTGTTCGCGCCGGCCTGGAAATTGACGGCCGAACGCGAAATGGAGCCCGTGACGGGAAAGCCGCCCGACAGCGCGCTGGCCACGTTGGCCGCGCCAAGACCCAGCAGTTCGCGGTTGGTATGCAGCTTTTCGCCGCGTTTTTGCGCCAGGGTCTGCGCGGCAGACATGCTCATCAGGAAGATGATGAAGGCGATCAAGAGCGCCGGCGACAGCAAGGTGCGCCAATGGGCGCTGGAGGTAGCCAGGTTCAGGCCCGGCAAGCCGCTGGGCACGTGACCCGTGGTTTGCACGCCCAACTTTTCCAGCCCGCAATACGCCACCAGCACGATGCCGGTCAGCACCAGCGCCATGGGTGCCAGGCGCGCGCCCACGTCGGCGGCAACTTTATTCAGGCCGCAGCGCAGCAGCAATCGCGCCAGGTAGCGCTTGGCCAGCCACAGGAACAGCAGGCTCGACAAGCCCAGCAGCAGGCTGGGCACATGCCAGTGAGGCACGGTCGCACCCAGCAAGGGCGTGATCTGGCCCCAGATGATCAATATCGCGGCGCCATTGCTGAAACCGCTGATCACGGGGCGCGACAGGAAGCTGGCCATGAAGCCCAGGCGCAGCACGCCGCACAGCAGCAGCACGAGGCCGCTGATGAAGGCCAGTTGCGCGGCCAGCACGATGTACAGGGAAGAGCCGGCGTCGGCCAGCGGCGCCAGCGCGGCGGCCGTCATCAGCGAAACGATGGCCATGGGCCCCACCGACTGCGTCATGCTGCTGCCAAAGAAGGCATACAGCACGGGCGGCAAGATGCTGGCGTAGATGCCCACCACGGGCGGCAAACCGGCCACCAGCGCGTAAGCCATGCCTTGCGGCACCATCATCATGGCGACAACGATACCGGCAGTGATGTCTCCGGCCAACAGAGGACGCCGGTATTGCCTGAGCCAGAGCAGCATGAATGATCCCAAAATCTGAAAACCGAAGCCTATCACGCGACGCGGCCGGCTGACAGGGGTGCGTTAGCAGCTGAGATCAGTCTTGCAGCAATTGCGCCTTCACGGCGTCGAGAATTTCCGCCGACAGCGCGGCGTCATCGACGGATCGGGCCAGCACGATGGCGCCCACCATGGCGGCAAACGTGGAAATGGCCTGCTGGCGCCGCTGTTCCGGCGTGCCTTCGGGCAACAAACCGGCCAGCAGCGCAAATTGCTGCTGCACCGTTTGCGTAAAGGCGGGCCGCGCGCCAGGCGACATGCGCGCCACATCGGCGCCCATGGCCGCCGCCGGGCAGCCCGTGCCGGGCTGGTCGCGGTGCTGCGTCGTCAAATAGTTTTCTATGATCGCCGGCAGCGCCTGTTGCGGGTTTTGCTCCACCCTGGCTTGCCAGCCTTGCAGCGATTTCTTCAAGGCATGCTGGCACGCCTCAATCATCAAATCTTCCTTGGAAGCAAAATTACCATAGAAACCACCATGCGTGAGGCCCGCATTCTTCATCAGGTCGGCCACGCCGATGCCGTCGTAGCCCTTTTCGCGGAACAACCTGGCCGCCACCTCGACGATGCGCTCGCGGTTCAGCGCCGCCTGCTCTCTGCTCACTTTCATGCAGCCTCCCACAATAATGTCAACCATCATATAATTTTACGCCTGTTTGTGCCACTCTGTTAGCGAGCGCACCGTATATCACGCAGCGCGCGCCGATACTGGAAGCCAGCGTGAAGGAGTCCAGCATGAGCATCAACGAAAACAAGGACCAGTCCGCCGGTAACTTGCAGCGCAGCATCCAGCATGAGCAGGATCAGCGCGATGCAGGCCAGCGGGCCAAGCAAGAGAACCTTCAGCCCGTGCAAACGGGCAGCCGCAGCCAGCCCGGCGGTCCCCTGCCCGCCCAGCACCTGGCCAAACCGGGCATCGAAGCGCAGATGCAGCTGAAACCCCGCTTCCTGGCCCCCGACTACTGTGGCAGCGGCAAGCTGGCCGGCATGGTGGCCATCATCACGGGCGGCGATTCGGGCATCGGCCGCGCCGTGGCCGTGCTGTACGCGCGCGAGGGCGCCGATGTAGCCATCATCTACCTGAACGAGCACGAGGACGCCAAGGAAACGCGCCGCTACGTGGAAGCGGAAGGCCAGAGCTGTTTGTTGATCCCCGGCGACGTGCGCGAGCAGCGCTTTTGCCAGGAAGCCGTCAGCCAGGTGATGGGGAAGTTCACCCATATCGACGTGCTGGTCAACAATGCCGCCTTCCAGGAGCACGCCGAATCCCTGCTCGACTTGAGCGAAGAACGTTTCGATCTGACCATGAAGACCAATGTCTACGGCTACTTTCACATGGCCAAGGCGGTGCTGCCCCACTTGCAGCGGGGCGCGTCCATCATCAACACGGGTTCCGTGACGGGCTTGCAAGGCTCGAAGCACTTGCTCGACTATTCCACCACCAAGGGCGCCATCCACGCCTTTACCATGGCGCTGGCCAGCAACTTGCTGGAAAAAGGCATCCGCGTGAATGCCATCGCGCCCGGCCCCGTCTGGACCCCGCTCAATCCTGCCGACAAATCACCGGAAGAAATCCAGAAATTCGGCCAGGACACGGACATGCACCGCCCGGCCCAGCCCGAAGAACTCTCGCCCGCCTACGTTTTCCTGGCCTCGCCCGCCTGTTCCAGCTACATCACGGGCATCGTGCTACCGATCACCGGCAGCGTGGGCGGCTAAGCCATGGCGCGCACATTGTGGAAAGGCGCCATC
The DNA here is from genome assembly GCF_051380875.1 of Janthinobacterium woesei. NCBI lineage: Bacteria > Pseudomonadati > Pseudomonadota > Betaproteobacteria > Burkholderiales > Oxalobacteraceae > Janthinobacterium > Janthinobacterium woesei. The sequence goes on from NZ_JBNYXW010000017.1 coordinate 140,971, forward strand.
AGCTTTGGCCTCGTGCACATTCCCGTCGAACTGATTTCGGCCAGCCTCGACCATGAACTGGACTTGTCCATGCTGGACCGGCGCGACTTCGCCCCCATCGGTTACAAGCGCTACAACAAGCGCACGGGCAAGGATGTGGCATGGGACGACATCATCAAGGGCTATGAATACAAGACGGACGAGTACGTGGTGCTGTCCGAGGAAGACTTGAAGCAGGCCAATGTGAAGGCCACGCAAACCATCGATATACTCACCTTTGTCGATGCAGCCGAGGTACCGCTGACATTTTACGATCATCCGTATTACCTGCTCCCCGCGAAAGGCGGCGACAAGGTGTATGCGCTGCTGCGCGAAACCTTGCGCCGCGCCAACAAAGTGGGCATCGCCAGCGTGGTCATGCGCACCAAGCAGCATCTGTGCGCGCTGGTATGCGTCAAGGACGCCATCGTGCTCAACACCCTGCGTTACGCCGATGAGCTGCGCGCCACGGACGACCTCGATTTGCCGGGCAGTACCCTGAAGGCGGCCGGCATTTCCGACAAGGAACTCAAGATGGCCCTGTCCCTCGTGGAAGGCATGAGCGAAGCGTGGCAACCGGGGCAATATCACGACAGTTACCGCGAAGACGTGCTAGCGCTGGTCAAGAAAAAAATCAAATCCAGACAAACCAAGACCATCACCGCGCCCACGCCCGAGCCCGAGGAAGAACGCAGCAGCAATGTCATCGACTTGGTGGCGCTGCTGCAGCAAAGCCTGGGCAAGAAAGCCTCCGCCGCACCGGCGCGCAAGAGTGCGGCCAGGGAAGCGCCGAAAAGCGTGACCAGAACCACGCCCACGAGCGCCGCACGCAAACCGGCAGCGGCGGCGCCTCGGCGCAAGGCTGCTTGACTGTACCTGGCATCAAGCCTGCCCTTCCTCCGCAATCATGGCGTGGTGCGCTGCCACGGCCGCCATCACGCCGTCGGCCATGGCAAACGTGATATTGGCCATGGCGCGCGCCGCGTCGCCGGCCGCGTGCACGCCCGGCACCGACGTCATCTTCATGGCGTCGACTTGCACGATGGGCCCCATCATGCCCTCTTCCAGCGCGCAGCCCAGTTGCATTGCCAAGCCACTGGCTTGCTGCACGGGCGCGGCCAGGAACAGGGCGCGCAAGGGAACCAGGCGGCCATCGGCCAGGCGCGCACCGTCGATGGCGGGCGCGGCCCCCTCGATGGCTGTGACGGCCACGTGCTCCAGCTTGACCTTTCGCCGCGCCAACAATTTCATTGCGTCATCATCGAGCGGCTCCATGCCGGCCGTAAACAAGGTCACGTCGCCCCAGTCGGCGATCAGACTGGCCTGATGCACGGACGCGGGCAGCCGGCCCAGCACGCCAATATTGCCGCCGCCGATTTCATAGCCGTGGCAATACGGGCAATGCAGCACCGTCTGGCCCCAGCGCTCGGCCACGCCCGGTAGCTCGGGCAGCAAATCGCGCACGCCCGTGGCCAGGATCAAGCGCCTGCCTTGCAGCACACGGCCATCGTCCAGGGTGATGGTGAAGGCGATTTTTCCGGACGGCAACGGTTCAGCCTGGCGCACCGTGCCAGCAAACTGCGTCACGTTCGGATACGCGACCAGCTGGGCGCGTGCCTCGGCCAGGATGGTGCCGCCGGGCTTGCCATCCTGCGCCAGCACGCTGTGCGCGTGGGAGGCAAAGCGGTTGCGCGGACTGCCCGCATCGATGATGGCGATGGGGCGGCGCGTGCGCGCCAATTGCAGCGCGGCCGACAGGCCGGCAAAGCTGCCGCCGATGATGATGACGTCAAACATGGGGTTTCCTCAAGGTAGGGGATGGGGATGGGGCGGCAAGCCGCCGGCAATGAATGGCGCACCCTCGCCGATGTCGAGCAGCAAGGCTTGCAGGCTGATGTCGCCCATACGCGCCACCAGCATGGCTTCGGCCTCGCGGTAGACGTCGGCCAGCACCCGCGTGACGGCCCGCTCGACCAGGCATTGCGCATGCGGCGCGCCGATGTCGACTTTCACCACCACTGTCTCTTGCAGGGCCGCGTACACATCGCGCAGGCTGATGGCCGACAGGGGCCGCACCAGCGACCAGCCGCCGCCATGGCCGCGCAGCGATTGCACGATGCCGGCCTGGCGCAAACTGCCCATGGTGCGCCGCACCACCACGGGATGCGTGTGCAGGCATTGCGCCAGGGTGTCGGACGTCATGGGTTCTACCTGCCCGGCCATGTGCAGCAAGCCATGCAGGACGGTGGAGAGTCGGCTGGGAGTTTTCATGTAACAAGTATAGTTACGAATTTATGCAAATGCAAATAAATTGCATTTATACTGTGCAATCAGGGTTGAAAGCCCAGCTTCTTCATCGCCGTATCGATGCCTTTCGCGCTGCGCGCATAGCCATCCCACGGCGCATTGCCCACGTCGAGGCGGCTGTGCACGTTGCCCACCTTCCAGGCATCGCCCGCTGTCACTTTGTCGAGCTCATCCCAGTCCAGCGGCACGGAAATGCCGAGCCCCGGGCGCGCGCGGGCCGACCACGCGCACACGGTGGTGGCGCCGCGTCCATTGCGCAAATAATCGATGAAAATCTTGCCGACGCGGTTAGCCGGCCCGCTTTTCACGACAAAGCGCGCCGGGATCAATTGCGCCATGTGCGCCACGATGGCTTGCGAGAACGCTTTCACCGTGTCCCAATCGTGTTGCGGGCGGATCGGCACGACCACATGCAAACCCTTGCCGCCGCTGGTTTTCAGGTAGGCGGGCAAGCCCAGTTCGGCCAGGAAGGCGCGCAGCAGCACGGCCCCCTCGCAGATGGCGGGCCAAGCCACGCCCTTGCCAGGGTCGAGGTCGAACACCAGGCGGTTCGGCGTGTCGTAGGCGCTGGCCAGCGCGTTTTGCGTATGCAATTCCACCACATTCCATTGCGCCGCCGACAATAGCCCTTGCGCCGTGGCCACTTCCAGCATGGGCGGATGTTCGGGGTCGAGCCTGGGATCGAGCTGTTTGACGCCCGGCATCTTCGACGTAGCCGCATGTTTCTGGAAGAACAGTTCGCCACCGACGCCGGCCGGCGCGCGCACCAGGGACACTGGCCTGCCCCGCAAATGCACACGCATCAGCTTGCCCACCAGCGCGTAGTAGCGCACCAGGTCGATTTTTGTCGCGCCGCTGTCACTGTCGATTACCCGTTCGGCATGGCTGACCTTGAAACTGGCCGGCAAGACGCTGTCCGGCGCGCATTCTTGTTTACCCTGCACCTTCTTCTCCTTGCCGATCGCTTGCGTCCGCTCGCGCACGATGGCGGCCGGCTTCTTGTCCTGGCGCAAGCCATGAAACACGGCATGCCGGATGGAGCCGGCGCTGGTCCACTGTGCAAAACTGATTTCGGCCACCAGCTGCGGCTTGACCCACAGCGGCTGGCGCACGCCGCCCGCCTTGCCTGTAAACGGACTCGTCTCCACGCTGAGCGCATCGAGCCGGCGGCGCAACTCGCGCAGACTCGCCTCGTCAAAGCCGCTGCCCACATTGCCCGCATAGCGCAGTTCCCCATCCTCATCGTGTACGCCCAGCAACAGCGAGCCGATGCCGGCGCGCGCGCCCTGCGGCGCCGTATAGCCACCAATGACGAATTCCTGGCGCTGCCCGCACTTGAGCTTGATCCAGTCGCCCGTGCGCCGCGTGACATAGGGCGAGCCGCGCCGCTTGCCGATCACGCCTTCCAGTCCCAGCTTGCAAGCGTGCTCCAGCAACTGCTGCGGCGCGGCATCGAGCGCGGCGCTGAAGCGTACCAGCGGCGACGTTGGCAGGCTCTGCAACAACTGCTGCAGCAGCGCGCGGCGCGCCTCGACGCTCTGGGCGCGCAAGTCGTGGCCATCGAAATACGGCACGTCGAACAGGTAATACACGATCTCGCTGGTGGCGCTTTCATCAAAAGCGCGCTGCAGGGCGCCGAAATCGGGCTGGCCGTCCGAGCCGTGGACGACGATTTCGCCGTCATACCAGCCCGGCGGCAAGCCCAGTTTGTCCAGCGCCTGCTGCAATTTCGGCAGCTTGTGCGTCCAGTCATTGCCATTGCGCGTGATCAAGGCGACGCGCTTGCCGTCACTGCGGGCCAGGATGCGGTAGCCATCGAATTTCAGCTCGAAAATCCAGCCTTGCGCGTCTGGCGGCGGCGCAGCAGCCAGGGTCGCCAGCTGGGGTGACAGGCTGGCGGGCAGAGCGGCCTCTGGCGGTGTCGCAGCCAGCTTGCGTTTGGGCATGGGCTTGTGCTTGACGCTGTCGGGCTGCTCGTCGACGACGGAAAATTCCACGGCCGGCCGGGCAAATTCATCTTTTTCCTTGATCAGCAGCCAGGCCGGCTGCTTTTCACCCTTGCTCTTCATGCGCACCAGCACCCAGTTGCCATGCATCTTGTGGCCATGCAAGGTAAATTTCAGGTTGCCGGCCGCCAGGGCCTTGCGCGCATCTGGCGTGGCCGGCTGCGGCTGCCAAGTACCCTTATCCCAGATGATGACCTTGCCCGCGCCATACTGTTTGGCCGGGATCGTGCCTTCAAAGCTGGAATACGCGATCGGGTGATCCTCCACCTGCACGGCCATGCGCTTGTCGTGCGTGTCGTAGCTTGGCCCCTTCGGCACGGCCCAGCTCTTCATCGTGCCATCCAGTTCCAAGCGAAAATCGTAGTGCAGGCGGCTGGCCCAGTGTTTCTGGATGACAAATGTGAGCGCCTCGCCTGGTGCCTCATCACCGCCTGCCGGTTCTGGCGTGATGGCGAAATTGCGCTTGGCCTGGTAGGTTTTCAAGGCGGCTTTCATGGCGAACCCATGCAGTGACGATGGATCGAGTCTAGACCGCTGAAAGCCCAGGCGCGGTACGCCAACTAACAGAGCACCGGCGACGCCAAATGTAAATGTTTGTAATTCGCTGTCAACCTGATGACCTCGCCGCGCGTTTTTGCCTCAGTGACAGGGGAAATGCATCTCCTGAACGACAACCCCACTTCTCGAGGAACTGCATCATGAAGAAACGCATTTTCAACTTGACCGCTACCCTGATCGCCGGCTTATTCGCTACTGCAGCCTTTGCTCAAACGCCAGCCGTGCCAGCCAAGGCCGAAGCCAAGCACACCAAGGAAGTGGCTACAGCAGAAGCCAAAGAAACCAAGGCCGTCGTCAAGGCCGACGCGAAAGTAGCCACCGTCGCCGCCGACGCCAAGGAAAATGTCGCCAGCGCCAAGGCAGATGCCGCCAGCACCAAGGCCAAAGCCCATCACAAAGCAAAAAAAGCCAAGGCCAAGGCTGACGTCGCCAAAACTGAAGCGACCGCCGCCGCAGCCAAGTAATCGCCTGCGCGCGATGTCAGCGCCACCCAAAAAGACAGCTTCGGCTGTCTTTTTTCATTTTCATTGCCTCATCATGCAATAACAGTCGATAAAAACGTGATTGTAAGAAAGTGTAAACAAGGTCAACTGTATACTTCCAAGGCGCGTTTTATGCTCAGTGACACGGGAATCATCCCGGCACACCAGAACACCACCACCGAGGACTGCACCATGAAGAAAGTATTCGCTACCCTGATCGCCGGCCTGTTCGCTACCGCAGCCTTCGCGCAAACGCCAGCAGCGCCAGCAACTGCCGCCACCCCGGCAGCCTCAGTACCCGCGAAAGTGGAAACGGCCCACGCAAAGGCCGTCGTCAAAGCGGACGCCAAGGAAGCGCACGCCGCAGTAAAAGCCGATGCGAAAGAAACCAAGGCTGTCGTCGCCGCCAAGACCGAAGTGGCCAGCGCGAAAGCGGAAGCGGCCGCCACCAAGTCCAAGGCGCACCACAAGGCCAGGAAAGCCAAGGCTGACGCAAAATTGGCATCGGCCACCGCTGAAGCAGCGCCAACTGTTGCCAAGTAATCGCCCTGCATCATCGCTTGCCACGACTAAAACCATACAAAATAGGATTACATCATGAAAAAAGTATTCGCTACCCTGATCGCCGGCCTGTTCGCTACCGCAGCTTTTGCCCAGACCCCTGCCACCCCGGCAGCCACGGCACCCGCCAAGGCGGAAGCGGCCCATACGAAAGCCGTTGCCAAGGCGGACGCCAAGGAAACCAAGGCCGTCGTGAAGGCCGATGCGAAAGAAGCGGTCGCCTCCGACGACGCAAAAGCCGATGTGGCCAGTGCCAAGGCGGATGCCAAAGCGACCAAGGCCAAGGCGCACCACAAGGCCAATAAATCCAAAATGAAAGCAGATGCAGCCAAAGCAGACGCAGCGATTGCCGCTGCACCAGCAAAGTAAGCGCTGGCGCTTCCAGCAAAAAGACAGCTTCGGCTGTAATGCCGTTCAGTTAAGACTGGACGGCATTTTTATTTTGAGCTTGTAAACGCCCATGTCAGATGTTAACCTGCGTGGCGATGCTTGATGACCCTCTCCATTTCCTGGCAAACCACCTCGAAGCGCCTGACTGGCGTCGTCTGGGAGAGCATTTGCCGGTCGAATGGATTGAACAGGCCGTGCAGCGCACCGACGCAACAAGCATCCGCCATCGGCGCTTGCCTGCCGAGCAAGTCGTCTGGCTGATGGTGGCGCTGGCGCTCTATCGTCATAAGTCCATCAGTGAAGTGCTTGATGATCTCGGCTTGGCGCTTCCGGATTCGCAAACCCCCTTCATCAGCAAGAGTGCTGCGGCGCAGGCACGCCAACGCCTCGGCTCAGACCCTTTGAAATGGTTATTTGATCATTCAGCACAGCATTGGAGCAATCAGGATCGCCGCGCTTATGTATTCAAAGGGCTGGTGCTGTTTGCAATGGACGGAACCACCTTGCGGACCCATGACAATGTAGAGACTCGTGAACACTTCGGGGCACAAAATTATTCCAGCGGTGCCATCGCGAGTTATCCCCAAGTGCGTGGGGTGACGCTCACTGCATTGTCCACACATATTGTTCATAGCGCTGCATTTGGCCCTTACGGCACGAATGAAATGCTGTATGCCAAACAGTTGATCGACGCGGTGCCCAACGATTCGCTCACCGCCTTTGATCGAGGCTTCCTCTCTGCTGAAATTCTGTGCGCGCTGACCCGTGGCGGCAGCGAACGCCACTTTATCATTCCCGCTAAATCGAATACCCGCTGGGAAGTAATCGAGGGAGATGAGAATGGCGACGACTTCACGGTGCGCATGCGCGTGTCGCCGCAGGCGCGTGCCAAGTGTGCTCAGTTGCCGGAGTTTTGGGAGGCGCGTGCCATCACCGTCACCGATCAGTTGGGACGCGAACGTGTTCTACTGACTTCGCTACGCGATCGACGCCGCTACAAAATGCTCGATATT
>NZ_JBNYXW010000018.1:0-143605 GCF_051380875.1 Janthinobacterium woesei
AAATGAAAAGTCGACCAAGGTCGGCATCGCTACCAAACGCTTAAAAGCTGGCTGGAGTGCCGACTATCTCGCCAAGGTCTTGGGCTTGCCGACTTGATGCTTCATGCAATCGCCCTGGCCTTTTTGCCCCGCTATTGAGTACATCCTTGCGCGCGTCGGCATCGCGTGCGCGCCGTGCCGCTAGCATGAAGGTGGTACAGCACTGAGCGAGGTTGTCATGCATGCAATTGCCGCGACGGCAGACACTGCCACGGAACTGGCGGGCTGGCTGCGCCTGCAGTATCTGCCCGGCGTGGGGCCGGTGGTGGCGCGTGCCTTGCTGGGCCGCTTCGGCTTGCCGCAGCACATCTTCGCCACCCCATTCGAGGCCTTGCGCGAGGTGGTGCCAGCCAGCGTGGCGCGCGCCATCGCCGAGCCGCCCAAGCCGCTGGTCAACAGCCAGCTGGAGCTGACCTTGCAGTGGCTGCAGCGCCCCGGCAATGCCGTGCTGACCCTGGCGGACCCCGCGTATCCGCCGCTGCTGCTGGAAATTGCCGATCCGCCACTGCTGCTGTACGTACGCGGCCGCATCGAACTGCTGTCGCGGCCCAGCGTGGCCATCGTCGGCAGCCGCAATGCCAGTGCGCAAGGCATGCAGAACGCGGCCGCGTTTGCGCAAGCCTTGAGCGTGGCCGGCCTGAGCATCATTTCCGGCCTGGCGCTGGGCATCGACACGCACGCGCACGAGGGCGGCTTGCGCGGCGAGGGCGCCACCGTGGCCGTGATCGGCACTGGCGCCGATTTGGTCTATCCGCGGCGCAACCTTGATCTGGCGCAAAGAATTGCCGTGCAAGGCTGCATCGTCAGCGAGTACGCGCTGGGCTTGCCCGCCATGCCGAGTAACTTTCCGCGCCGCAACCGCCTGATCAGCGGCTTGGCGCGCGGTGTGCTGGTGATCGAGGCGGCGGCGCATTCGGGCTCATTGATCACGGCGCGCCTTGCCGCTGAGCAGGGGCGCGATGTGTATGCCTTGCCCGGCTCGATACACTCGACCCTGGCCAAGGGCTGCCATGCGCTGATCAAGCAGGGCGCCAAGCTGGTCGAGTCGGTCGATGACGTGCTGCAAGAGTTGCAGTGGCTGGGCGGCACCTCCAGCGTGCCGGCAGCGGCTGATGCAGCGCAGGCCGACGCGCCGTTGCTGGCCGCGCTGGGCCACGATCCCGTCGATGCCGACACCCTGGCCGCGCGCAGTGGCCTGGCCATGGGCGCGCTGATGGGCGAATTGCTGGCGCTGGAGCTGGCGGGCTTGGTGGAGCGCTTGCCGGGAGGACTGTTTCAACGCTGTAAATGACAGCTTGTCACTTGTGTGGCGGCCACGCCGCATGGCCGTGCTTTGTCACGGCGCACCCTTGTGCCCCAGCGAACTTAGCTGCTAGAGTAGAGCCATGTTCGATATCCTGGTGTACCTCTACGAGACTTACTATCGCCCCGATGCCTGCCCCGAGCCGGCAGCCCTGGCGCGCAAACTGTCGGCCGTCGGTTTCGACGACGTGGAGATTTCCGAGGCACTGGTCTGGCTGACGGACTTGAACGCCATGGCCGGCGTCGAGCAAACCCTGACGGCCAGCTCGACGGGTACGCGCTTTTATGTGAAACAGGAAAGCGACGTGTTGGGCACGGCCGCCATCGGCTTCATCCAGTTCCTCGAAAGCGCCAAGGTGGTCTCGCCGCTGCAGCGCGAAATCGTCATCGAGCGGGCGCTGGCGCTCGACGAGGCCCCCGTTTCGCTGGGCAAGCTGAAAGTCATCGTGCTGATGCTGCTGTGGAGCCAGGGCAAGGAGCCGGATGCCTTGATGTTCGACGATCTGTTCATCGACGACGAAGACCTCCCGCCGCGCCTGTTACACTAATAAAAACGTCCATGGCGGCGTTGCAGCGTCTTGCCGTACTGGCTACTGTCTGCAACGCTGCGCCTTGCCCTGAACATTTTTATGGCACCTTGCAGCACCCCCTGCGCAATTGCTGCCTGACTCTGGCGCCGCTGCCGCGCCATCCCCTTTAATATGCAATGCGTATATGATGCTCCAGCGCGCACGCCAGGTAACGGTGTTTACGCCTGCGCATTCTTGCTTGCAGATAACTTGCCGAATTCTTCAATAGGCGCTTATCATTGGCCGCTTGACAAGACCATAAGTCACAGGGCCTTGCGCAGACAAAAGCGTCGACGCCTGGCATTGCACTGTATGATGCGCATGCTGAAACTATCCTAGAGCATTTTTCGAGACTAAAAAATATGACAAAAACCCTCATCATCGCCGAGAAGCCTTCTGTCGCGAACGATATCGCGAAGACGCTTGGCGGCTTTACCAAGCACGATGAGTACTTTGAATCGGATGAATACGTTCTGTCGTCGGCGGTGGGCCACTTGCTGGAGATCGCCGTACCGGAAGAATTCGACGTGAAGCGCGGCAAATGGAGTTTCGCGCACTTGCCGATGATTCCACCGTATTTCGCGCTGAACCCGATCGCCAAGACGGAAGCGCGCCTCAAAGTATTAAACAAGCTGATCAAACGCAAAGACGTTACCACCCTCATCAACGCATGCGATGCGGGGCGGGAAGGCGAGCTGATTTTCCGCCTGATCGCGCAAAACGCCAAGGCCAAGCAACCGGTCAAGCGCCTGTGGCTGCAGTCGATGACGCCGGGCGCCATCCGCGACGGTTTCTCGCACCTGCGCAGCGACGAAGAAATGCTGCCGCTGGCCGACGCGGCGCGTTGCCGTTCGGAAGCCGATTGGTTGATCGGCATCAATGGCACGCGTGCCATGACGGCGTTTAATTCGAAAGAAGGCGGTTTTTACCTGACCACCGTGGGCCGCGTGCAGACGCCGACCCTGTCGATCGTGGTCGAACGCGAAGACAAGATCAAGAAATTCGTATCGCGCGACTTCTGGGAAGTGCGCGCCGAATTCGTCTGCGCGGCTGGCATCTATGAAGGCCGCTGGCTCGACACGAAGTTCAAGAAGGACGAGAACGACCCCGAGAAGCGCGCCGAGCGCCTGTGGAGCAAGACGGCTGCCGACTCGATCGCCACTGCCTGCCGCGGCCGCCAGGGTATCGTCACGGAAGAATCGAAACCGACCACCTCGATGGCGCCGGGCCTGTTCGACCTGACCAGCCTGCAGCGCGAAGCGAACTCGCGTTTCGGTTTCTCTGCCAAGAACACCCTGGGCCTGGCCCAGGCGCTGTATGAAAAGCACAAGGTCTTGACGTATCCGCGTACCGATTCGCGCCACTTGCCGGAAGACTACATTCCGACCGTCATGCAGGCGCTCGAAACGGTCAAGGAAAACAGCAACTACCACCAGTTCGCCAAGCAGATCATCGACAAGGGCTGGGTCAAGCCGAACAAGCGCATCTTCGACAACACCAAGATCTCGGATCACTTCGCGATCATCCCGACGACGATCGCGCCGAAAAACCTGTCCGAACCGGAACAAAAGCTGTACGACCTGGTCACGCGCCGCTTCATGGCCGTGTTCTTCCCGCCTGCGGAATTCCAGGTCACCACGCGCTATACGGAAGTGTCAGGCCATCAGTTCAAGACTGAAGGCAAGGTCATGACCAATCCGGGCTGGCTGGCCATCTATGGCAAGGAAGCCTCGACGGACGCCGACAAGGAAAGCAATGGCAACGGCAACCTGGTGCCGGTAGCCAAGGGCGAGAAAGTGCAGACGGAAAGCGTCAATGCCAACGGCCTGGTGACGAAACCGCCCGCGCGCTATACCGAGGCGACGTTGCTGTCGGCCATGGAAGGCGCCGGCAAGCTGATCGACGATGACGAGCTGCGCGATGCGATGGCCGGCAAAGGCCTGGGCACGCCGGCGACGCGCGCGGCCACCATCGAGGGCTTGCTGACAGAACGTTACCTGATCCGCGAAGGCCGCGAACTGATCCCGACGGCCAAGGCATCGCAGCTGATGACCTTGTTGAAAGGCCTGGGCGTCAATGAATTGACGGCGCCAGAGCTGACTGGCGAGTGGGAATACAAGCTGTCGCAGATGGAAAAAGGCAAAATTTCGCGCGAAGAATTCATGCGTGAAATCGCGCAGATGACGCAAATCATCGTCAAGCGCGCGAAGGAATACGATAACGACACGATTCCCGGCGACTACGCCACATTGGTAACGCCGTGCCCGAATTGCAGCGGCGTGGTGAAGGAAAACTATCGCCGTTTCGCCTGCACCAAGTGCGAATTTTCGATGAGCAAGACACCGGGTTCGCGCCAGTTCGAAATCGCCGAAGTGGAACAATTGCTGAAGGACCGTACCATCGGCCCGCTGCAAGGCTTCCGTTCGAAGATGGGCCGTCCGTTCGCCGCCATCCTGCGCATCGTGCGCGATGAAGAGATCAAGAATTTCAAGCTGGAATTCGATTTCGGCCAGAACGACGAGAGCGAAGATGGCGAAGGCGTCGATTTCACTGGCCAGACGCCCGTGGGACCTTGTCCCAAGTGCAATGCCGGCGTGTATGAAATGGGCCTGGCCTATGTGTGCGAACACAGCATGGCCAAGCCAAAAACGTGCGATTTCCGCAGTGGCCGCATCATCTTGCAGCAGGAAATCTTGCCGGAACAAATGGCAAAACTGCTCAACGATGGCAAGACTGACTTGCTGCCGGGCTTTGTATCCCAGCGTACGCGCCGTCCGTTCAAGGCTTTCCTCGTGCGCGGCAAGGATGGCAAGGTGAGCTTCGAGTTTGAAGAACGCAAGGCCAAGCCGGGCGCCAAGGCAAAGGCGGCAGCTGCCGAGGTCGACGGTGAAGAAGGCGCCGCGCCAGCGAAGAAAACGGCCGCCAAGAAAGCCACGGCGGTGAAAAAGGCGCCGGCGAAGAAGGCGACGAGCGTGAAAAAGCCGGCCGCCAAGAAGGCACCGGCGAAGAAGGCAGCAGCGGCGGCGGAGTAATCCGGCGCCAGTCAGCCAGACGAAAGCCAGGGATCGCTCCCTGGCTTTTTTTACGGTGCGATGTTACTTGCCGATGCTCAGGCGGGCGGCGCCGCCGCTTCCACCAGGCCCATTTCTTTGAGCACTTCATGTGCCGAGCGGAAGGCGTCGATGGCCAGCGGCATGCCGCAATACACGGCTGCGTGCAGCAGCACTTCCTGGATTTCTTTCATGGAGGCACCATTGTTGACTGCGCCGCGCACATGGCCGCGCAGCTCTTGGGCGCGGCCCAGGGCTGTCAGCATGGCAATGGTGGCCAGGCTGCGCGTTTTCAAGTCGAGGCCGTCGCGGCACCATGTCGTGCCCCAGGCGTTGCGCGTGACGAAGTCCTGCAAGGGGGCCGTGAAGGCGTCGACGCGGGCAAAGGCTTGCTCGACAAAGGCGTCGCCCATCACTTGTTTGCGCATGCGCAAACCATTCTCGAATTGTTCATCCATGCCGCGCTCCCGTTGCTGTACCTTTCAGATACTAGCGAGCGGGCATGCGCTGGTCAAGCACGAGTCATGCGCGAATCAAGCGTAGCGCTGTGTGGCGTGCTTAATCGAGATAGTCGGAGTATTCGCGCTGCGCGTAGTGTTGCAGATTTGCCCACGGCTGCGCCTTGCTGACGGTCGGCTGCAGCTTGACGTCGACGCGGCGATAGAAAGTATTGGCGCGGTCGCCGCTTTCGATGATCAGGGGAATCTGTTTTTGCTCATCCCACAAGATGCGCTGGAACACGCCATTTTTTTCCACTTCGCGCCAGCGCGCGCCCGGCACGTTCGATGCCTGTCTGGCCAGCGGCATGGCGGCCACCAGTTTCGGGTCCAGCAGGTAAAAACTGTTTTCCCAGGAACCGTCGAAATTCACGTTCTCGTATTCCGCCTTCGGGATCGCCACCACGATCTTGTCGTGGGCATCGATGTATTCCACGCGTACGGTGTTCTTTTCCAGCATCACGTGGCGGGGGATCAGCACGGGATTGAAGTGCTTGTGTTCATGCTGCGTGGCCGTCGTCGCGGTTTTCAGCGCCACTTTCTTGTTTTCGCCATGCGCGTGTCCCGCATGCGCGTCGGTCGCTGGCGCCAGCACGCGCTCGACCCATACGTGGCCGGGGCGGCGCAGCATCTTTTCTTCGTAGCGGCTTTCGCGCGTCACGCCTTCGGGCGTCAGTACGCGGCTGTAGTAGGTGATGCCCAGGTCCAGGTCGGCAGGGGCGGCGGGCGCCGCTTGCGCTGAGGCAGCGAAGCCGGCGGCGAGGAGGACGGCGATCAGGGTCGGTTTCATGGTGTGGCCTTTATTGTGCAAAGGGGGCGGAGGCTCGCTGCCATCCGCCCCGGTGGGACTACGCTTGTTGCGCTACATCAAAAACCGAATGCCGCCTTCAGCAAGTCAAATACCTTGGTATTGTCCAGGGTGCCTTTGAAGGTCTTGGCGCCGGCGCCCGTGGCCAGCAGCTTGACGTCGCCGCCGCCGTGGGTTTCGCTGGCCAGGCGCACGCCTGTTTCTTGCAGGTAATTGTCTTTCAGTGCCGTGGCGCTGTCGACATTCGTGCGCAGGTCAGGACGGTTCGGACCGTTACCGAACACTAGCGTGGTGTAGGTATTGCCGTCGGCATCCTTGCTTGGCAGGTTATCCTTGTAGCCGCGGTTGATGTCGAGGATAGGATTGCCGCGCTTGCCGTAGCCGTTGAACGCCAGAGTGTGGTCATGGTCGGCCGTGACGACGATCAGGGTATTGGCCAGGGTCGGATCGGTCAGCTTGATCTTGTCGATGGCGGCCTTGATGGCGTCGTCGAAGGCGATGGTATCGGTCAGCGCGCGCTTGGCATTGATGCCGTGCAAGGCGTGGTCGATGCGGCCCCCTTCGACCATCAGGAAATAGCCATTGCTGTTTTGCGACAGCAAGTCGATGGCTTTGACCGTCATTTCCGACAGGCTAGGCTGCGTCGCGCCTTCGCCCAGCGGCGGCGTAGCGGTGCGGTCCAGTTCGTATTCCAGGTGGCTGCGGGTGCTGTACAGGCCGATGAATTTCTTGTTGTTCGGCGCTGCCGCCATGTCCGCTTTCGTCGCGGCCACGGTGTAGCCCTTGGCGGCAAATTCCGTCAGCAGGTTGCGGCCATCGGCGCGGCCGAACTTGTTGGCGGCCGACCATGGCGTGTAATGGTTGCGTCCGCCACCCATCAGCACATCGATGCCGTCCAGCAGGGCGGCGTTGTAGCCCGCGCCGCCCGGCACGCTTTGCGCGGCAATCGCATATTGCGCATTGCGGTTGCAGATGTGCGAGAACGTGGTGGCCGGCGTGGCGTGCGTCAGTTCGGTGGTGGTGATGGCGCCCACGGCCTTGCCCTTGGCTTTCGCCAGTTCCAGGATGGTTGGCACGCTCTTGCCGCCGGCCGGGCAGTTGTCCACGCCCAGGTTGCCGTTGGCGTCGCGGCCAGGCTCCTTGGCGATGGTGTCCTGCGCCATCGAGATGACTTCATTGTTCATCTTGACGCCGGTCATGTAGGCGGCCATCGAAGGCGCGCTGTCCGTCGTTTGCGCATCGTTCGAGAACGTCTTGATGCGCGCCGTGCGCTCCAGCTTGTCCATGTTCAGGCTGCCGTCTTCGCCGTATTTGTAGATGCGCGACGCCGTCACGGTCGATGGACCCATGCCATCGCCGAGGAAGAATATGACGTTCTTGGCGTCGGCGGCGTAGGCGCTGGCAACGCTGGCGGCCACGAGCGTGGCCAGCAAAGAGAGTTTCAGGGCGGGTTTCAATGCGAGTTTCATATGCTTGTCCAATTCTTGTCTCTTGGTGATTACAGACCGCCGGCGGTCTTGACCAGGCCGAATACTTTGGTGTTGTCGATGGTGCCCAGGAAGGTTTCCGAACCCTTGCCGATGGCGCCCAGGAAGACGTCGGTGCCGCCGTGGGTTTCATTGCCGGCCGTGGTGCGGATGACCGCTTCCTGGTGGTACATATTGGCGCTGGTGACGGTGTCGTCGAGGCTGGCCATGGCGGCGCGGCTCGACTGCGTGCGGTTTTCGCCATTGCCGAAGCCGATGATCGAATACGGTGCGCCGTCCAGGTCTTTTTCGACGGCGCCGGTGACGTAGTTCTTCACCAGGCCCAGCACGCCAGGGTTGCCGGCAGCCGTCTTGCCCGTGCGCTTGGCGTAGCCGTTCAGCACCAGCGTATGGTCATGGTCGGCCGTGACGACGATCAGGGTATTGGCCAGGGTCGGGTCGCTGAGCTTGGCTTTTTCGATGGCTGCCTTGATGGCGTTATCGAATGCAACCGTGTCTTGTAGCGCTTTCTTGGCCGTCGTTTCGTGCAGCGCATGGTCGATGCGTCCACCCTCGACCATCAGGAAATAGCCTTTCTTGTTCTTGGCCAACACATCCATGGCCTTGGTGGTCATTTCCGCCAGGCTAGGTTCCTTCGCCGCATCGCGGTCCAAGTCGTAGCTCATGTGGCTGGCGGTGAATACGCCGAACAGACGCTCTGTCTTGGCAGCATCGACAGCCTTGAAGTCGGTGGCGTTGTTGGCGATGGTGTAGCTTTTGGCTTTCAGTTCGGCCACCAGGTCGCGGCCATCGGCGCGCTTGCCGCCATCCTTGAATGGCGTGAAAAATTGCGCGCCGCCGCCCAATACCACTTCCAGGCCGGTGCTGCCCAGGGCGCTGTTGTAGCCGGTGCCGCCCGGCACGAGGGCTGCGGCGATATCGTTTTCCAGGTCGCGGTGGCAGATGTGCGAATACGTGGCTGCCGGCGTGGCGTGCGTGACGCGCGCCGTGCTGACGACGCCAGCGGCGAAGCCCTTGGCCTTGGCCAGTTCCAGCAGGGTGGTGGCGGGCGTGCCGTTGCCGGTGCCGCATTTGTTGACCAGCTTGTTGCCGTTGGCATCCAGGCCCGGATCGATGGCCAGCGTGTTGGCCGACATCGAGATGACTTCATTGTTCATCTTGACGCCCGTCATGTAGGCGGCCATCGATGGCGCGCTGTCGGTCACTTGCGCATCGTTCGAGAAGGTCTTGACGAAAGCCGTTTCCGGCAAGGTATCCATGGTCAGCGAACCGTCTTCGCCCACCGAATAGATGCGCGCGGCCGTCATGGTGGTCAGGCCCATGCCGTCGCCAAGGAAAAAGATGACGTTTTTCGGCGGCGCTTCGACCACCACCTCTTCTTTTTTTGCGTCGCTGCCGCAGGCGGCCAGCATCAGGGTAATGGCGACGCTGCAGCCAGCGACGGAAATTTTTCTGCGTGTCATGTGGTTCATCCGGCTAGGTTTGAAAGAGCTAGCAAGATAACAATCCAATGTGACACCATTATGACGATGTGACGGGTTTCGCCACGGCGCTACGCTGTTGCCTGCAGTGTTGCTTTATCGCACGTCATCGGTGGAAAAAAACACCGTGTGTACAACGTGGTTTTCTGGCCAGCAGTGGCAGCGCAGCCGCCAATTACATCGAATTGAGCAATAAACTATTGCGCTTTATCGGGTTTTTCTACCGGATTGAGCAACGTAAGATGTTCGCATCCCCATCATCTTGTGAAGGCGCATCATGTTCTCGAAAACCATTAGCAGCGTTCTTGTTTCCACCGTGTTCGCCGCCGGCGCCGCCTCGGCTGCGGCTGCCGCCTCCGCGCCGCTGACGCTGGAAGTGTTCAATCCGGGCGAAGCGGCCATCTTTCCCGTCGCTTCCGTGCTGGTGGCGGGCAAGCATGACGCCGTGCTGATCGATGCGCAATTCTCGCGTGCCGAAGCGCAAAAACTGGTGGAAAAGATCCGTGCCAGCGGCAAGAAACTGACGACCGTCTACATCAGCCACAGCGACCCGGATTTTTATTTCGGCCTCGACGTGATCAAGGCGGCTTTCCCACAGGCAAAAATCGTCGCCACGCCAGCCACCGTGGCGGAAATTCGCCGCAAGGCTGACGCCAAAGTGTCCTACTGGGGGCCTATCCTGAAAGACAATGCGCCGCGCAGCATCGTCATTCCGCAAGCTTTGACGGGCCAGCGCATCATTTTGGAGGGCCAGGCGCTGCATGTGGCCGGCCCCACGCCATCGCGCACCTATGTGTGGATACCATCGATCAAGGCAGTGGTGGGCGGCGTGGTGCTGTTTGCTCACTTGCACGTGTGGACGGCCGATACGCAAAGCGCGCAATCGCGCCAGGACTGGCTCAAGACCCTCGATGGTATTGCCGCCTTGCATCCCGTCACCGTTGTGCCGGGCCACTTCAAGCCCGGTTCGGCCGGGGTTGCTCAATTTTCTCCTGACAGCATCGGCTTTACGCGCGACTACCTGGTGACGTTCGAAGCTGAAACGGCAAAGGCGGCCAACTCAGCCGCCCTGATCGTGGCCATGAAGCAGCACTACCCGAACCTGGGCCTCGACGGCGCATTGGAGACCAGCGCCAAGGTGGCGAAGGGGGAAATGCCATGGTAAGCAGCAACATGCCTACACTGCATTACATTTTCGATCCCCTGTGCGGCTGGTGCTATGGCGCCGCGCCGCTGGTCGAGGCGGCGCGCGCCGTAGCGGGCCTGGCGGTGGCGTTCCACGGCGGCGGCATGATGACGGGCAGCAATCGCCGCCAGATCACGCCCGCCTGGCGCGGCTATGTCCTGCCGCATGACCGGCGCATCGAGCAATTGTCCGGCCAGCCGTTTGGCGACGCCTATCTGCATGGCTTGCTGAACGACACCACGGCAATGATGGATTCCGAGCCGCCCATCACGGCCATCCTGGCGGCCGAGGCGCTGGCCGGCAAGGGCCTGGACATGCTGCAGCGCGTGCAGCGCGCCCACTATGTGGAAGGCTTGCGCATCGCCGAGCTGCCCGTGCTGGTGGCGCTGGCGCAGCAGCTGGGCATGGACGGCGCTGCCTTCGAAGCGGCGTATGCGCAGCAAGCGGGCGCGGCCACGCAGCAGCATATCGCTGCCAGCCGCGCCCTGCTGGCGCAAGTGGCCGGCCAAGGCTTTCCCACGTTCGTGTTCGACGATGGCAGCGGCAAGCTGGCCGTGATCGATATCGGCGCCTTCCTGGGCCAGCCGGACAAGTTGCAGGCGCAATTGGCTGGCGCTTGTGGCGCGCAAGGATGCGTCTTGTAAAGCAATATTGTAAATATCTATCGAACCGATAAAATCAATTAGCTTTTCCTTTGTTGTTGCACTCGTTACACTGTTTGCATCAGTCAACAACGAAGGAAAAGCAGTCATGAGCCAACAGCCGCCATTCAGCACCGCGTCGGGCATTCCCGTCGCCGATAACCAGAATTCCATCAGCGCCGGCCCTCGCGGCCCTTTGCTGCTGCAAGACTTCCACCTGATCGAAAAGCTCCAGCATTTCAACCGCGAGCGCATCCCCGAGCGCGTGGTGCATGCGAACGGTTCGGGCGCCTACGGCACCTTCACCGTCACGCACGATATTTCACGCTACACCAAGGCCAGGCTGTTTGCCGAGGTGGGCAAGCAGACGGCGACTTTCGCCCGCTTTTCCACCGTTGGCGGCGAACGCGGCAGTGCCGACACGGAACGCGACCCGCGCGGCTTTGCGCTGCGTTTCTATACGGAAGAAGGCAACTGGGATTTGGTCGGCAACAACACGCCCATGTTTTTCATCAAAGACCCCATCAAGTTTCCCGACTTTGTGCGTACGCAAAAGCGCGATCCGCACAGCAACCTGAAATCGGCGGAAATGATGTTCGACTTCTGGAGCCATGCGCCGGAAAGCCTGCACCAGGTCACCATGCTGTTCTCGGACCGGGGCACGCCGGACGGCTACCGTCACATGGATGGCTTCGGCAGCCATACGTATAGCCTGATCAATGCCGACGGCCAGCGCGTGTATGTGAAATGGCATTTCAAGACGCGCCAGGGCATCAAGAATCTGTCCGCAGCTGAAGCGGGCCGTTTGGCCGGTGCCGACCCCGACTACGCCCAGCGCGACTTGTTCGGCGCCATCGAACGGGGCGATTTCCCGCAGTGGGAAGTCAAGCTGCAGGTGGCAACCGAAGAGCAGTTGGAAGCATGGGAGCAGCGCACGGGCTGGAATCCGTTCGACTTGACGAAAGTGTGGCCGCATGCGCACTTCCCGCTGCTGCCGGTGGGCATTTTCGAACTGAACCGCAACCCGGACAATTACCACGCGGAAGTCGAGCAGGCAGCCTTTTCGCCCGCCAACGCCGTGCCGGGCATGGGCTACTCGCCGGACAAGATGCTGCAAGGCCGGCTGTTCGCCTACCACGACGCCCAGCTGTACCGCGTCGGCACGAACCACCAGCATTTGCCCGTGAATGCGGCCCGTTGTCCCTTCCACAACCAGCAGCGCGACGGCGGCATGGCGATCAACAATGGCGGCGCGGCGCGCAATTATGCGAACGTGGCTGCGGCAGGCACGCAGCCGCAAGGACTGGGCCATGGCGAGCCGTCGCTGGCGCTGGCAGGTGGCGCGGCGCGCTATGATGGGCGCGGCGTGGAAGACGATTTCACGCAGGCCGGCAATCTGTTCCGCCTGATGCCGGCACAGGCAAAGCAAAACCTGTTCGACAACCTGGCCGGGGCCTTGAGCCAGGTGCTGCCAGAAACGTTGCAGCGTCAGCTGGCGCAATTCGACCAGGCCGACGCTGCCTACGGCGCCGGCGTGCGCGCTGCCTTGCAGGCGCGGCGCGTGGCGCTGTAAAAGCGGTGGCAGGCGCAACAAGCTGCTTGCGCCTGTTGTTGCGTCTGTTGTTGATACAGCACAAATTATGTGTTGATATTAAATATTGCCGTATGGACATATTTGCCTTGCATGCGTAGACTTGTCGCTCTGATGATCGCGCCGCCTTCCTGGCGGCGTCCTGACTAGAAAGTCTTGCAATATGAACATGGCGAAATTGTCGGTGCATGGGGACGATCCCACGCTCAAATCCATCCTCGAAGCCTTGCCCACCGATCCGGAACGCGAATGGCGCAAGGGCGAGGCAAAGGGGCAGGGGCGCGTGTATCTCGATTCCGGCTTCGACGTGGTCATCGTGCAAGCGTCCAAGCCGCAAGTGTTGCCAGCGCGCATACGCAGCTACCTGGCAGAATGCCGTTCGCGCGGCGTCACGTTTACCATGCCGCGCATCGTGGCCGAGCTGCAACTCGAATTGAACGGCGACGATACCTCCGGCGCGCCGCTCGACCTGACCCTGGCCGACATGCAGCACCTGACGGAGATGGGCATCAGCCTGAGCATCGTTACGCTTCCTGTCGCGGCTTGATGCCTGTTTGAGATGGAAAAAAATGGCCGCCTGTGCAGGGCGGCCATTTTTTTACGGTTCGGCTATATCGACTGTCAGCATATTGTCGTCCGGCTTGCGGTCGATCAACTTGTTGTCGGGATCGATGCCAGCCTTGCCCGGTCGTGCATTGACGATGAGCGTATAACTTGCCTCGCGCGCCGTCATGCGCTGGCGTTCGCGCAGCAGCGGATGGTCATTGGCGTCGTCGACGCCGATCTCGATCAAGTCATTCAAGGGCGCGTCATGTTCTTCGCCCTGTGCGCCAGCGACCAGCTTGCTTGCCTGCACCTTCACGCTGACGACGTACTTGCCATCGCTGCGTTTTGTGGCCGTGGCCGACAGCGCGCGGTTGTCAAACAGCACGATTTTCTCGAACAGATCGTCGATCAGCGTAGCCTGCTCTGGCGGCGTGACCTTGCGCAAGCCGTCGATCAGGGCCGTCACGCTGGCGTACGGCGGACCTTTCTGGCCATAGGTCTTGATCAAGTCGCGCAGCACGCCGTTGACCTTGTCTTCGCCTATGATGTCCTGCAGCAAATACATGGCCAGGCTGCCCTTGTGGTAATGGATGTAAGCCTGGTTTTCATTGTCGGCCAGCGGCAATTCCTGCTGGCGTTCTTCGCTGCGCCCCATCAGGTATTGATTCAGGTCATAGCGCAGGAAGCGGCGCATCTTGGCCGGCCCCACGGTTTTCTTCATCACCATCAGGGCCGAGTATTCGGCCAGGGTTTCGCTGAGCACGGTAGCGCCCCGCGTATTGCCGCCCACCAATTGATGCCCCCACCACTGGTGCGCCACTTCATGCGCCGTGATGTAGAACGGGTAATCGAGATCCTTCGGATTCTTGTCGTCCACCTTGGCGATGAAGCCCAGTCCTTCCGAGTACGGGATGGTGTTCGGGAACGATTGCGCATAGGTGGCGTAGCGGGGGAACTCGACGATGCGCAAGATCTTGTGCTGGTAGGGGCCAAAATGCTTGGTGTAGTACTCGAGCGCTTCCTTGCTGCCGCGCACGAAGCGGTCGAGGTTGAATTCGTGGCCAGGATGGTAATACACGTCGATGGAGACATCTTGCCAGCGTTCATGCTTGACGGCGTAGCGGGCCGACTGGAATGAGTAGAAATTGAGGATAGGCTGGTCCAGCGTGTAATGGAAATAATGGCGGCCATTGGCGATCCAGTCCTTGTCCAGCATGCCAGGCGCGATGGCCGTCTGGCCGTCGATGGTGCTGACGGTGGCGTCAAAACGGATGCGGTCGGCATCGTTGCTGACGTCATTGTCGGCCAGGCCCCTGGCGTCGTCGCGCGGCAAGGCCCGCGCGCGCGGCGGCAAGCCGTGTTTCTTGCGGTCGCGCGTGTCCGTCAGTTCCAGCTGTGCCTGGTAGCCGATGTGCGGCAGCACGGCATGCGTGAAGAAAGTGCCGTTGGCTACCACGGGCGTGTCCTGGCCCAGGCCGAAGATGCCGCGCGGGGCGTAGGAAATATCGAAATCGAGGCCCAGGGTGGCGCCAGGCGCCAGCGGCGTGGCCAGGCGGTAGCTGTAAAAGCCCAGTTTGCTGTCATCGAGGCCAGGATGCACGCGCGTATCGAAACGCAAACGCATGGTCGAGGTCGGGTCTTGCTGCACCAGGATCTGGCTGATGGGCAAGCTGGTCTTGTTTTGCAGCTCGTAGCGGCCCTTCACGGCCAGCGTGCGCTGCGCCGGGTAGATCGATACGTCGAGTTTCACGTCCGTCACGCGCGGCTGCGGCGTGGCGGCAAACTTGCGGTACTGGCGCTCGACACTGGCGCGGTCTGCATCGCGCGCGAACTCGGACTTGTAATCGTTGGCGATATGAAAAGTATACAACAGCACGGCGCCGGCGCTGACGAAGAGCAACAGGCCGCCGGCAAAGCTGGCCAGCACGCCTTGCGTCAGGCCATGGCGCGCCAGGCGCAAGCGGATGCGCCAGCTGTCTTGCGCGCCGCGGGGCCAGAACAGCAGGGAGAGCACCGTCAGCATGACGGCCGCACCGCTCCAGTACAGCAAGTACCAGCGTTCGCGCAACACATAGTGGCCGGCGCCGTTCATGGCCGAATACACGAAGTCCGGCGTGCTGCCGTACAGCAAGAGCGGGTCACCCAGGCCCAGCGAGGCAAAGCTGATGGTGGCGATGTAGTACAAAATCATGGCGAAATACGCCAGGTACTTGTGATTGATCAATACCTGCAGGAAGATGGCCAGCACGGCGATCAGCGCGTAGTACGGCAGGTGCGACAGGAACAGCGATTCAATATACAGGCCAGGGTCGAGGCGGTAATAGCCCTTGAAGACTTGAATCGACATGCCGCACAGCATGATGATCACACTGAGCAACGCTTGCAGGCCGATCAGCGCAAACAGTTTCGACAGCAGCGGCAGCCAGTTCGGCACGGGCAGGGCGTCGAGCATCAAATGGATGCTGGCCTCGCGTTCGCGCCACACCAGTTCGCCCGCATAGAAGGTGGTGATCACCAGCATGAACAGGGCGAACGAGGCGCTCACCAGTTCCAGCACCTTTTCCGTCACCGGATAGGTATTCGTGCCATACATGGAGCCCATGTCGAGCGCGCCCGCATACATGGTCAGCACGCCAGCGAGCACGATGACGACAAAATAAATGTTCTTGATGGTTTCGCGCAGGTTCAGCCAGCTCATCTTGACGAGCAGGCCGGCCAGCTTGCGCTGCGCAAAGTCCTGCGTTTCCTGCGTGGCCAGCGAAGCGTTCGACAGGCGCAGCGGCGCGTCGCCCTCGCCGCGGCGCTTGGCGGCGCCCGCGTCGGGCGCGGCGTTGAAATGGAAGCGCCAGTAGCCCAGCAGCAATGCCACCAGGGCAAAGCCGGACCAGATGGCGCGGTTTAGCAGGTACACGCCTTCCAGCGTCACCAGGCGCGTGTTGCGCTCGGCATTCGGCCAGTATTCCGTCAAACGTATCAGCGCCGTGGTGCCGAACGGGTCGATCAGGGCGGCCAGGGTCTTGTAGTCGAGGTCGCGCGCCAGCGACGGCGCCACCAGGTAGCCGATCAGCATCACGACCGAGCTGATATACACGGGCAGCATGCGCCGCGTCAGGGCGGCGATGACGAAGAAGATGGCGCCGAAGATGAACAAATTCGGCAGCAAGGTAAATACATACGGCATCAGATAGGCCAGCGCCCGCTGCGGGCCCAGGCGTTCGGGATCGATGCCGGGCAGCCAGGCACCCAGCCAGGCGCCCAGCACGATGCTGGAAAACACCACCGCCAGCACCAGGTAGGCGCCGAGAAAGCGGCCAAAGACATACTGGTATTTCTTGATCGGCGCGCTGAAGAAGAAATGCTGCATGCCGTATTCGAAATCCTGCTGCACCGAGCGGCCCATCATGGCGGCCACCACCACGGCGCCGAAGCAGCCCAGCAGGCTGCAGGTAAATGCCAGCGAACGGGGTGCGTTGATCAGGAACTTGCCGCCGAAACTGATGCTCGCTTCCTTGAAGACGCCGCCGGCGGCAGCCATCCACAGCATGGCCAGCGCCAGGAACATGGCGAAATACACCCAGGTGGACAGCAGCTTGAGCCGCTGCCGGGCTTCAAAACGGGCGATGGCAAACATGGCCGCCCCCTCAGTCGCACTGCGGGGCGACGCGGTGGCGCCCGGCAATGGTGGCGAAATACAAGTCTTCCAGGTCGCCGATGGCTTCCTCGAAGCCGTCGCCCGGGTCCTCGTCGCTGTAGACGTGGATCAGCGTGCGGCCCGACAGCAAGCGCGTGGAAATGACGGCGTGGCGCTGCTGGAAGCTGGCCAGCTCTTTCTTTTCGACGAAGCGCGCCCAGATCTTGCAGCTGACTTCGTCGATGAGTTCCTGGGTCTTGCCGCACAGCAACAAATGGCCCTTGTTGATGATGGCCATGTTGGCGCACAGGTCGGCCACGTCGGAGACGATGTGCGTCGACAGGATCACCGTCTTGTCTTCGCCGATGTCCGACAGCAGGTTATGGAAGCGCACGCGCTCCTGCGGATCGAGGCCGGCCGTCGGCTCGTCGACGATGATCAGTTTCGGGTCGCCCAGCAGTGCCTGGGCGATGCCGAAGCGCTGGCGCATGCCGCCGGAAAAGCCGCCCAGGCGCTGGTGGCGCACGTCGAACAAATTGGTTTGCTGCAACAGGCCTTCGACCACTTCGCGCCGGCGCGCCCGCTGCGACAAGCCTTTCAAGGTGGCAAAGTGGTCCAGCAGCTCGTAGGCTGTCACTTTCGGGTACAGGCCGAAGTCTTGCGGCAGATAGCCCAGCATGCGGCGTATCTCGTCCTTGTCGTCGAGCACGTCGTAGTCGCCAAAGAAGACCGAGCCAGAATCGCATTCCTGCAAGGTGGCCAGGGTACGCATCAAGGTCGACTTGCCGGCGCCATTGGGCCCCAGCAAGCCAAACATGCCTGGCGGTATCGTCAGCGAAACGTTGTCCAGTGCCACCACGCCATTCGCGTAGGTTTTCGACAATTTGCGGATCTGCAATTCCATACAACTCCTTGCTCATGCTGTTGCAGCCCCATGCGGCAGGGCTTATCTATGCTGGCATTGTATTGAATTTAAGAGGTACTGGGCAGTTGCATGCGATGTACGGTGTATTCGCATGCCCAGAGTGCAGCTGGACGGGGTGGGCGGCACCCCGTCGGCAGCGTATTTGCGGGCTAATTGCGGAACAGTACCGATTCGCGGTTGAACCACCAGCGGCACAGTGCCAGCAGGGCGCCCGCGATCACCGTGGTCGAGGCCAGGATCACGCCAAACATGCGGTAGTCCATGGTGCCCTTGACCAGTTCCTTCATGGCCAGCGAGACATTGGTCAGCGGCACCATGGCCCAGATCCAGTTCAGCTCGACGCCGGGCAGCATCGCCGCCACCGTGGGCAGGATGACAAACAGCATCAGCGGCGTGATCATGCCGGCCGCTTCCTTGTAGCTTTTCGCGTAGATCGAGATCGACAGCAGCAGCGAGGCGAAGATGGCGGCCGTCGGCACCAGCATCAGCGTCACCATGGCCAGGTCGGGCAAGCCGATGCTGCGCACCATGACGGCCATGTGGCCTTCCAGCGAACTGCCGAAAATGGCCAGCAGCGCGCCCATGCTGCCCACCATCAGCACGGCCGATGTCATGCCCACGGTAAACAGCACGAGGAACTTGGCCAGCACGATGGCGCTGCGCGGCACGGGCGCCAGCAGCAGCGTTTCCAGCGTGCCCCGCTCCTTTTCGCCCGCGCCCAGGTCGATGGCCGGATACATGGCTGCCGTCAGGCACACCATCAACAGCAGATACGGCAGCATGCCGCCGATGATGGCGCCCATTTGCTCGCGCTCGTTGGCCGTCGATTGCTTGTCGAGCACGATGGGATTGAGGGCGAACGCCAGCTGGGCAGGGCTCAAGTTCAGGGCCGACAGCGCCCCTTCGCGCAGCCCTGCGTTGTAGCTCTCGACGATCTCGCGCACCCTTTGATGGGTGACGTCGACCGTGCTGGCGCTGTTGTAATGCAGGGTGACCCTGGCTTGTTGATGTTGCTGCAGTGCATCTTCAAAATGCGGCGGGATGACCACGGCAAACTTGATGCTGTCGTCGCCGATGGCGCGGCGGATCTCCGCCTCGCTGGCCAGCGGCACTTCGCGCAAGTTGTGCTGCTGCGCAAAACGCGCGCTCAGGCCCGGCGAATGGTCCTTGCCGAACAGGGCATAGCGCATTTCCGCCGTCTTGGCGTTCTTGAACATATTGCTTGAGACATAAGCAAAGCCGCCAAAGATCAGCGGCATGGCAAAGATGGGAATGAGTATGGTGAAGATCAGCGTCTTGCGGTCGCGCGTCAGTTCCAGCAGCTCTTTCAGGTAAATGGTCCACATGGCTCAGGCTCCCTGGTTGATGACGCTGACAAAGGCGTCGTACAGATCGGCACTGCCGCCCAGATGGCGCAGTTCGTCGACCGTGCCGTTGAAGGCGGTGGTGCCGCGGTTGATGATGCAGACCCGGTCGCACAGCTTTTCCACCTCGTGCAGGTGGTGCGTGGAGAAAATCAGCGGCACGCGCAGCGCCTTGTAGCTGGCGATGAAGTCGAGCAGGATCTTGGCCGACATCACGTCGAGGCCCGTGGTCGGCTCGTCGAGGATCACCACTTGCGGCTCATGCACGACGGTGCGGGCGATCGCGCACTTCTGTTTCATGCCGGTTGACAATTGATCTGCCCGCTTGCCGCCATATTCTTCCATCTGCAGCAGGGCGAACAGCTCGTCGCAGCGACGTTTCAGCCTGTCGGCGGGCATGCCGTGCAGGCGGCCAAAATATTCCACGTTCTCGCGCGCCGTCAGGCGGCCATATAGTCCCGTCGAGCCGGACAGGAAGCCGATGCTCTGGCGCGCCACCAGCGGTTGCTGCAAGACATCGACGCCATTTACCAGGGCGCTGCCCGCGTCAGCCTGCAAGGCCGTCGACAGCAGGCGCAAGGTGGTCGTCTTGCCGGCGCCATTCGGACCCAGCAGGCCCAGCACTTCGCCGGGAGCGCAGCTGAAACTGACGTCGCGCACGGCGTGAAACCAGCCGTCATGCTCGCGGGGATCGCTGACGTGCACGCCCTTGCCCTTGTGGGACGGCATGCGGAAACGTTTTGCCAGGTGCTTGACTTCAATCATGTGCGTCATCCATTCGTCAGGGAGAACTAGGGTAGCATGTAAAAAATGTAACTTGCAAGGTGGAAATGTTGCGTGTTCTATTGAAAAAAACAGCGTCTTGATGCAAGCTGCCCGGAATGGTCCCGCTGCGGGCCGCAAGCAGGCCCATAAATGGGGGACAAGAGGAATCCATGCAGAAATCGATCGATCAGGCGACGCAGGACAAGGTACTGGCCGTGGCGCGCGCCGGCATGACCAGTGCCGAAGCCATCGGCTATTTCCGCGTCAGCCTGGGCCTGTACTACCTGGCCGGCCTGATGACGAATGAAGAGCTCGACTTCCAGCAGATCGATGCGCGCTACAACCGCTTTATCTACCATTCGCTCGGTGGCGGGCACAGCATTGCCAGCGTGCTGCAATTCATGAGTGGCGAGAAAGTCTTGCGCGTGCTGCAATCGGAGCGCTTCCTCGCCGCGTTTGCCCTGCATTGCCCGGAGATTCCCGTCGACAGTATTTTCTTCCTGATTTCACTCAACCTGGGCGTGGCGAAAAGCCTGTCCGGCCTCGATGCCATCGGTCCCGTGGTGGACTGGATCGAGCAGGAAAAAGCGCGCACAAGTCAATAAAGCCCCGTTCGCCCCGCGCGCGGCGTGAGTACGCCTGGCCGCTATCGTCCTATAATTCATGTTTTCCTATTCAAGAGCATAGCCACGATGAGCGCGAACCGTTACCTTGACCCCCTGGATCGTTTGATTGTTGGCGCCGACAAGGCCCTGCGCGTCATGGCGGGCGTGGCGTCCGCTTCGCGCCCTTCGCCGGCCGCGCATGCGCCCGATGCGCAGCTGAGCCCGGCCGAACAGCGCCACAGCGCCGGTTTGATGCGCGTCAACCATGTTGGTGAAGTGTGCGCCCAAGCCCTGTACAACTCGCAGGCGCGCCATGCGCACAGCCCGGCCATCCGCGCCCAGTTCGATGAGGCGGGACGCGACGAGGAAGACCACCTGGCCTGGACGGCGCAGCGCCTGACGGAGCTGGGTTCGCATCTGAGCCTGCTCAACCCCCTGTGGTATGCCGGTTCGTTCGCGTTGGGCACCATCGCCGCGCGCATGGGCGACGGCCGCAGCCTGGGTTTCGTGGTGGAAACGGAGCGCCAGGTGGAAGCGCACCTGGCCAGCCACCTGGAAGAATTGCCGCCGCAAGACGCCAAGTCGCGCGCCATCGTGAAACAAATGGCCATCGACGAGGTCGAGCATGGCGCCGCCGCGCAGCGGCTGGGCGCCATCGAGACCCCGGCGCCCGTCAAGGCGCTGATGGGCCTGATGGGCAAGGTCATGACCAAGACGGCCTACTACATATAAAAACGCCTTACTCTTCGATGATTTCGAAGGAATGCGTAATCTCTGCCGTTTTCGCCAGCATGATCGATGCCGAGCAATATTTGTCGTGCGACAGGGCCACGGCGCGTTCCACGGCCGTCGGTTTCAAGGCCTTGCCGCGCACCGTGAAGTGGAAGTGGATCTTGGTAAACACTTTCGGATCGGTCTCGGCGCGGTCGGCCTTAAGGGTCACTTCGCAGCCTTTGATGTCTTCGCGTCCGCGTTTCAGGATCAGCACCACGTCATAGGCGGTGCAGCCGCCCGTGCCCAGCAAGACCATTTCCATGGGGCGCGGCGCCAGGTTGTGGCCGCCGCCGTCGGGCGCGCCATCCATGGCCACCAGGTGGCCGGAACCGGTTTCTGCCCGAAAACTCATGCCCGACGGGCCATTCCAGCTAACTTTGCATTCCATCGTACTCTCCGAAAATTGTAAGCGTTTTGTATTGTAATAGAGGAATGCCCGTCCATGTGCCGCCCGCCGGGCCACAGCTCGCCCGGATTGCGGCTTGACGCAGCATGGCAAAGCCGCTTATACTTGTCGGCTTTCCGTTCGCTCAGGAAAAGTAAATAAGGCAGAGTCCGCATGGCAATATCGGCGGAACCACCATTTGAGCGTGTAATCTATTAGGAAGTCAACATGAAAACATTTTCCGCTAAAGGACATGAAGTCCAGCGCGATTGGTTCGTGGTTGACGCGACGGACAAAGTCCTCGGACGTGTTGCCAGCGAAGTGGCACTCCGACTGCGCGGCAAACACAAACCAGAATTTACTCCTCACGTCGATACCGGCGACTTTATCGTCGTCATCAACGCAGGCAAACTGCGTGTGACCGGTACCAAAGCTACTGAGAAAATTTACTACCGTCACTCTGGCTATCCAGGCGGCATCTACGAAACCAACTTCCAGAAAATGCAACAGCGTTTTCCAGGTCGCGCGCTTGAGAAAGCGGTCAAGGGCATGTTGCCTAAAGGCCCACTCGGCTACGCAATGATCAAGAAGCTGAAAGTGTACGCGGAAGGTTCCCATCCGCACGCTGCTCAGCAACCTAAAGCACTTGTTCTCTAAGGAACTGACATGATCGGTAATTACAATTATGGAACCGGCCGTCGCAAAAGTGCAGTGGCTCGGGTTTTTATCAAAGTTGGCACAGGCTTGATCGTTGTTAACGGCAAACCAGCGAACGAATACTTTTCGCGCGAAACAGGTCTGATGGTCATTCGTCAACCACTGGAACTGACCGGCAATGTCGAGCGTTTCGACATCAAAGTCAACGTCCATGGCGGCGGTGAGTCGGGCCAGGCTGGTGCAGTTCGTCACGGCATCACCCGCGCTCTGATCGACTACGATGCAGCGTTGAAACCGGAACTGGCGAAAGCCGGCTTCGTGACCCGCGATGCACGTGAAGTCGAGCGTAAAAAAGTTGGTCTGCGCAAAGCACGTCGCGCAAAGCAATTCTCGAAGCGTTAATTTTTACGCTGCAGCATCTTTATGGTGCTGTGCGAAAAGCCGCTGGACTTCGGTCTGGCGGCTTTTTTGCATTTCAGCGTGACTCTGCGTTGCGCTGTAAAATACGCGGAAAACCCCGAGGGGGAGTTTCGCAAGTTCCCTGCAATTCCCCATTCATCTGTTATTAATATATACACAAGGAAAGAACATGATCAAAGTTGGCATCGTCGGCGGCACTGGATACACGGGCGTGGAATTGCTGCGCCTGTTGGCAACCCATCCGGATGTCGAGTTGACGGCGATTACTTCGCGCAAGGAAGATGGCTTGCCCGTTGCTGACATGTATCCTTCCCTGCGTGGCCACGTGAAACTGGCGTTTTCCTCGCCGGACAAGGCCAATCTGGCGCAGTGCGATGTGGTATTTTTTGCTACGCCGCATGGTGTTGCAATGGCGCAAGCCCCGGCCCTGCTGGCCGCCGGCGTGAAAGTGATCGACCTGGCCGCCGACTTCCGCCTGAAAGACCAGGCCAAGTTCGAGCAGTGGTACAAAATTCCCCACACGGCGCCCGAGTTGATCGCCCAAGCCGTCTATGGCTTGCCGGAACTGAACCGTGAAGACATCAAGCAGGCCAGCCTGATCGCCAACCCAGGCTGCTATCCGACCACCATGCAGCTGGGCTTTTACCCGCTGCTGAAAGCGGGCCTGGTCAACGCGGGCGGCTTGATCGCCGACTGCAAGTCGGGCGTGTCCGGCGCCGGCCGCAAGGCGGAAATCGGCATTTTGTTCTCGGAAAGCAGCGACAGCTTCAAGGCCTATGGCGTGGCTGGCCACCGCCACCTGCCGGAAACGACGGCGCAGCTGCAACGATTCACGGAGGATAAAGTCGCGCTGACCTTCACGCCGCACTTGGTGCCGATGATACGCGGCATGCATTCGACCCTGTACGCGCAGCTGAACAAGGAGGTGAGCAATGAAGCATTGC
This sequence comes from Janthinobacterium woesei, assembly GCF_051380875.1. Lineage (NCBI taxonomy): Bacteria > Pseudomonadati > Pseudomonadota > Betaproteobacteria > Burkholderiales > Oxalobacteraceae > Janthinobacterium > Janthinobacterium woesei. The sequence continues at coordinate 23,668 of NZ_JBNYXW010000018.1, forward strand.
AAGCCTTGTTCGAAGAGCAATACAAGGACGAGCCTTTCGTCGACGTGATGCCATTCGGCTCGCACCCGGAAACGCGTTCCACGCGCGGCTCGAACATGCTGCGCCTGGCCGTGCACCGTCCCGAAGGCGGCAACACCGTCATCGTTCTGGTGGTGCAGGATAACCTGGTCAAGGGCGCGTCCGGCCAGGCCGTGCAGTGCATGAACTTGATGTTTGGCTTGAAAGAAACGGCCGGTTTGCAACATATCGCCCTGCTGCCGTAAATATACGCAGGTCCGGCGCCTTTCTGCCGGACCTGTGATAAATTGGACTGCCACGTACACCGAAAGGATGGCGTTCATGTTCGAGCGCAATGCGAAAAGCCCCATCGATACCCTGATCGGCGCCTCGACGCGCATCGAGGGCGACTTGCTGTTTTGCGGCGGCTTGCGCATCGATGGCCATGTGCGCGGCAACGTCACGGGCGAGCCGGGCGAGCCCACGTATGTGGTGCTGGGCGAGGCAGGGCGCATCGATGGCGAGGTGCGCTGCTCGTGCCTGGTCGTCAGCGGCGAGATCAACGGCCCCGTGTATGTGTCCGAAATGCTTGAAATCCAGCCCAAGGCCCGTATTGTGGGCGAGGTGTACTACAAGGTGCTGGAAATGCACAGCGGCGCGCTGGTGCAGGGCAAGCTCAGCCGCCATGACAGCGCCGACCCCGTGCTGCACCTGGCTGTATCGGAAATGTGATCCAGAACAACAGTGGTGAGCGGCAGCAAGGCTGGCCAGAGCGCGACTTGCGCCAACAGTCTATAATGAGTTAATGTTTTCTAGTAGGAGTGTCTGATATGAATGCCGTCGCTGAAATGCAAGATGTGATCCCTTCACCCATTATCTTTACCGATAGCGCCGCCGAAAAAGTCGCGCAGTTGATCGAAGAAGAAGGCAATCCCGACCTGAAATTGCGCGTTTTCGTGCAAGGTGGCGGCTGCTCGGGTTTCCAGTATGGCTTCACCTTCGACGAAATCGTCAATGAAGATGACACCACCATGGTCAAGAACGGCGTCCAGCTGTTGATCGACTCCATGAGCTACCAGTACCTGGTCGGCGCGGAAATCGACTACAAGGATGACCTGGAAGGCGCGCAATTCGTGATCAAGAATCCAACAGCGACTTCTACCTGCGGTTGCGGTTCCTCCTTCTCCGTCTAATAACAGGCTGAGCAGGTAAGAAAATAGCGGATCATCGATCCGCTATTTGTGTTTCTGGAACAGTTGTTCCTTTTCAGCGCGGGTATAGCGCGCCCAGTACTCTTAAACCCGCAGCGCCCGTCACGGCTGGCAAGTTGCCCGGTTTGCGCTGCATGAAGCGCCAGGCCAGCCAGGCGAATGCCAGCGCCTCGACCTGGCTGGGCGCCACGCCCAACGCTTGCGTTGACGCTACCGTCATGCCCGGCAATTCACGGGCCAGCGCCGCCATCAGGCTGGCGTTCTGCGCGCCGCCGCCACACACATACACTGTTTCCGCTTGCGCCCCGTCGCGCACGATGGCGTGCGCCAGGCTGGCGGCCGTCAGCTGCGTCAGGGTCGCCTGCACGTCGGCAGGCTGGGCGCCAGGGTGGCTGACCAGCTTGCCGGCCAGCCAGTCGGCATGGAACAGATCGCGCCCCGTGCTTTTCGGCGCCGCTAATCCAAAGTAGGGTTCATTCAGCATTTCTGCCAGCAGGGCAGGGATGACCTTGCCAGTGGCGGCCCAGGCGCCATCGGCGTCATACGGCTGGCCCTGGTGCTGCAAGACCCAGCCATCCATCAGCGCATTGCCAGGGCCAGTGTCGTAACCGGTGACGCTGCCGTCCGCGTGCAGCACGCTGATATTGCTGATGCCACCGATATTGGCCAGTACGCGCGTGTGGCCCGGCAGATTGAAAATGGCTTGATGAAAGGCCGGCACCAGCGGCGCGCCTTGCCCGCCGGCGGCGACGTCGCGGCTGCGCAAGTCGGCGATGACGTCGATGCCCGTCAGTTCGGCCAGCAGGGCCGGATTGTTCAGCTGGCGCGTAAAACCCAGCTCGGGGCGGTGGCGGATGGTCTGGCCGTGCGCACCGATGGCAGTAATGGCGTCGGCGCCGATGCCGGCGTTGTCCAGCAGCAAGTCGACGCAGTCGGCGTAATGGCGCACCAGTTGATTGGCGGCCAGCGCCTCGCGTTCGATTTCATTGTGTCCCGCGCCTTGCAATGCCATCAGGTCGGCGCGCAGGCTGGCGGGAAAGGCAATATACGCGTCGCCCAGGCTGCGCGTGCCACTGTGCGTGCCGTCGTCGGCAAAGTCGATCAGCGCGCCGTCGACGCCATCCAGGCTGGTGCCCGACATTAAACCGATATACAGCATGGGATTCCTTGAGAGCGGAAGAAGTAAGGCGCTTATTGTGCCGCATTTCCTCGCCTGCGACTCAGCGCGTTTGATCAAAAACAAAGGCACCGGCCATTTGCATGGGCGGTGCCTTTGTTTGTTGCCCGAAGGCAGTGTTGCTTAGCGCGAAGCCAGTGCCGTGTCGTTCGGACGCAGCAGGGTGAAGCGGTGCATCATGTCGCTTGAGACCAGGCGGAAGCGGCTCAGTTCAGCGGACGTCAGCGGCGCTTGCGCCATCACGTTCAGGGTGCGCGGATCTTTCGCCACGCCGCCGACGCGGAATTCATAGTGCAAGTGGGCGCCCGTGGACCAGCCGGTGGTGCCGACATAGCCAATCACATCGCCCTGGCTGACTTTTTGACCTTTTTTCAGGCCCGAAGCGAAGCGGCTCATGTGGGCGTAGGCGGTGGTGTAGTTGGCCCAGTGTTTCAGGACAATAACATTGCCGTAACCGTTTTGCGATCCCACCGTATCGACCACGCCGTCGCCGGAAGCGCGGATGGGCGTGCCAGTGGCTGCCGCAAAGTCGATGCCCTTGTGCGCCTTCCAGTTGCCTGAAATCGGGTGCACGCGCATGGAGAAGCCGGACGAGATGCGGGAGAATTCGAGCGGGGATTTCAGGAAGGCTTTTTTGAGGGACTTGCCGTCGAAGCTGTAGTAACCGCCGCCTTGCTTGCTGGCTGGGTCTTCGAACCAAACGGACTGGTAAGTCGTGCCGCGGTTGGTGAATTCACCGGCCAGGATGCGGCCCGCGCGGACAAATTCGCCATCTTGCCAAAATGTTTCGTAGACCACGTTGAAGGCGTCGCCGCGTTTCACGTCGGAACGGAAGTCGATATTGGTCGAGAACATTTCCACGATTTGCGCGGAAATCGAGTCTGGCAGGCGGGTGCCGTCCAGGCTGGAGTCGGTGGCGGCGAACAGGGTGGAAGTAATCTTGCGTGCGTGCATTTCGACGCGGCGTTCCAGCTGGGCTGCCACTTCCGTGGCGACGAACTTGTCGCCCTTGCGGGTGATCAAAATATTCTTCACCGATTTATCGCTGCCGTCGACGAGGGTGGCGCGCATCCAGTTGAGTTCGCCGTTTTCGGTCGTTTGCGCTTGCACGCGTTTGCCCGATTTGAGCAACATCACGCCGCGCGCAACCTTGTCGGTTTTAATGAAATTGGCGGCCGCCGCATCATCCACGCCGAGACGGGTCAGCAGGGTGGCGAGGGTATCGCCAGCGCGGACTTTTTCTTCGTGGGTGAAATTCTGGTCTACTTGTTCCATCGCGGAAATTTGCGAGGCGATATCAGGCATTTCCAGGTTCTGGGCGATCGACGTGACCGGCAGGTCGGACGCGTCGGGCGCCAGAGGGGCCACACCGGCCGCGCCGAAGGCGACTACGGCGAGCAGCACTGCGGACACGCCAATAATGCGTGCCTTGCGTGTCGTCGCCAGCTGTGTGTACAGGCGCGAGCCTGTGATTTTATGTATAGGGTTCATGCAATCAGTTAAAATTTGCCCTTGAACGATTCGTGAGCCAGTGCTCTTTGTTATTGTTATTTTGGTTCGTTTTCATACGGCAAGATTGATGGGATCGAGCATTATAACAAACTCCGCAAACCAACTACCATTTTGAGATCTACTGTCAAATTTTATGGAAATCAACACCACCGCATCGCCTGGCAAGGCTAACGCAGCTCACACCGCGCTCGCGCTGTCGGACAGAGTACAAGAAGCCCTCGCGATTACCAAGCGTGGCGTCGACGAACTCTTGATCGAAAGCGAATTTGCGCAAAAATTAGCCCGCTCCGAGAAAACCGGCGTTCCGCTGCGCATCAAGCTGGGCCTGGACCCGACTGCACCCGACTTGCACCTGGGCCATACTGTCGTGCTCAACAAGATGCGCCAGCTGCAAAACCTGGGCCATCAAGTCATTTTCCTGATCGGCGACTTCACCTCGATGATCGGCGACCCTTCGGGCCGCAACGTCACGCGCCCGCCGCTGACTAAAGAACAGATCGAGATTAACGCGATGACGTATTTCGCGCAAGCATCTTTGGTGCTCGACGCCAGCAAGACGGAAATTCGCTATAACTCCGAGTGGTGCGATCCGCTGGGCGCGCGCGGCATCATCAAGTTGGCTTCCCACTACACGGTGGCGCGCATGATCGAGCGCGACGACTTCACCAAGCGCTTCCAGGGCGGCATTCCTATTTCCGTGCATGAGTTCCTGTACCCGCTGATGCAGGGCTACGACTCGGTGGCCCTGAAGTCGGACCTGGAACTGGGCGGCACGGACCAGAAGTTCAACCTGCTGGTGGGCCGCGAACTGCAAAAGCAGTACGGACAGGAGCAGCAGTGTATTTTGACCATGCCGCTGCTGGAAGGTTTGGACGGCGTGGAAAAAATGTCCAAGTCGAAGAATAACTACATCGGCATCACGGAACCGGGCAACACCATGTTTGCCAAGCTGATGAGCATTTCCGACGTCATGATGTGGCGCTACTATGAGCTGCTGTCGTGGCGTTCGCTCGCCGAACTGGCCCAATTGAAGAGCGAAATCGAGGGCGGACGCAATCCGCGCGATGCCAAGGTTGCGCTGGCGCAAGAGATCGTCGCCCGTTTCCACTCGCAGCAGGCGGCCGAAGATGCACTGGCTGACTTCGTCAACCGCTCGAAAGGCGGCATTCCCGACGATATTGCGGAAGTAACGCTCTCCGGCGCGCCGCTGGGCATCCCGCAATTGCTCAAGCAGGCCGGTTTGTGCCCGTCCACTTCGGAAGCCATGCGCATGATCGAGCAGGGCGGCGTGCGCATCGATGGCACCGTCATCAGCGACAAGGGCTTGCAAGTGGCGGCGGGTGTCTGCGTGCTGCAAGTTGGCAAGCGCAAGTTTGCGCGCGTCACCTTGACGGCATGATCGCGCTGCTGCAGCGCGTCACGCAGGCCAGGGTCGATGTGGCAGGCGCCACCATCGGCGCCATCGACGCGGGACTGATGGTGCTGGTGTGCGCCGAGCGGGGCGATACGGAGAAGGAAGCGGACGCACTGCTGGCCAAGCTGCTCGGCTACCGCGTCTTTGCCGATGCAGCGGGCAAGATGAACCTCAGTGTGACGGACGTGGCGGGCGCCTTGCTGCTGGTGCCCCAGTTCACCCTGGCGGCCGATACCAAGTCTGGCACGCGCCCGTCGTTTACGCCGGCGGCCGCGCCGCAGGACGGCTTGCGCCTGTTCACGCATTTCGTGGCGCAGGCGCGCAGCCGCCACGCCACCGTGCAAACGGGACAGTTCGGCGCCGACATGCAAGTGTCGCTGACGAATGACGGCCCTGTGACTTTTTGGTTGCAGGTAAACGCCAAACAATAAAGGAGCAAGCGATGAAATTGTGGAGCGAGACGTTTCGTGATGGCGGCCTGATACCGGCCGAGTGTGCCTTTGCCGAGATCGACCCGGCCAGCCGCGTGCGCCTCGCGGGCAACCGCAATCCCCATCTGGCCTGGGACGAGGTGCCGAACGGCACCGAGTCGCTGGCCCTGTTCTGCATCGACCCCGACGCGCCGCAAGACGCCAGCCTGGTCAACCGCGACGACCAGGTATTGCCGCTGGCGGCGCCGCGCGGCGACTTTTATCACTGGAGCTTGCTCGACGTGCCACCGGCCATGCGTGCCATCGATGCGGGGCAGTTTTCCAGCGGCGTCACGCCACGCGGTAAATCCGCTGCGACCATTCCCTGGCTCGACGGCAGCGGTCCGTTTATATTGCGCCAGGGCATCAATGACTATGCACTCTGGTTTGCCGGCGACGTGGACATGGCCGGCGATTACTACGGCTACGATGGCCCGTGTCCGCCGTGGAATGACGCGCGCATCCACCATTATATTTTCCGCCTGTATGCGCTCGACGTGCCGTGCCTGGCGCTGCCCGCACGTTTTACGGGGGCGCAAGCCCATGCCGCCCTCTATGGCCACATCCTTGACGAAGCGCAACTCGTCGTCGCCTACTCGCTCAACCCCGAGCTGGCACTTACCCTGAAGAAATAAAGCATGAGCACCACGATTTTACTGATACGCCATGGTGAAACGGCCTGGAATGCGGGCCGCCGCCTGCAGGGTCATGTCGACATCGCCCTGAACGAGGCGGGCCTGGCGCAAGCGGCCGCGCTGGGCCAGGCGCTGGCGGACGAACCGCTGGGCGCCATCATCGCCAGTGACTTGCAGCGCGCTTGCCAGACGGCGCAAGCCATTGCCGACGTGAAAAATTTGCCCGTACAGATGGACCCTTTGCTGCGCGAACGCTGCTATGGCGTCTTCGAAGGCTTGCTGTATGCCGACATCGCCGCGCGCTATCCGCATGAGTATGCGCAATGGCAATCGCGCCAGATCGATGCCGTGATGCCGTCCGGCGAGCGCCAGGCCGAGAGTTTTCGCCAGTTTTATGCGCGCGCGAATGGCGCCATCGCCCGCTGGGCCCAGCAGTATGATGGCCAGACGATCGCCATCGTGGCCCACGGCGGCGTGCTCGAATGCGCCTACCGCGAGGCCGTGGGCATGACACTCGACAGTCCGCGCGACTTCCTGGTGAAAAATGCCAGCGTCAACCGTTTCTCGTACGCCGACGGCAAGCTGCACCTGGTGCACTGGGGAAATATTGAACACCTGAGCGCGCCCGCGATGGATGAGCTGGGTTAGCCCTTATCCACGCGCTGGCGCAGGAGCTTAAAAAATAGTGCTTATTAAATAGGCAGGGAATCGGTTAAAATAACAGGTTCCTCCGCCCATTCCAGGTTCCTCAGTGCAAATCGGCCCTCACATTCTGCGCAACAACGTTTTCGTCGCTCCCATGGCGGGCGTGACGGATCGGCCTTTCCGCCAGTTGTGCAAGCAGTTGGGTGCCGGCTATGCCGTGTCGGAGATGGCGGCGTCGAATCCGCGCCTGTGGGCAACGGAAAAAAGTTCGCGCCGCACCGACCATGCAGGCGAAATGGAGCCGAAAGCCGTGCAGATCGCCGGTGCCGATCCGCAAGACCTGGCCGATTGCGCCAAGTTCAATGTGGACCGGGGCGCGCAGATCATCGACATCAACATGGGTTGCCCCGTGAAGAAGGTATGCAATAGCTGGTGCGGTTCGGCCTTGCTGCAAAACGAAAGCCTGGTCGAGAAGATCTTGCATGCCGTCGTCAATGCCGTCGACGTGCCCGTCACCCTGAAATTTCGTACGGGCTGGGACCGCGAAAACAAGAACGCGTTGACAATCGCCCACATCGCCGAGCAAGCGGGCATCCAGATGCTGACCTTGCACGGCCGCACGCGCGCCGATGGCTACAAGGGTGATGCCGAATATGAAACAATTGCCGCCGTGAAAGCGGCGGTGGGCATTCCCGTGGTGGCCAATGGCGACATCACCAGTCCGGAAAAAGCCCGCTTTGTGCTCGATCAGACGGGCGCCGATGCCGTCATGATCGGCCGCGCGGCGCAGGGCCGGCCGTGGATTTGCCGCGAAATCGACCATTTCCTGCGCACCGGCACCTTGCTGCCGGCGCCGTATGTGGATGAAGTGCGCACCCTGATGGATGAGCATCTGCGCGCCCATTACGCGTTTTATGGCGAATTTTTGGGCGTGCGCACGGCGCGCAAGCACATCGGCTGGTATGTGAAAGACCTGGCCGGCGGCGAAGCGTTCCGCCAGCAAATGAACTTGCTGGAGTCGACGGACGCGCAGTTGCTGGCCGTCGATCAATTTTTTGAGTCGCAATGGAAATTTGGCGAACGGTTACAATACCGCCTCGCTGAATCGGATGAAAGTGGCCTGCTGGAAGTGGCCACGGCAGCATGAGCAGATAAGCAAAGCAGTTACGTAAATAGGTTAAAAGCAATACAAGGGCGAGCGCCTATACAGAGCGTCATGCAATATTAATTACAACACTGAGACAAGACGGCAGCAAGCGGCCCGCATGAGCGCCGCGGCAGTCGATTGTCAGGTGTTCAGCCGGTTGAAGCATACAAATGAGCAAAGAAAGCATTCAGGAAGTCGTACAGAAAAGTCTAGAAGATTACTTCAATGACCTGGGCGAACAGCAAGCATCGAATATCTATGACATGGTCGTGCTGACCGTGGAAAAGCCCATCCTGGAAGTCGTGATGACACGCGCCGATGGCAACCAGTCGCATGCCGCGCAGATGCTGGGCATCAACCGCAACACCTTGCGCAAGAAATTGCAGGAGCACGGTTTGCTGTAATGCCGGCATGCAAGTGACGCCAAGATTTGAATCCGCCGCAGCCTCAGCTTCAACCTGATGACTGAACTGCGCCATTCGCCAAGAACACTTAACCACCTAGCCACAGCCATGATCAAACAAGCTCTCCTCTCCGTTTCCGACAAGACCGGCGTTCTCGATTTCGCCCGCGCCCTGTCTGCTCTCGGCGTCAACCTCCTGTCCACCGGCGGCACCGCCAAATTGCTGGCAGACAACGGTGTTCCCGTGACGGAAGTCGCCGACTACACGGGTTTCCCGGAGATGCTCGATGGCCGTGTGAAAACACTGCACCCGAAAGTGCACGGCGGTATCCTGGCGCGCCGCGATTTCCCTGAGCACATGTTGAAGCTGGTCGAGCACGATATGCCGACCATCGACATGGTGGTGGTCAACCTGTACCCATTCCAGGGCACGGTGGCCAAGGCCGATTGCACCCTGGAAGACGCGATCGAAAATATCGATATCGGCGGCCCGACCATGCTGCGCTCGGCAGCCAAGAACCACAAGGACGTCGTCGTCATCTGCGACCCTAGCGACTACGACGCAGTCCTGGCGGAAATGCGCTCGGCTGACGGCACGGCTGGCACGGTCAGCTACGACACCAAATTCATGCTGGCGAAAAAAGTCTTCGCGCACACGGCGCAATACGATGGCGCCATCACCAACTACCTGACCAGCCTGGGCCCGACGAAGGTGCACGCCGAGCGCGGCGCCTATCCGCAAGTCTTGAATGTTGCATTTGAGAAAGTGCAAGACATGCGCTACGGTGAGAATCCACACCAGAGCGCCGCCTTCTACCGCGACTTGGTCAGCATCGATGGCGCGCTGGCCAACTATCGCCAGCTGCAAGGCAAGGAATTGTCGTACAACAACATCGCCGACGCCGATGCGGCCTGGGAATGCGTGAAGAGCCTGGGCGGCTTCGAGCAAAGCGCCGCCTGCGTCATCGTCAAGCATGCGAACCCATGCGGCGTAGCGCTGGGCAAGAATGCGGCCGAAGCGTACGCGCGCGCCCTGCAGACGGATCCGACCTCCGCGTTTGGCGGCATCATCGCCTTCAACACGGAACTCGACGGCGCCACCGCTGGCGAGATCGCCAAGCTGTTCGTGGAAGTGCTGATCGCCCCATCGTTTTCAAACGAAGCGAAACAGATTCTGTCGAGCAAGCAAAACGTGCGCATGCTGGAAATCCCGCTGGGCGCCGGCGTCAACACCATGGACTTCAAGCGCGTGGGCGGCGGCTTGCTGGTGCAATCGCCGGACGCGAAAAACGTCGGCATCGCCGACTTGCGCGTGGTGAGCAAGCTGCAGCCAACGCCGCAGCAGTTGACCGACCTGATGTTCGCCTGGAAAGTGGCGAAATTCGTCAAGTCGAACGCCATCGTCTTCTGCGGCAATAACATGACCCTGGGCGTGGGCGCAGGCCAGATGAGCCGTATCGACTCGGCCCGCATCGCCTCGATCAAGGCGCAGAACGCTGGCCTGAGCTTGGCCGGTTCCGTGGTGGCGTCGGACGCCTTCTTCCCGTTCCGCGACGGCCTCGACGTCGTCGTCGATGCGGGTGCCACCTGCGTCATCCACCCGGGTGGCTCCATGCGCGACCAGGAAGTGATCGATGCGGCGGACGAGCGTGGCGTTGTCATGTTGTATACGGGCACGCGTCACTTCCGTCATTAATATAGGCGGCTGGGAATAAATCCCCAGCAGGCAGTAACAGAGCGGCAGGCTCCGGTTATTCACCGGTGCCTGCCGTATTCATTATAGAATCTGGCGATGATTATTCTTGGCATCGATCCTGGCCTGCGCACGACCGGCTTTGGGGTCATTGAAAAACTGGGCAACAAGCTGCGCTATATCGCTTCGGGGACCGTCAAGACGAGTTCCGAGGGTGCATTGCCGCCGCGCCTGAAGATCATCTTGCAGGGCGTGAGCGAAATCGTCGGCACCTACCAGCCCGATTGCGCCGCCATCGAAAAAGTGTTTGTCAACGTCAATCCCCAATCGACCCTGCTGCTGGGCCAGGCGCGCGGTGCGGCCATCTGCGCGCTGGTTCATGCCGACCTGTCGGTGGCTGAATATACGGCGCTGCAGGTGAAGCAGGCCGTCACGGGCCACGGCAAGGCGGCCAAGGAACAGGTGCAGGAAATGGTGTCCCGGCTGCTGTCCTTGCCCGGCTTGCCAGGCACGGATGCTGCCGATGCGCTGGGCGTGGCCATTTGCCACGCCAACAGCGTCGATGCGCTGGCCATGCTGGGCGCGCTGGCGCCCCAGTTGCAGGGCTTGCGCATGAAGCGCGGCCGCCTGGTGGGCTAGGCATGACTTTAAAATTTAACATTAGGAACACGCGATGATAGGCCGTCTCTCCGGTATTTTGCTTGAAAAGAATCCGCCTCAATTGCTGGTCGATTGCCAGGGCGTCGGCTATGAAGTCGACGTGCCGATGAGCACGTTTTACAACTTGCCACACGTGGGTGAAAAAGTAGTGCTGTTTACGCACCAGGCGATCCGCGAAGATGCGCATCTGCTGTTTGGTTTCGGCAATGCGGCCGAGCGGGCCGTGTTCCGCCAGTTGATCAAGATCACGGGCGTGGGCGCGCGCATGGCGCTGTCGATACTCTCCGGCATGACGATTGCTGATCTGGCGCAAGCCATCACCTTGCAAGACTCGGGCCGCCTGGTCAAAGTGCCGGGCATCGGCAAGAAGACGGCCGAGCGCCTGCTGCTGGAATTGAAGGGCAAGCTGGGCGCCGATATCGGCGCGGGCGGCGCGCATGCGGTACCGGACGCACAATCGGATATCCTCAACGCGCTGGTGGCGCTGGGCTACTCGGACAAGGAAGCGCTGGCGGCCGTGAAGAGCGTGCCGGCCGGCAGCGGCGTGTCCGATGGTATCAAACTGGCGCTGAAAGCGCTGTCGAAAGGCTAACACCGCATGAGTATCCAGACCGACAGCTTCACGGAACAGCGCATCATCGATGCGGCGCCCATCTCGCACAACGAAGAGGCGATCGAACGCGCCTTGCGGCCCAAGCAGCTCGATGAGTATGTGGGGCAGGAAAAGATCCGCGACCAGCTGGAAATCTTCATCACGGCTGCGCGCCAGCGCAAGGAAGCGCTCGACCACACCTTGCTGTTCGGCCCGCCGGGCTTGGGCAAGACGACGCTGGCGCACATCATCGCGCGCGAAATGGGCGTCAACCTGCGCCAGACTTCCGGCCCCGTGCTGGAACGTCCGGGCGACCTGGCGGCGATTTTGACGAACCTGGAAGCGAACGACGTCCTGTTCATCGATGAAATCCACCGCCTGTCACCCGTGGTCGAAGAGATTCTGTATCCGGCGCTGGAGGATTATCAGATCGATATCATGATCGGTGAAGGCCCGGCCGCCCGTTCCGTGAAGCTCGATTTGCAGCCGTTCACGCTGGTCGGCGCCACCACGCGCGCCGGCATGCTGACCAATCCGCTGCGCGACCGCTTCGGCATCGTCGCCCGCCTGGAGTTCTACAACACGGGCGAATTGACCAAGATCGTCACGCGCAGCGCAGCCTTGCTCAATGTGCCCATCGACCCGGAAGGCGCGCACGAGATCGCCCAGCGCGCGCGCGGCACGCCCCGTATCGCCAACCGCTTGCTGCGCCGCGTGCGCGATTTCGCCGAAGTCAAAAGCAATGGCGAGATCACCAAGGTGGTGGCCGACCGCGCGCTGGTCATGCTCGACGTCGATTCCGTGGGCTTCGACGTGATGGACCGCAAGCTGCTCGAAGCGGTGCTGTTCAAGTTTGGCGGCGGCCCCGTCGGCATCGGCAACCTGGCAGCGGCCATCGGCGAAGCGGCCGATACCATCGAAGACGTGCTGGAACCGTATTTGATACAGCAGGGCTTCCTGCAGCGCACGCCCCGTGGCCGTGTCGCCACGCCGGCCGCCTATCTGCACTTTGGCGTCAGCGCGCCGCGCATGGGCCCCGGCGGCGAAGCGTGGGAACTGTGATGGCGGACGATAGCTGCGGCGGACAGCCGCCCGGCATGCCGGGTATGCAAATCTGGATCGATGCCGATGCCTGCCCCGTTGTCATCAAGGAAATCCTGTACCGCGTGGCGGACCGCCTGGAATTGCCCGTGACCCTGGTGGCCAACCAGGGCTTGCGCGTGCCGCCGTCGCGTTTCATCCGCACCGTGCAAGTGCCATCCGGCGCGGACGTGGCCGACCAGGAAATCGTGCGCCTGCTCAATCCGGGCGACCTGGTGATCACGGGTGACATCCCGCTGGCGGCCGACGTGCTGACCAAGGGTGGTTTTGCGCTCAATCCGCGTGGCGAGTTTTACACGAAAGACAATATCGCCCAGCAACTGACGATGCGCGCCTTCATGGAAGAATTGCGCAGCGGCGGCGTCGACACGGGCGGCCCGGCCGCCTTCAACCAGTCGGACCGGCAACAGTTTGCCAATAGCCTGGACCGGCATTTGAGCAAGTACCACCGCAAGGCGGCGTGAGACCTGGACGACAGGCTTAAAAAAACCGGCTTGCGCCGGTTTTTTTACGTGCCAGTTTGATTTAACGCAAACTTAGCGCACGACCTTGCGCGTGCCCACCACTTCCACCGTCACGCGGCGGTTCTTGGCGCGTCCGGCGGCGCTGTGATTATCGGCCACGGGCTGTGCTTCTCCCTTGCCTTCCGTGTAGACGCGGTTCGTCTCCACACCTTGCGCCACCAGGTAAGCCTTGACGGCTTCGGCGCGGCGCAAGGAGAGTTTCTGGTTGTAGGCGTCGGAGCCGACGGCATCCGTATGGCCCACCGTGATGATGACTTCCAGATCCATGCCTTGCAACTGGCCCAGCAACTGATCGAGCGCCGCCTTGCCTTGCGGTTTGAGGGCTGATTGATCGAAATCAAACAGCGCTTCCGAGGCAAACGACACTTTTTCCGAGACGGGGGGCGGTGCCGGTGCCGCCACGACGGCAGGGGCCGGCATGGTTTCGCTGATCGGCGGCAATGCCGCCTGTGGCGCTGGCTGGTAGGCCGGCGTGGCGCTGGCCGGGCGGCCCAGTTTATACACCAGGCTGACCGAATACAGGTCGGCATCGCCACGGTTGCCCACGGCGTCGTTCAGGCGATAGCGTTCCACTTCGCCGCGCAAGGCCAGCGCCTCGCTGAACTTGTATTCCAGGCCCAGGCCCAGCTTGGCATTGAGCTTGCGCAAGCTGGCATGCGTATTCGTCGATCCCAGCAGGCGGTTGCCGCTAAATTCCGTGTTCGTCTTGGTGTAGTGCATGCCGACCCGGCCCAGCAGGGACAAACGCTGCGACAGCGGCAGCTGGCCCAGCAAGTCCAGGTTCACGCCGCGAAAGCCCGCTTCACCGTTCAGCACGCCATTGCCGCTGGTGCTCGACTTGAAGTCGAACTTGCCCAGGTCAAAGTAGCCTGCTTCCACGGCCAGATAGCGATTCAATTGCCGGCCGACAAACAGCTTGTAGCCCGTGTCGCGCTGGTCCTTGCTGAAACCGGTGACCGTCTCACCGTTGGCGGCCAGGCTGGCGCGCAGGCGCGGCTCGTCGATCGTGGCGCGCGACTGGCCCACGCCCGCGCCGATGTACCAGGCGCTGTCGGCCCAGTCCGGGTTGATGAAGGTGTTGTCTTGCGCGTGCGCCGCTTGCGCTGCCAGCAGCGCGCCGGCCATCACGCCCAGGGCGCCCATTGTGTTTGCGATAGTCATGGTCATGTCCGTTTATTTGGTGATCTGGTTATTGCGCAGGGTAACGGCAGCGGCCGTCAGCACGCGGCCGTTGAGCAGGGTCGTGTTGTCGCCCACCGTGATAGCGGCCGACTGGCCCAGGATATTGCCCTTGAAGACGCTATTGGCGGCCAGGGTGGTCGGGCCGACGGGCAGCCAGCTGACGTTGGCGGCGGTGGCGCCGTTGTTCAGGGCGACGACCGAGTTGGCGGTCGAGTCCAGGGTCAGCGCCGTGCGGAAGATATATACGCCAGGGCCGTTTAGGGTCAAGGTGCCGGTGATGCTGATTGCGCCGGCATAGCAATACACGCCCGGACCAAAGGTCTGGCCGCCCAGGTCGATGCCGCCGGCAAAGCTGACGTCGCAGCTGCGGCTGTTGCCATCCGTGATCGCCGCTTGCAAGTCCGTCATGGCGCCGGCCAGGATGGCGCCCGACTTGTAGTTGGTAAAGCCCGCCGCCTGGGTCGGGTCGACGGTCTGCGACGGCGCACCGACGTCGCCCGTGATCAGGGTGGTGCCGCCCGAATTATTCGTCAGCGAGGTGCCGGCCAGCACGCCGAATGGCGCCGCGCGGCCCAGATTGATCGAATTGAGCACGGGCGCGATGGCGACAGCGGTGACGTTCAGGAGCGCGCTGCCCGATTGGCCGCCAGCGGTGGCGGTGATGCTGCTGGTGCCGGCGGCGATGCCGGTGGCGAAACCCGTGCCCAGCACGGTCGCGGTGGCGGTGCTGCCCGAGGTCCAGGTGGCGCTGCCGGTGATGATGGCCTTCGAGCTATCCGAGTAGGTGGCGGTGGCAACGAATTGCTGCACGCCGCCGACGGCGATGCTGGCGTTGGCTGGCGTGACGGTGATGCTGACCAGGCTGGCGGCAGGCACGCTGACGCTGGTGCTGGCGCTCTTGCCGTTGAAGCTGGCCGTGACGATGCTGTTGCCGCCGGCAACGCCGTTCACCAGGCCGCCGCTGGCGACGCTGGCGAACGCCGGTGCGGCGGAAACGAAGGTGCTGCTGGCCGTGACGTCGGCGGTGCTGCCGTCCGAATAGGTGGCAACGACGGCCAGCTGGCGCGTCGCGGCGACGGGGACGATCGGGTTTTGCGGCGTGACGGCGAGCGACAGCAGCACGGCAGGCGTCACCGTCAGCACGGTGCTGGCGCTGAGCGTTCCCGTGGTGGCGGTGATTTGCGTGCTGCCGGCAACCTTGCCGAGCGCCAGGCCGCCAGCGGCAATGCTTGCCGTGGCGGGGCTGGCCGAGGCGAAGGTCGATACGGCCGTGACGTTGCGCGTGCTGCTGTCGCTGAAGGTGCCGGTGACCATGAATTGCTGCGTGCCGCCGATGGCCACTGCTGGCGTGAGCGGCGTGAGGGCAATCGCCGTGAGCACGGCGGGCGAGACGGTCAATTGGGCCGCTGCGCTCTTGCCGCCAAACGCGGCGCCGATGCTGCTGGTGCCGGCAGCCACGCCGGCGGCAACGCCGCTGCTGGCGTTGACCGTGGCGCTGGCCGGCGTGGCGGAAGTCCAGGCCGCCTTGGCGCTGACGTCTTGCGACGAGCCATCGCTATACGTGGCGATGGCCGTGAATTGCTGGCCCGCGCCGATGGCGATCGTGGCCGTGGCAGGCGTAACGGCCAGGCTGGACAGGGTAGCGCCTGGCAAGCCGAGGATGGGCTCGCGCCCCTGGTCGC
This sequence comes from Janthinobacterium woesei, assembly GCF_051380875.1. Classification (NCBI taxonomy): domain Bacteria; kingdom Pseudomonadati; phylum Pseudomonadota; class Betaproteobacteria; order Burkholderiales; family Oxalobacteraceae; genus Janthinobacterium; species Janthinobacterium woesei. Next base: position 39,713 of record NZ_JBNYXW010000018.1, read on the forward strand.
CGCCGCCGCAACCGGCCAGGGCGGCCATGGCCAGCAAACCTGCCGAGACGAGCAGCGGGGTCATATAACGCTTGAGGATGTTCATGTGTTTCCTTTGTGCATGGGCAGTGATTGCCGGGCATCTGCGGATGAGGTCATCCGCCAGAGCCATGCCGCCCTTCGCTACAGGGCGATGGCGTCACAGGCATGCACTATTTCATTTAGGAAATTACAAGTATGTTCGGTGGCGCGCATAGCTTGCAGCTAGGGTGAAATTTGGCAAAAAGGGGGCAGATTCGGCCTGGAAAACAACAGCATGGATAGACAGGCAGGCGTAAAAAAGCCGGCGCAGCGGCCGGCTTCGATAGGGCAGGGGCGCTGCCTTACTCTTCGCGCACCCACGTTTGCGAACGGCCAAACATCGGCACGCCCACGTAGCCGCGCACTTGCAGCTTGTTGCCGCCTTCGCTCAGTTCAGCCTTGCTCTTGTAGACCTTGCCGCTGGCCGGGTCCGTGATTTCACCGCCCGTCCATGCATTGCCGTCTTTTTTCAGGCCCGTCAAAATGGTCAGGCCGATCATGGGCTGATCCTTGTTGGCGCCTGTGCACTTGTCGCACTTGGGGTTTTGATCTTCTTCAGGGCCACGGAACAGCTTTTCGATCTTGCCTTGCAAGACGCCGTTGTTTTCCGTGATGACGACGAGCGATTTCGGCTTGCCGCTGGCATCGTCGATGGTTTTCCACGTGCCCACGGGGGTGCTATTGTCACCGCGCGCGCTGGCGCTGCCGGCGATGGCCAGGGCGGCCACCAGTACGCTTACTTTGAAGGTTGTTTTGAATAATGTACGCATCGCTAGTCTCCATTGGTTTTTTTGGTCGTTACACGAACAGTTTATATACCAAGGCAAGACCAGCAGCGTTGCGCGGCGTCACGGGTGACGCCGCGCACACTCTCCAAACTTGCCTTATGCGCTTGCTAGTTTAGCAAACTGTTCGCGCAATTTTTCAATTGTGGCTGAAAAACTGAGCAAGCGCTCGTTTTCTTGCGCAACAATCGCGGCAGGCGCGCGCGCGACAAAGCTTTCATTGCCCAATTTACTGTTGACCTTGGCAATTTCTGCTTCGATGCGGGCGATTTCCTTGCCCAGGCGCTCGCGTTCGGCAGCCACGTCGATTTCCACTTTCAGCATCAGCTTGGTGGTGCCGACGATGGCCACGGCGGCAGGAGAGTCCGGCAGCGTATCGACGATCTGCACTTCGGCCAGCTTGCCCAGCGACTGGATGTACGGCGCGTACGATGCCAGCGCCGCTTTCTCGCTGGCATTGCCCGCTTCGACGATCAGCGGCACGCGCACGGATGGAGAAATCTGCATTTCGCCGCGCAGGTTGCGTGTCGCGTCCGTCAAGGCTTTCAGCTGGTGCATCCAGGCTTCGGCCGATTCATCGATCTTGCTGGTGTCGGCGATCGGATACGGCTGCATCATGATCGAATCTTCGGCCTTGAGCGTCTTGCCAGCCAAAGGCGCCACCGTTTGCCACAGGGCTTCCGTGACGAACGGGATGATCGGATGGGCCAGGCGCAGCACCACTTCCAGCACGCGCAGCAGGGTGTGGCGGGTGGCGCGCTGCTGGCCTTCCGTGCCTTGCTGTACTTGCACCTTGGCTACTTCCAGGTACCAGTCGCAATACTCGTCCCAGACGAACTTGTAGATGGTGGCGGCGATATTGTCGAAACGGAAGTCTTCGAAGCCCTTGGCCACGTCCAGCTCGGCTTTTTGCAGCAAGGAAATGATCCACTTGTCGGCTTGCGACAGATCAACGTCATTTGGTGTGCAATCCTTGCCTTCCGTATTCATCATGACGAAACGGGTGGCATTCCACATCTTGTTGCAGAAGTTGCGGTAGCCTTCGCAGCGGCCCAGGTCGAAGTTGATGCTGCGGCCCAGCGAGGCGTAGCTGGCCATGGTGAAGCGCACGGCGTCCGTGCCATAGGCAGAAATGCCGTCGGGGAATTCCTTGCGCGTCGCCTTGGTGATCTTTTCCGCGTCGCGCGGGTTCATCAGGCCCGTGGTGCGCTTGACGATCAAGCCTTCCAAGTCGATGCCGTCGATCAGGTCGATCGGGTCGAGCGTGTTGCCCTTCGACTTGGACATTTTCTGCCCCGTCGAATCGCGCACCAGGCCGTGCACGTAGACGGTTTCAAACGGCACCTTGCCCGTGAAGTGCGCCGTCATCATGACCATGCGCGCGACCCAGAAGAAGATGATGTCGAAACCCGTCACCAGCACGGACGACGGCAGGAAGGCCTTCATGTCTGGTGTTTCTTCAGGCCAACCCATGGTCGAGAACGGCACCAGGGCCGACGAGAACCAGGTGTCGAGCACATCGTCGTCGCGTTTCAACGGGCCCGTGCTGCCGGCCGCCTGCGCCTTGGCTTGCGCCTCAGCTTCGGTCTTGGCAACGAAAATATTGCCGGCGTCGTCGTACCAGGCGGGAATCTGGTGGCCCCACCACAGCTGGCGCGAGATGCACCAGTCCTGGATGTTATTGAGCCACTGGTTGTAGGTGGTGCTCCAGTTTTCCGGCACGAACTTGATTTCACCGTTGGCCACTTTATCCAGCGCCGTCTCGGCGATCGACTTGCCTGGGAAGAAAGTGCCTTCCGGGGCCGGTTTGCTCATGGCGACAAACCACTGGTCCGTCAGCATCGGTTCGATGACGACGCCCGTGCGGTCGCCACGCGGCACCATCAGTTTGTGCGGCTTGACTTGTTCCAGCAAGCCTTGTGCGTCCAGGTCGGCGACGATCTGCTTGCGCGCGGCGAAGCGGTCCATGCCGCGATACGCTGCCGGCGCGTCGTCGGTGATTTTCGCGTCCAGCGTCAGGATGATGATCTGCGCCAGCTTGTGGCGCTGGCCCACGGCGTAATCGTTCATGTCATGCGCAGGGGTAATCTTGACGCAGCCCGTGCCGAATTCCTTGTCGACGTACTCGTCGGCGATGACGGGGATTTCGCGGTCCGTCAACGGCAGTTTCAGCATCTTGCCCACCAGCGCTGCGTAGCGCTCGTCCGTCGGATCGACGGCCACGGCGACGTCGCCCAGCATGGTTTCAGGGCGCGTGGTAGCCACCGTCAGGAAGCCGCTGCCATCAAGCAGCGGGTACTTGATGTACCACATCGAGCCGTCTTCTTCCTCGGACACCACTTCCAGGTCGGACACAGCCGTGCCCAGCACGGGGTCCCAGTTGACCAGGCGCTTGCCGCGGTAGATCAGGCCTTGCTCGAACAGGCGTACGAAGACGTCGGTGACGACTTTCGAGCGCGGCTCGTCCATCGTGAAGTATTCGCGTTGCCAATCGGCCGAGGCGCCCAGGCGGCGCATCTGCCCGGTGATGATGGAACCCGATTTTTCTTTCCATTCCCACACTTTTTCCACGAATTTCTCGCGGCCCAGGTCATGGCGCGAAATCTTTTGCGCATCCAACTGGCGTTGCACGACGATTTGCGTGGCGATGCCCGCGTGGTCGGTGCCGGGGATCCAGGCCGTGTTGTGGCCCAGCATGCGGTGGTAGCGCGTCAGGCCATCCATGATGGTCTGGTTGAACGCATGGCCCATGTGCAGGGTGCCGGTGACGTTCGGCGGCGGCAACTGGATGCTGAAGGAAGGTTTTCCAGCATCGAGGGTGGCGGTAAAGTAACCGCGCTGTTCCCACTCGGTGCGCCAGAATTGTTCAATGTCGGCGGGCTCGAAAGACTTGGCTAATTCCATGATTTGGCGTGTGATTGGCAAAAGGAACCATTATAGATGACGCGGCATCGCCTGCAGCGCGGCAAGCACCATTTTTCAGTGTTTTGGCGGCTTGCAGGACCATTGGCGGGCAAGCGAACGAGGGTAAAACAGGTGACGATGTTATAATGTCGGCCTCGGCGTCGCCTCCCATTCCACTTTGCAACACGAGCGGACGGCGCCAGCGGGCCGAAGTCAACTATCACTTTGCCTGCATCATCCAGGCTGGGCGCAGCAGCGCTGCCAGCCACTTTCAGTGCGTCCCCTGCGGGCCGGGCGCCTGAGCCACGCGCACCGCCAGCGGTGCACCATTCACGGCGGACTACCGCGCGCCATCGTTTTGTCGGCCGCGCCGCCACAGCTTAGCCAGGAATGTTGTTATCTGGCCAGTCGTCTTTCGATACGGCACTCTGCGCAGAGCGCCTAAGTAATTTAGCTGCCTGTGGCCGTGCCATGGCCGCTTTCCTGGTTTTGCCTGCATAAGGAATACCAGCATGAAACAACTCTCGATCACCGTCGCCCTTGCCGCCATCGGCGCCACCGCAGCCATGCCCTCCGCCCACGCCCAGTCATCCGTTGATGTGTATGGCTTGATGGATGCGGCCCTGGTGCAGGAGCGGGGCATCAGCAAGCTCACCAGTGGCGTTTCGGCCGGTTCACGCCTGGGTCTGCGTGGCACGGAGTCCTTGGGCAATGGCTTGCAAGCCGTGTTCACGCTGGAAGCGGGTGTCTTGAGCGACACGGGCCGCTCGGACCAGGCGGGGCAGCTGTTTGGCCGGCAGGCCTTTGTCGGCGTGAATAGCCCGCTGGGCATGCTGACCGTGGGGCGCCAGTACAACTTGCAAAGCCAGGCGCTGACCGACGTGGCCGACCCGTTCGAAGGCGGCATGGCGGGCGCCTCGACCAACCTGGCCGGCTATTCGGCCACGCGCATCGACAATACGCTGCGCTATACCTCGCCTGAGCTGCGCGGCGTCACGGCCACCGTGATGGTTGGCTTTGGCGAACACACCGGTGTTGCGGCAGATCAACGTTCGCTGGGCCTGGCCCTGGGCTATGTCGATGGCCCGTTGACCTTGCGCCTGGCGCGCCAGAGCCGCGGCGGCGAATTCGGCAAGGCCGACGTCGACAACACCATTTTGGCCGGTAACTACAACTTTGGCGTGGCCACGGCGTTTGCCGGCTATGGCCGCAACACGGGCGACGGCAGCAGCATGTTCTTTGCCGAGAATCCCTACGGCGCGGCGCAGGCGCCGGCCCAGTCGAGCGACAGCCGCGATGCCATCGTCGGCGTCTCCGTGCCGCTGGGCGCGACGACCCTGCTGGCCTCGTTCATCCACAAGGATGACCGCGATAGAGCCAACCGCGACGCGCAGCAGCTGGCCATCGGCGCCACCTATGCCTTGTCCAAGCGCAGCAAGGTGTATCTGGCCTATGCACACATCCGCAACCGCAACGATGCCGCCTACATGGTAGGCAACGCCACCGAAGTGGGTAGCGGCGAGCGCGCGCTGAACATCGGCCTGCGCCACGCGTTTTAACGCTGCTGGTATAGTGAAACAGGACTGTCCGTTCGCTAGCGAACGGACAGTCCTGAGCGATTCACATTATAGTCATGCCACTATGCAAGCGCTGTGTTACGCTGCATTCCATGGCGGCTCTCGTTCCGACGCCTTTCAAACATCTCCTAGCTGACGACTGGAAACCAGGAGTCTTGCCCATGTCGAGTCCGCAATCCGTGCTGCAAGCGCTGCCGCATAACCCGAATCAAAACCATTTGCTCGCCGCCATGCTCGACGCCGATTTCGCGCGCCTGGCGCCGCACCTGGAGCAAGTGCCCATGCTGCTGGGCGACGTCATCTACGATTCCGGCGACAAGCTGCAGCATGTGCATTTTCCCACCACCGCCATCGTTTCCCTGCATTACCTGCTGGAAAACGGCGGCTCGTCCGAGATCGCCGGCGTCGGCAATGAAGGCGTGGTGGGCGTGTCGCTGTTTATGGGCGGCAACTCCACGCCCAGCCGCGCCGTGGTGCAGACGGGCGGCGTCGGCTACCGCCTGAAGGCGCATGTGCTGATGGAAGAATTCGACCGCGCCGGCCCCGTCATGCGTTTGCTGCTGCGCTACACGCAGGCGCTGATCACGCAGATGTCGCAAACGGCCGTGTGCAACCGCCACCATACTGTGGAGCAGCAACTGTGCCGCTGGCTGCTGCTGACCATGGACCGTTTGCCGGGACGCGAACTGACCATGACGCAGGAACTGATCGCCAACATGCTGGGCGTGCGCCGCGAAGGCGTCACCGAAGCAGCCGGCCGCTTGCAGGCGCGCGGCTTCATCAGCTACCGGCGCGGGCATATCACGGTGCAGGACCGGGCCGGCCTCGAAGGCCACGTCTGCGAATGCTATGGCGTGGTCAAGAAGGAATTTGCGCGCCTGCTGTCGGACGTGCGCCTGCGCCAAGGCAATTGAGCGCCACCTTCCTCTCCCTCATCGTCGTCACAGCCAGGTTATGCCATGCAAACAGTAGATAAAATTCCCTCCCGCGCCACATCGCGCTGGCCCATGGCGTTGGCGTTTGCCTTCAGTGCCATCGTACTGCTGGCCGTCGGCGTGCTGGCTTGGCGCGCACCGTTCGAGACGGCCGTGCTGATCGACGCGCTGGTGTTCCTGCTGCTGTTGCTGCTCGTGGCGCTGTACCGGCGCACGGTGGCGGCCAGCCTGCCGCGCCAGCTGCTCAAGGCGGGCGCCTTGCAGGATGCGATTTTCAATAGCGCCAATTTCTCTTGCATCGCCACCGATGCGCAGGGCGTTATCCAGATTTTCAATGTGGGCGCCGAACGCATGCTCGGCTACGAGGCCAGCGAAGTAGTCGACAAGCTGACGCCCGCTGGTATTTCCGATGCGCAAGAAATCATCGCCCGCGCCGCAGCGCTCAGTGCCGAACTCGACACCGTTATCACGCCTGGCGTGGAAGCGCTGGTGTTCAAGGCCACGCGCGGCATCGAAGACATCTACGAGCTGACGTATATCCGCAAGGATGGCAGCCGTTTCCCCGCCATCGTTTCCGTGACGGCCTTGCGCGACGTGCAGAGCAAGGTCATCGGTTACTTGCTGATCGGCACCGACAACACGGCCCGCAAGCAAGTTGAAGCGGAACAGGCGCTGCTGGATCAGCGCCTGCGCGACCAGCAGTTTTATACGCGCTCGCTGATCGAATCGAATATGGACGCCCTGATGACGACCGACCCGCGCGGCATCATCAGCGACGTCAACCAGCAGATGGAATCGCTGACGGGCTGCACGCGTGACGAATTGATCGGTGCACCGTGCAAGAATTACTTTACGGAACCGGAACGGGCCGAGGAAGCGATCGCCCGCGCCTTGCGCGAAGGAAAAGTAACCAATTACGAGTTGACGGCCCTGTCGCGCGACGGCAAGCAAACCTTTGTTTCATACAACGCCTCCACTTTCCACGACCGCGACCGCAAGCTGCAGGGCGTGTTTGCCGCCGCGCGCGATGTGACCGAGCGCAAGCAGTTCGAGCAAGCCTTGCAAGACACGAATATCGAGATGGAAAAGGCCCGCCAGGCGGCGGAAAAAGCGAACCTGGCGAAGTCCGAGTTTCTGTCGAGCATGAGCCATGAATTGCGCACGCCACTCAATGCCGTGCTGGGCTTTGCCCAGCTGATGGCGTCCGAGACGCCGGCGCCCAGCTTGCCGCAGCAGCGCTCGATCGACCAGATCCTCAAGGGCGGCTGGTATCTCTTGCGTTTGATCAATGAAATCCTCGACCTGGCCATGATCGAATCGGGCAAGGTCACCATGTCGGAAGAGGCCATGTCGCTGCTCGACGTGCTGCAGGATTGCCAGGCGATGATCGCGCCGCAGGCGGAAAAACGCGGCATCGGCATGCATTTCCCCCGCTGCGGCAAGGCCTTCTATGTGCATGCGGACCGCACTCGCGTGAAACAGGTGATGATCAACCTGCTGTCGAACGCCATCAAGTACAACCAGAGCGGCGGCAGCGTGAAGGTCGAATGCAGCCGCCATGGCGACCGCGTGCGCGCCAGCGTCACCGACACCGGCGCCGGCCTCGACGCCGGACAAATGGCGCAGCTGTTCCAGCCGTTCAACCGCCTGGGCCAGGAAAGCAGCACGGAAGAGGGCACGGGCATCGGCCTGGTCGTCACCAAGCAGCTCGTCGAGCTGATGGGCGGCGCCATCGGCGTCGACAGCACGGTGGGCGTAGGCACCACCTTCTGGGTGGAATTCAAGGCGTCGCGCGCGCCCGAGCTGCACCTGGAACAGGGCGCAGCCTTGCCCGTGGTGCAGGAAGACCAGGATGACCAGCGCACCTTGCTGTACGTGGAAGACAATCCCGCCAACCTGGCGCTGGTGGAGCAATTGATTGCCCGCCGCAGCGACTTAAAGTTGCTGACGGCCGTCGATGCGCACCTGGGCATCGACCTGGCACGCACGTATCAACCGGACGTGATCTTGATGGATATCAACCTGCCCGGCATCAGCGGCTACGGCGCGCTGCATATTCTGCACGACGATCCGCTCACCAGCCACATTCCCGTGATGGCGCTGTCGGCCAATGCCGTGCCGCGCGACATTGAAAAAGGCCTGGAAGCGGGCTTCTTCCGCTACCTGACCAAGCCGATCAAGGTCGTCGAATTCATGGACGCGCTCGACGTTGCCCTGCACCATGCGGCAGCGCACGGCCTGGCCGACGAGACTCACGAAGTACGCTAATTCAGCATTTATTTTTAGGAAGACCGCCATGCTTCAAGCCACCGAGATTCTGAACGCCAGCATCCTCATCGTCGATGACCAGGAGGCCAATGTCATGCTGCTCGAACAGGTGCTGCGCAGTGCCGGCTATACGCGCATCACCTCCACCATGGACCCGCAAGCCGTGCACGCGCTGCACCAGCAGCACCGCTACGACCTGATTTTGCTCGACTTGCAGATGCCGGAAATGGATGGTTTTGAAGTCATGGAAGGCTTGCGCGACATCGAGGTTGGCAGCTACCTGCCGGTGCTGGTGATCACGGCCCAGCCTGGTCACAAGCTGCGCGCGCTGCAGGCCGGCGCGAAGGACTTCGTCAGCAAGCCCTTCGACCTGGTGGAAGTGAAGACGCGCATCCACAATATGCTCGAAGTGCGCTTGCTGCACCAGAAGCTGGCCGAATACAACAAGTCGCTGGAACAGAAGGTGGAAGAGCGCACGGCGCAATTGCGCGAAAGCGAAGCGCGTTTCCAGCGCTTCACGGAACTGTCGTCCGACTGGTACTGGGAACAGGATGCGCAGGGCAACCTGACGCGCTTTTCCGGCCCAGTCGCCGAAATGCTGGGTATCGGCAGCGAAGACGAACCGCAGCGCTGGAACGCGGCCGAGCGCGCATTGCTCGACGCCAAGATTGCCGCGCGCGCACCGTTCCTCGACTTCATCTACAGCCGCGCGAATGTGGACGGCAGCACGCAGTACCTGCAGGTCAGCGGCGAACCGATGTTTGACAAGGGCAGCCGCTTCATCGGCTACCGGGGCATCGGCCTCGATGTGACGGAGCGGGAGCGCTCGCGCAAGGTTTGATTTGTGGCAGGCTGATTTATACTTGGCGGTATCGACATCGACAAGGAACCATCATGGCCCAAAAATTGCCACCCGTAGCACCTGCTCAATACTGGTTCCCGGCCAAGACCTACGGCTGGGGCTGGGGCTTGCCCATCACCTGGCAGGGCTGGCTGGTCTTCCTGGCCGCGCTGGTGTTGTTCGCAGGCGGCGCGTTCCTGTTTCCGCCGCAAGAGATGCTGGTAGGCTACGTCGCCTATGAGGCGGTCATCGTTGCCGCGCTGATAGTCGTGTGCCATCTGAAGGGCGAACCGACCCGCTGGCGTTGGGGCAAGAAATAAGCGCCGATGCGCAAAGACCACACGCACATGAAATTATCTGGCCACGCGGCATGAAACACGTATAATTGGCTCGCTGCCGCAAGGCGGCAAACGCTAGGGGTCCTGCCTTTCGCTGTGGAAACACGGTGCAAGCGCGGGTGAGAAATACCCTCCGAACCTGATCTGGATAATGCCAGCGAAGGGAAGCTTTAGGATAAGCGCACCTGCCATTTCCGCGTGCGCGCATCCGAACCTCCTTAGCTGGCTCCAGGCTGAATAGAAAAGCTAAGCCAAGGAGCCAAAATGAACGCCAATCCGAAATTCCTCTCTGCCACTGCCACGGTGGACGAAGCCGCCATCGCGCCGCTACCCAATTCGCGCAAGATCTATGTCGAAGGCAGCCGCCCCGACATCCGCGTGCCCATGCGCGCTATCAGCCAGTCCGATACGGAAGCGTCGTTCGGCGGCGAGAAAAACCCGCCCATCTACGTGTACGACACGTCCGGCCCGTACACGGACCCGGACGTGCAGATCGACATCCGTTCCGGCCTGGCTACGCCGCGCCTGCCTTGGATAGTCGAGCGGGCCGACACGCAAGAGTTGCCCGGTCCCACTTCCGACTACGGCATCGCGCGTCTTGCCGACCCGACACTGGCCGAGCTGCGTTTCAACCTGCACCGCAAGCCGCGCCGCGCCATTGCCGGCAAGAATGTCACGCAGATGCATTACGCGCGGCAAGGCATCATCACGCCGGAAATGGAATATGTCGCCATCCGCGAAAACATGCGGCGCCAGGAGTATTTGCGCGAACTCAAGGCTTCCGGCCCCATGGGCGATCGCATGGCCGAGATGATGGGCCGCCAACATCCGGGCCAGTCGTTTGGCGCCAGCATCCCGGCCCAGATCACGCCGGAATTCGTGCGCGAGGAAATCGCCCGCGGCCGCGCCATCATTCCCGCCAACATCAACCACCCGGAAGTCGAGCCGATGATCATCGGGCGCAATTTTCTGGTGAAAATCAATGCGAACATCGGCAACTCCGCCGTCACCTCGTCGATTGGCGAGGAAGTGGAAAAGATGACCTGGGCCATCCGCTGGGGCGGCGACAATGTGATGGACTTGTCCACCGGCAAGCATATCCACGAGACGCGCGAATGGATCGTGCGCAACAGCCCCGTGCCGATCGGCACCGTGCCCATCTACCAGGCGCTGGAAAAGGTCAATGGCAAGGCGGAAGACCTGACTTGGGAAATTTTCCGCGACACCCTGATTGAGCAGGCCGAGCAGGGCGTCGACTACTTCACCATCCATGCGGGTGTGCTGCTGCGCTATGTGCCGATGACGGCCAAGCGCTTGACGGGCATCGTCTCGCGCGGCGGCTCCATCATGGCCAAGTGGTGCCTGGCGCACCACCAGGAATCGTTCCTCTACACGCATTTCGAAGAAATTTGCGAGATCATGAAGGCGTACGATGTGTCGTTCTCGCTGGGCGACGGCTTGCGCCCCGGTTCGATCTACGACGCCAATGACGAGGCGCAGCTGGGCGAATTGAAAACCCTGGGCGAGCTGACGCAAGTTGCCTGGAAACACGATGTACAAGTGATGATCGAAGGCCCGGGCCACGTACCGATGCAATTGATCAAGGAAAACATGGACTTGCAGCTGGAGCAGTGCGGCGAAGCGCCGTTCTATACGCTGGGGCCTTTGACCACCGACATCGCGCCCGGCTACGACCACATCACCTCGGGCATCGGCGCGGCCATGATCGGCTGGTACGGCACGGCCATGCTGTGCTACGTGACGCCAAAGGAACACCTGGGCCTGCCCAACAAGGCCGATGTCAAGGACGGCATCATCACCTACAAGATCGCGGCGCACGCGGCCGACTTGGCCAAGGGCCATCCGGGCGCGCAGATCCGCGACAACGCCCTGTCGAAAGCGCGCTTTGAATTTCGCTGGGACGACCAGTTCAACATCGGCCTGGACCCGGACAAGGCGCGCGAATTCCACGATGAAACCTTGCCCAAGGATTCGGCCAAGGTGGCGCATTTCTGCTCCATGTGCGGCCCCCACTTCTGTTCGATGAAGATCACGCAGGAAGTGCGCGAATACGCGGCCGGCATGGGCATCGCGGAAGATAAGGCGCTCAAACAGGGCATGGAAGTGAAAGCCATCGAATTCATCAAGAACGGCGCCGAGCTGTACCGCAAGGTCTGAAGGGGAGCGTGATGACTGCAGCATTGATACACATCACGCTCAACGGCGCGCCGCACCAGGTGCCGCCCGGGCAAACCCTCGAACAACTGATCGCCGCGCTGTCGCTGGAAAACCAGGCGCTGGCGCTGGCCGTCAACCGCAGCGTCGTGCCGCGCAAGGCGTGGCCGGGGCACATCCTGCAGACGCAGGATCAAGTGGAAATCGTCCGCGCCATCGGCGGCGGCTAAGTTGAGAATAGACAAGGAAAAGCAATGACAAGTAACAACAATGACGACCTGCTGACCATTGCAGGCAAGCAATACCAATCGCGATTGCTGGTGGGCAGCGGCAAGTACAAGGATTTGCCGCAGACGCGCGAGGCGACGGACGCGGCCGAGGCGCAAATCATCACGGTGGCGATCCGCCGCGTGAATATCGGCCAGGACCCGAACGCCCCCAGCCTGCTCGACTTCGTGCCGCCCGGGCAGTACACGATCTTGCCGAACACGGCCGGCTGCTACAACGCCAGGGACGCCGTCTACACCTTGCAACTGGCGCGCGAGCTGCTGGGCGGGCGCAATCTGGTCAAACTGGAGGTGCTGGGCGATGAAAAGACCCTGTTTCCGCACATGCCGGAAACCCTGATCGCGGCGGAGCAGCTGGTCAAGGATGGCTTCGATGTGATGGTCTACTGCAGTGATGACCCGATTCAGGCGAAGATTCTGGAAGACATCGGCTGCGTCGCCGTCATGCCGCTCGCTTCCCTGATTGGCTCGGGCATGGGCATCTTGAACCCATGGAACCTGTCGCTGATCATCGACCAGGCGAAAGTGCCCGTGCTGGTGGACGCGGGCGTGGGCACCGCATCGGACGCGGCCATTGCCATGGAACTGGGCTGCGATGGCGTGCTGATGAACACGGCCATTGCCGGCGCGCGCGACCCCGTGCGCATGGCGCGTGCCATGAAGCTGGCCGTGCGCGCCGGGCGCGAAGCATTCCTGGCCGGACGCATGCCAAGGAAATTTTCCGCCTCGCCGTCGTCGCCGATGGCGGGCCGCCTGGCGTGACGCTGCACGTCACAGCGCCAAGGCGTCCTACCGTGCTGGTGTTTGCCGGCGTCGACCCTTCGGGCGGCGCCGGCATCGCTGCCGATATCGTGGCCATTGCCGCGCAGGGCGCGCATGCGCTGCCCGTCATCACGGCGCTGACGGTGCAGGACAACGACCGCGTCTTTGGCGTCGAAGCGGTGGCGCCGGAGCTACTGCGCCGCCAGGCGCAGGCGCTGATCGATAAAGTCACCATCCACGCCGTGAAGATCGGCATCCCTGGCAGCGCGGCGAATGCGGCCGTCATCGCGCAACTGATCGCGCAATTGCGTCTGGCGCAGCCGACCTTGCCCGTGGTGCTCGACCCCGTGCTGGCCAGCGGCCATGGCGACGTGCTGAACCGGGACGATGCCGTGCTGGCGCTAGCGCCCTTGCTGCCACTCATTACCGTCATCATACCGAACGGGCCGGAGGCGGTAGCCCTGGGAGGCGAGGCGCACCTGCGCGCGCAGGGCTGTGAGCACGTGCTGGTGACGGGCGGCCATGGCGCAGGCGATGAGATTATCAACCGCTGGAGCGGCGCCGATGGAGGCGAGCGCGAGTGGCGCTGGCCGCGCCTGCCTGGCCAATTTCACGGCAGCGGCTGTACTTTGGCTTCCGCCATCGCGGCGCGCCTGGCACTGGGCCAGCCGCTGGCGCAGGCCCTTGATCTGGCGCAAGCCTATTGCCATACGGCATTGAGCAAGGCCTATGCCATTGCGCCAGGTCAACTGATACCGCAACGATAGACTGACTAAGGAAACCATCATGCGTGGACTGTATCTCGTCACTCCCAACTGGGATGACACCGACCGCCTGCTGGGCGTGAGCGAGCAAGCCTTGCAAACGGGCGTGGCCCTGCTGCAATACCGCCACAAGAGCGCCGAAGCAGCACAACGGCGCGAGCAGGCGGGCGCCTTGCTGGCGCTGGCGCGCAAATATGGCGTGCCTTTCATCATCAACGATTTCATTGAGCTGTGCGAGGAGCTCGATGCGGACGGCGTGCACGTGGGCGGCTTGGACGCCTCCGTGGCGCAGATGCGTGCGCGCCTTGGGCCGGACAAGATCGTCGGCGCCTCGTGCTATGGCGACATGGCGCTGGCCCGCACGGCCGAGGCCGGTGGCGCCAGCTACGTGGCCTTCGGCGGCTTTTATCCTTCGCTGGTGAAAAAATACCCGGTCACCACGCCATTCGATATCGTGCTGCAGGCGAAACGCGAGATCGCCTTGCCCTGCGTGGTGATCGGCGGCATGACGCCGGAAAACGCCGCTCCCCTCGTGGCGCGCGGCGCCGACATGGTGGCGGCGATCAGCAGCGTATTTAGCAACGTATACCAGGCGGACGAGGTGGATATTGCAGTGCAGCAATTTAATCAATTGTTTGCCGCCTGAGCGCGGCAAGGGATGGTGGAACTGGGGAATAATCGGCATATAATAAGAACATCATTCATTACCGAGGTCACTTTACCCATGAGTCAGCCAGCCGCCGCGAAACGCCTTATCCTGATCGTTGACGATGACCAGCTCCTGTTGGAATTCCTTGGCGAAATCCTGCGCCATGCCGGCTACGAGACGGCCCTGGCCAATTCGGCCGAAGTGGCGTTGCAGCTGATCGCCCAGCGCGAGCCGGACCTGGCCTTGCTCGACATCCACATGCCTGGCATGTCCGGCCTGGAACTGGCCAAGCGCCTGCATGGCGAGACGGCCGTGCCGTTCATGTTCCTGTCCGGCAGCGGCGACAGCGAATCGGGCAAGCAGGCGGCCGCCTATGGCGCCGTTGGCTATGTCGTGAAACCCGTCGATGAAGCCCGCTTGATGCCCGCCTTCGTCGCCGGCCTGGCGCGCGCCGATGAAATCGGCCAGCTGCGCCGCACCGAGCTGAACCTGAACGCGGCGCTGGCCGCCGGCCGCGAAACCAGCCTGGCCGTCGGCTTGCTGATGGGCAAGTTCCAGACGGACCGGAATACGGCTTTCGAGGTATTGCGCGACCATGCCCGTTCGAGCCGCCGCAAGATCAATGAAATCGCCAGCCAGCTGCTGCTGGCCGAGGAAACCCTGAATGGCCTGCATGGCGCCTTCCTCAACAGGGCAAGAGCCAAGTAATCGTTGCGATGCGCCGGCATGGCACGCCGGTGCCTGCCTTGCGCCTGCTTTGCTATGATGTGACGATACGGCGCGCTGGCGCGCCTGGTTTAACTACTGACAGGACACACATGAAAACCAAAGCAGCGATTGCATGGAAGGCGGGCGCCCCGCTCACGATTGAAGAAGTCGACCTGGCCGGCCCGCGCGAGGGCGAGGTATTGGTCGAGATCAAGGCCACCGGCATTTGCCACACCGATTACTACACCCTCTCGGGCGCCGACCCGGAAGGCATCTTCCCGTCCATCCTGGGCCATGAAGGCGCCGGCATCGTCGTCGACGTGGGCCCGGGCGTGAAAAGCCTGAAAAAAGACGACCACGTCATTCCCCTGTACACGCCGGAATGCCGCCAGTGCAAGTTCTGCCTGTCGCAAAAGACCAATCTGTGTCAGGCTATCCGCTCGACGCAAGGCCGTGGCCTGATGCCGGACGCGACCTCGCGCTTTTCCATCGACGGCAAACCCATCTTCCACTACATGGGCACGTCCACGTTTTCCAACTATATCGTCGTGCCGGAAATCGCCCTGGCGAAAATCCGCGAAGACGCGCCATTCGATAAAGTTTGCTACATCGGTTGCGGCGTGACCACGGGCGTGGGCGCCGTGCTGTTTACGGCCAAGGTGGAAGCGGGCGCCAACGTGGTCGTGTTCGGCCTGGGCGGCATCGGCTTGAACGTGATCCAGGCAGCGAAGATGGTGGGCGCCGATAAAATCATCGGCGTCGATATCAATCCGGCGCGCCAAGCCATCGCGCGCAAGTTTGGCATGACGCATTTCGTCAACGCCAACGAAGTGGAAGACGTCGTCGACACCATCGTGCAGCTGACCGATGGCGGCGCCGATTACAGTTTTGAGTGCATCGGCAACACCACCACCATGCGCCAGTCGCTCGAGTGCTGCCACAAGGGCTGGGGCCAGTCCATCATCATCGGCGTGGCCGCTGCCGGCCAGGAAATTTCCACCCGTCCGTTCCAGCTGGTGACGGGACGCGTGTGGAAAGGCTCCGCCTTCGGCGGCGCGCGCGGCCGTACGGACGTGCCGAAGATCGTCGACTGGTATATGGAAGGCAAGCTCAATATCGACGATTTGATCACGCACCGCCTGAAGCTCGATGATATCAATCAAGGTTTCGACTTGATGAAGAGCGGCGAGTCGATCCGTTCCGTCGTGCTGTACTGACGCGCTGTATTTATTCGAATACGCCGTATCTCGGCGTTTTTGCGGAGGCTGCGGCCTCCGTTTTTTTGTCGCGGGGTTTCCCATCCAGCGCGCCTATCGGTCGTTCATTCCGCCAGCGATGCTATTCGTCGCATGGCGCTGGAGGCGCGGGCGGTCCGGCGGTACAGTCAAATTTCGCCGTACCACGGCGATTTTTGCGGGGGGACTCCGACCCCCGCTTTTTTTTTTGCCTGTCGTTTCCGTCCATCGTGCCAGCCTGCCGTCCAGGCGGGCATTTTTGCAGCCTGTCGCACGGTGCTGGAAGCGTGCGCTGCGCATCGCTACAGTGGACGCTCCTATCATTGATGACGAGGCAGCCATGTCCACTTCCCACCGTTTGATTTTCAGCCTGGCCGGCATGCTGCTCGGCGCCAGCGCGCTGGCCGTGCAACCGCCCGAGCCTCCCGTGCCACTGGCCCCGCCCGCCCCACCAAGCAAGCAGGTCAGCATTTCCATGGGCAGCGGCGACGGCTATGCGCTGGTCGATGGCAGCCGCGACAGTGTCACCATGAGCGGTAGCGATGTCGATGGCCAGCAGATCAAGCAATTGAAACAGTCCGTCAAGGGACAATTCCTGTGGTTCCGCGACCAGGGCAAGAATTATGTGATGCAGGACCCTGCGCTGCTGGCCAGGGTCAGCGCGGCCTGGAAGCCCACGCAACAGTTGGGTGAACAGATGGGCAGCCTGGGCAAGCAGATGAGCGCCCACGGCAAGGCGATGGGCGAACTGGGCAGCAAGATGGGCAGCCACGGCCAGGCGCAGGCTCAGGTCGGCACGCGTGAGGCAGAGCAACTGCAGGCGCTGGGCCGCCAGCAGCAGGAACTGGGCCGCAAGCTGGGCGAAGCATCGCGCCGCCAGGCACAGGCAAGTACGGAAGCGGCGCGCCGTGCGGCCGAGCGCGACGTGGCACGCTTGCAGCAGCAGATGGAAGATGCGCAAGATGCCATGGAAGAGGTCAACGACCGCCTCGCGGCCGCGCACGAGCGCGAAGCGGGCAAGACGGAAGCGCTGTCGCGCCAGATGGACGAGCGGGGCAAGCCGATGGAAGCGCTGGGCAAGCAAATGGGCGAGCTTGGCCGTCAGCAAGAAAAAGCGTCGAAGGCGGCCGACAAGGCTACGCGCCAGGTGATCGCCCAGGCGCTCGGCGAAGGCAAGGCCAGGCTGCTGCACTGATTGCGCCGCGCTGGCTGGCCGCAGCAGGCATGGCTGAAAATACGACCGCTGGACAAATGCACAGTATTTTTAGCCATGCCGGTATAATCACGGCATGCAAAATCTTCTTCACAACCTCAATGCCGAACAATACGCTGCCGTCACGTTGCCGGCCCAGCATGCGCTGATCCTGGCCGGCGCCGGCTCGGGCAAGACCCGCGTGCTGACTACCCGCATCGCGTGGCTGATCCAGACCCAGCAAGTGTCGCCGGCCGGTATCCTGGCCGTGACCTTCACCAACAAGGCCGCCAAGGAAATGCTCACGCGCCTGTCGGCCATGCTGCCGATCAACACGCGCGGCATGTGGGTCGGCACCTTCCACGGTCTGTGCAACCGCCTGCTGCGCACGCATTACCGCGACGCGGCCTTGCCGCAGACGTTCCAGATCCTCGACTCGCAGGATCAATTGTCGGTGATCAAGCGCTTGTTGAAGGCGAACAATATTGATGATGAGAAATTCCCGCCGAAGACGGTCATGTATTTCATCAACAACGCCAAGGACCAGGGCTTGCGCGCGACGGACGTGGAAGCGTATGACGCGCACGAGCGCAAGATGGTCGAGCTGTACCAGATCTATGACGACCAGTGCCAGCGCGAAGGCGTGGTCGACTTTGCGGAATTGCTGCTGCGCACGTATGAATTGCTGAGCCGCAACCAGCCCCTGCGCGAACACTACCAGGCGCGTTTCCGCCACATCCTCGTCGACGAGTTCCAGGATACGAATAACCTGCAATACAACTGGTTGAAATTGCTGGCCGGCCACGGCAGCCGCGATGGCGGCGCCCTGTTTGCCGTCGGCGACGATGACCAGAGCATTTACGCGTTTCGTGGCGCCAACGTGGGCAATATGAGCGCCTTCGAGCACGAGTTCCAGGTCAAGAACTTGATCAAGCTGGAGCAGAATTACCGCTCGCATGGCCATATCCTCGACAGCGCCAATTTGTTGATCGCAAACAATAGCAAGCGCCTGGGCAAGAATTTGCGCACGGACGCGGGCCTCGGCGAGCAGGTGCGCGTGTACGAAGCCAGTTCCGACCTGCAGGAAGCGCAGTGGATCATCGAAGAGGCGAAAAGCCTGATCGCCGATGGCGCTTCGCGCAGTGAAATTGCGATTTTGTACCGCTCGAACGCACAGTCGCGCGTGATCGAGCATGCACTGTTCTCGGCCGGCATGCCGTATCACGTGTATGGCGGCCAGCGCTACTTCCAGCGCGCCGAGGTCAAGCACGCGATTGCCTACTTGCAACTGATGGACAATCCGCACAATGATTCGGCCTTCTTGCGCGTGGTCAACTTCCCCACGCGGGGCATCGGCATGCGCTCGATCGAGCAATTGCAGGCGGCCTCTGAGCAATACGGCATTTCGCTGTACGCGGCCGTGCCGTATGTGGCGGGCAAGGCGGGCAGCGTGCTGGCCGGCTTCGTCAAGCTGGTCGAGGGCGTGCGCTTTGAAACGCAGCAATTATCCTTGCCGGAAATGGTGCGCGTGGTGCTTGAAGCGAGTACCTTGCTGCAGCATTACCAGAAAGAAAAAGAAGGCGCCGACCGCATCGAAAATCTGGAGCAGATGGTCAGCGCGGCCAGCCAGTTCATTTCCGAAGAAGGTTTTGGCCAGGGCGCGCCCGCGCACCTGGGGCCAGCGGCCCAGGCGCAGTCCGGCGTCCCCGTCGTCAATCAGGACGGCATCGAGATTCTCGATGCCGATGCGCCGCTGCCGGCCGTGATGTCGCCGCTCTCAGCCTTCCTCTCGCACGCTTCGCTGGAAGCGGGAGACAACCAGGCGCAGGCGGGCCAGGATGCGCTGCAGATGATGACGGTGCACTCGGCCAAGGGCCTGGAATTTGACAACGTCTTCATCACGGGGCTGGAAGAGGGCTTGTTCCCGCACGAAAGCAGTTCGAAGGAAGAGGGCGGCGTGGAAGAAGAACGCCGGCTGATGTACGTGGCCATCACGCGCGCGCGCAAGCGGCTGTATATGAGCTTTTCGCAGACGCGCATGCTGCACGGCCAGACGCGCTACAACATGAAGTCGCGCTTCTTCGACGAATTGCCGGAAGAAGCGCTGAAATGGCTGTCGCCGAAAGTGCAGGCGAACTGGTACGGCAACCGTAAATCAGCCTGGGACGAGGCGCCGCGCGTGGCCAGCCTGGGTTCGGACAATGCGATTGCGCAAAAGATCGCGCAAAAAACCACGGGCGGCGGCTGGCGCATCGGCGAATCGGTGGCGCACGCCAAGTTCGGCGAAGGCGTGATCGTCAATATCGAAGGCGGCGGCGGCAATGCGCGCGCGCAAATCAACTTTGGCCAGCACGGCATGAAGGTGCTCGATCTTGGGATTGCCAAGCTGGAACGGCTGGGACGTTAAGTTGCCGTAGCGCCAATAAAAAAGGGGCAGCCTGCGCAGGCTGCCCCTTTTTACATCTGCCCGGCGATCAGTCGTTGGTCTTGTCCAGCGACACCGTCTTGCCCTCGTCGGCAGGCACGCCAAAGATCTGGCGGTAGGCGGCATAGAACGAGCAATGCATGATGATGGTCAAGATCATCGACAGCGGCATCATCAGTTGCATCATCAGCGGGCTGCGGCCAAAGATGACGGCCAGCAACTGGCTGCTGACAACGCTGATGGCAAACCAGGTGCCGGCGAAGACGGCGAAGGCCGCCAGCGAGCGCCAGACGGCGAAAAAGCTGAAGAACAGCGACTTGCCCAGGCTGATTTTTTGCCAGTAGATCAGCGGCGCGGCAAAGCAGAAGGCCATGGCGGCGGGCACGTACAGCGCGATGGCCGTCAGGATGGCCAGGCCGATGTTCGAACTGAGGATGGCATCCTTGGCCGCTTCCTGGTCCAGCTGGCCGGTGACCATTTGCCACAGCACGCCGCCGTCGACCAGGGTCGAGACGCCGATGGCGGCGATGGCCATGAGGATGTACAGCACCCCCAGGCCCAGCAGCACGGGGAAAGCGGGCTTGCGAAAGCCCGAGAGCAACAGGCTGGGCAGGACGCGCTTGCCCTGGTCGATGTTCAGGCAGCCTTGCACGAAGGCCACGGAAAACACGGGCACGAGGATGACGGGCAGCAACTGGCCCAGCAGGGGGACGATGCTGACGGCCAGCATGCAGAACATATAGCCGAGAAACAGCATCGACATGCCGCCAGGTTGCTTGCGAAACAGGCCAAAGCCTTGTTTCACCCAGAGCCAGCCTGTACTTGCAGGTAATTTTTCCATGTTTAAAACAGTTCCGGAGCAGGTGTGGCAATACGTTCGCGCAAAATGCGTTCGAAATGCGTGGGATCGTGGGGCGTCAGCATTTCTGCTGCGCGCGGCTGGTAATAGTCGTACAGGCGCGACAGCCAGAAACGCAACGCGGCGGCGCGCAGCATCGGCTGCCATGCCGTTTGCTCTTCGTTTGTCAACGGACGCACGCCATGGTAGGCATCGAGCAGGGCGCGCACGCGCAGCGTGTCGAGCACGCCCATGTCCAGGTCCACGCACCAGTCGTTGACGGTGACGGCCACGTCGAACAGCCAGGTGTCGCAGCCGGCAAAGTAAAAGTCGAAAAAGCCCGTCAGTTGTTCGCCATCAAACATGACGTTGTTGCGGAACAAGTCGGCATGCACCGGACCGCGCGGGATGGCCTTGTAGGTATCGCAGGCAGCAAAGGCATCCTGGAAATGGATTTCCGCGCGCAGCAAGTGCGCCTTGGCGTCGTCCAGGTGCGGCAAGACTAGCGGCGTGGTGTTGTTCCACCAGTCCAGGCCCCGCAAATTGGGCTGCTGCAGGGGGAAGTCCGCCGCCGCCAGATGCATTTTCGCCAGCATGGCGCCAACGGCCGCGCAATGCACGGCTTGCGGCGCCATCTGCGAGCTGCCGTCGAGTTTGCTGACGATGGCGGCCGGCTTGCCTTGCAAGGCCGTCACCAGTCCGCCCTGCGCATTGGCGATCGGTGCGGGCACCAGCACGCCGCGGTCGGCCAGGTGGCGCATCAATTGCACGTAAAAAGGCAATTGCTCGAAACTCAGGTTTTCAAAGATCGTCAGCACGTACTCGCCGCGCTCGGTGCTCAAGAAGAAATTGCTGTTTTCGATGCCGGAAGCGATCCCTTTGAGTGCCAGAGGCTTGCCGAGCGGAAATTGCGTGATCCACTGGCCGATATCGTCCAGGTGTAGCGCGGTAAAAACTGCCATGGGAAAATAGTGAGGTCAAAAATGGGTAAAAAGCCGGCTGCCCCGCGTGTGGCCGGGGCAGGGCAGATGAGGGTGGCTGCTTATTTCGTTGCTGTGGGCGGGGCCGGCACGTCAGCGGCCTCTTCGTCGTGTTGTTTCTGTTTCTTCTTGCCCAGGTCAAATTCCAGCACTTTCCATTGCGGGCCCCGCAAGGTGGCGCTGTTGGCTGGATCGGCGCCGGCAGCCGGCTTCAAGTAATAGGTGCTGCCGCCGCTGGTGACTTTCACTTCGCTGGTCACGCCCGCTTCGCGTTTTTCGGTAATCTGTTGTTTTGTGGCCGCTGGCGCCACGGTGATGGGCGCTTCGCCCATTTCCTCGATGCGCTCTAGCTGCGGCGGCGCTTCGCTGGGCTTGGCCGGCGTCTGGGCGCTGGCAATGGCTGAGCATGCCAGCAAAGGCAGGGCAAGGAATTTCCAGAGTGTCGATGTACGCATCATGATGGGGTTCGCTTCCATGTGTGGACTGCAGCGCATGCCGAGGTGTCATGCCGTCAATTTATCTATAGGGCATTGTAACAAACTGGTAAGCAATGCTGTTTAAAAGCGCGGAAATGGCCGCTGGCCGCCCGCCAGGCGCCCAGGCGGGGCGCCAACCGTGGCAAAGTGCGCAAAAAACGCTCACCGCACGCCCGGTGGCGCGGCCCTAAACTCTGCGATAATTGTGCGATATTCCACCCGCCCGCCGCTTTTTCTCCCAGGCAGGCGCGGCTCACCTTATTTTATTGGCATTATGCAAAACACCCTGCTGTTAGTCGACGGTTCCAGTTACCTTTATCGCGCCTTCCATGCGCTGCCCGACCTGCGCAGCCCGGACGGTTATCCCACCGGCGCCATGCACGGCATGGTCAACATGCTGCGCCGCCTGCGCGCCGACTACCCGGCCGCCTACATCGCCTGCGTGTTCGATGCCAAGGGGAAAACTTTCCGCGATGACATGTATCCGGAATACAAGGCCACGCGCGCCTCGATGCCGGACGACCTGCGTTTGCAGATCGAACCGATCCACGAAGCCGTGCGCGCCATGGGCTGGCCGATATTGATGGTCGATGGCGTGGAAGCGGATGATGTGATTGGTACTTTGGCCGTGCAGGCGGCTGCCGCCGGCATGCACGTGGTAGTGTCCACCGGCGACAAGGACCTGGCGCAGCTGGTCAACAGCCAGGTGACCCTGATCAATACCATGAGCAATGAAAAGCTCGATGAAGCGGCCGTGCTGGCCAAGTTCGGCGTGCGGCCGAACCGCATCATCGATTACCTGTCGCTGATCGGCGATACGGTTGACAACGTGCCTGGCGTATCGAAATGCGGCCCGAAGACGGCCGTGAAGTGGCTGACGCAGTACGACAGCCTGGCCGGCGTCATGGAGAACGCGGCCAGCGTGGGCGGCGCCGTGGGTGAAAACCTGCGCACGGCCCTGCCATGGCTGCCGCAGGCGCGCGCCTTGATCACGGTCAAGACCGATTGCGATTTGTCCGGGCACATGCGCAGCATCGCCGATTCGCTGGCGGCGAAACACGAAGACAAGGAAGCGCTGCTGGCCTTCTTTAACCGCTACGGCTTCAAGGCCCTGTTGCGCGAACTGGGCGCGGCGGCGCCCATGTCGCCCGTTGGGCCAGCGGCGACAGCCGGTGGCGGTGCGGCTGGCGCTTCCACTGCGAACACCACTGGCGACATGTTCGCCGATGCCACGCCGGCGCCAGCCGCCGAGTATGAAACCGTGCTGACGGATGCCCAGCTCGATCGCTGGATCGCGCTGATCGACGCGGCGCCCCTGACTGCCGTCGATACGGAAACCACCTCGTTAGAGCCGATGACGGCGCAGATGGTGGGCATTTCCCTGTCGGTTGCCGAGCATGCTGCCTGCTACATCCCGCTGGCGCACGACTATGCGGGTGCGCCGGAACAATTGTCGCGCGAACATGTGCTGGCCAAACTGCGCCCGTGGCTGGAAGATGAAAACAAGCCCAAGCTGGGGCAAAACCTGAAATACGACAGCCATATCTTCGCCAACCACGGCGTGACACTGCGCGGCATCGCCCACGATACATTGCTTGAATCGTATGTGTTCGAATCGCACAAGAAGCACGACATGGACGGCCTGGCCCTGCGCCACCTGAACTACACCACGATTCCCTTCCAAGACGTGTGCGGCAAGGGCGTCAAGCAGATCACCTTCAACCAGGTGGAAGTGGAGCAGGCGGCCCGCTACGCGGCCGAGGATGCCGACATTACCTTGCGTTTGCACAATGCCATGTGGGGCAATGTGGCGAATGATGAAAAACTGACGTTCATCTATGAAAAGATCGAGATGCCGACGGCCGTGGTCTTGCAAAAGATCGAGCGCAACGGCGTGCTGATCGATGACGCCTTGCTCAACATCCAGTCGGCCGAGCTGGCCGTCAAGATACTCGCGCTGGAAACCAAGGCCTATGAACTGGCCGAGCAGCCGTTCAATTTAGGCTCGCCCAAGCAGATCGGCGAGATTTTCTTTGAAAAGCTGAAGCTGCCAGTGGTCAAGAAGACCCCGACCGGGGCGCCATCGACGGACGAGGAAGTGCTGCAAAAGCTGGCCGAGGATTACCCGCTGCCGAAAGTGCTGCTGGAATACCGCGGCATGGCCAAGCTGAAATCGACCTACACGGATAAATTGCCGAAGATGATCAATGCCACCACGGGCCGCGTGCATACGAATTATGCGCAGGCCGTGGCCGTGACGGGACGATTGGCGTCGAACGACCCGAACTTGCAGAATATTCCCATCCGCAGCGCGGAAGGACGGCGCATCCGCGAAGCGTTCATCGCGCCACCGGGCTGCAGCATCGTCTCGGCCGACTATTCGCAGATCGAATTGCGCATCATGGCGCACATCTCGGGCGACGAAGCCATGCTGCGCGCGTTTGCCGAGGGCATCGACATTCACCGCGCCACGGCCGCCGAAATCTTTGGCGTACCGGCCGCTGAAGTGCAGAGCGAGCAGCGCCGTTATGCGAAAGTCATCAACTTCGGCTTGATCTACGGCATGAGCGCCTTTGGCCTGGCCGGTAACCTGGGCGTGGACCGCACGGCCGCGCAAAGCTATATCGACCGTTACTTTGCCCGTTTCTCGGGCGTGAAACAGTATATGGAAGATACGCGCCAGCAAGCCAAGGCGCGCGGCTACGTGGAAACCGTGTTCGGCCGCCGCCTGTGGCTGCCGGAAATTAATTCGCCAAACGGCCCGCGCCGCCAGGGCGCCGAACGGGCCGCCATCAACGCGCCGATGCAGGGCACGGCCGCCGACCTGATCAAGCTGGCCATGATCGCCGTGCAGGGCTGGCTGGAAACGGACGGCTTGCAAACGAAGATGATCATGCAGGTACACGATGAACTGGTGCTGGAAGTGCCGGACGCCGAACTGGAGCTGGTCAAGCGCAGGCTGCCGGAGCTGATGGCGGGCGTGGCCGCATTGAAAGTACCGCTCACGGCTGAGGTCGGCGTAGGCAAGAATTGGGACGAGGCGCACTAATTTTTTAACGCAACATTTTCAGGAGAAACGCATGAGCGACATGATCACCGATTGTGAAAGTTTGCTGGGCCAGAGCAGCTTGTCCGGACCGGACGGCCGGCGTGGTTTCCTGAAGGTGGCGCTGGGCACGGGCTTTGCCGTGGCCGTGCTGCCGGTGGCGGCGCAAAACGTCATCAAGACCGATACGGCGGGCTTGCTGACGGGCACCATGCCGGTGCTGGTCGATGGTCAGGCTGTGCCCGTGTATGCGGCCCAGCCGGATGCGGCCCAGCCGGAAGGCAAGACGGGTTTGCCCGTGGTGCTGGTCATTTCCGAAATCTTTGGCGTGCACGAGCACATCGCCGACATGGCGCGCCGCTTCGCCAAGCAGGGCTACCTGGCGCTGGCGCCCGACCTGTTCGTGCGCCAGGGTGATCCGACCAAGGTTGCCAGTATTCCCGAATTAATGAAAGGCATCATCGCCAAGACGCCGGACGCGCAAGTAATGGCCGATCTCGATGCCGTTGTCGCCTGGGCAAAACAGAATGGCGGCGACACCAGCCGTTTGGGCATCACCGGTTTTTGCTGGGGCGGGCGCATCACCTGGCTGTACGCGGCGCACAATCCGGCCGTCAAGGCGGGCGTGGCCTGGTATGGCCGCCTAGTGGGCGAACCGACTGCCTTGCAGCCGAGCAACCCTATCGATATTGCCGGGACGCTGACGGCGCCCGTGCTGGGCTTGTACGGCGGCAAGGATACGGGCATCACGCAGGAATCGATCGCCAAGATGAAGGCCGCGCTGGCCAAGGGCGGCAACAAGTCGGAGTTCGTCGTCTACCCCGATGCTGGCCACGCCTTCAACGCCGATTACCGCCCCAGTTACGTGGCGGCCGATGCGAAAGACGGCTATGCGCGCTGTTTAGCCTGGCTCAAGCAGCACGGCGTGGCGTGATGTTGCAGCAGCAACATCGCTATTTTTTTCCATAAATTGCCGCGAAAGGCGCAGCGGGCTGTAAAATGCCCGGTTCGCGCCAATGCAGTACAATTGCATCTTCCCTGCGTTACGCTGCCGCCAGACGCGCAAATGAATCAACAATAAGCAATTCTGTATGCATCAAGCCAGACGCCAGCACAGCGGGCGCCAGTGGGCAGGCGCCATTTTGAGGTAAGAAAATCATCGATCCCGTCCTTATATCCATTTTGCTCGCGACCACGATCGCGGGCGTGTTCAGCATTACCGCGGCGGCGATCTTTTCGTTTGCATTCCTGTCCAAGGTGGTCGAGCGCATGGTCAGCCTGTCCGTCGGCATCATGCTGTCGACGTCCTTGCTGCACGCCTTGCCCGAAGCGTTTGAATCGCAGGCGGACCCGCGCAGCCTGTTCGCGACCCTGCTGGCGGGCTTGCTGGCCTTCTTCATGCTGGAAAAATTCGCCATCCTGCGCCATTCGCACCACCACGAAGGCGACGGCCACCACCATGCGCACGGCCACGACAAGCACGAGGCGGGCAAGGCTGGCTGGATGATACTTGTCGGCGACGGCCTGCACAATTTCACGGACGGCATTTTGATCGCCGCCGCCTTCCTGGCCGACCCGAAACTGGGCCTGGTCACGGGTCTGGCCATCATCGCGCATGAAATCCCGCAGGAAATCGGCGACTTCATCGTGCTGCTGAACGCCGGTTTCTCGCGCCTGCGCGCCTATGTGTTCAACTTGCTGTGCAGTCTGATGGCCGTGGCGGGCGGCCTGCTCGGCTACTTCACCCTGGACCGCGCCAGCAACCTGATTCCCTACGTGCTGGTGTTTGCCTCGTCCGGCTTCATCTATATCGCCTTGTCCGACCTGATGCCGCAAATGCAGCGCCGCTCCACCATACGCGAAACCATCCCGCAAGTGCTGCTCATCGCGCTGGGCGTGTGCATCGTGCTGTTCTTGACGCGGCACAAACACGGTTGAAGCGCCGTTCTCCACAGCGCACATAAAAATGGCGAACCCTTGGGTTCGCCATTTTTTTAGCTGCCGGTCGCCACCGGCCGCGCCGGGTCTGCGCACCATTCGCTCCACGAACCGGGATACAGGGCCGCGCCTGGCAAGCCAGCCACTTCCATGGCCAGCAGGTTGTGGCAAGCCGTCACGCCCGAGCCGCACTGCAGGATGGCCGATTCTGGTACTGCGACCAAGGCCGTAAAATCCTGCTTCAAGGTGTCGGGGGATTTAAACCTGCCATCGGCTTGTAAATTATCTTTAAAGAAACGGTTTTTCGCGCCGGGGATGTGGCCGCCGACAGGGTCGATGGTTTCGTTTTCGCCCCGGAAACGGTCGGGTGCGCGCGCGTCGAGCACCGTCAACGCTTGCGCGTCCAGGTTGGCGACGACCTCTTGCACGCTGACCATGCGCGTCAGGCTGGCTTTTTCCGAGAGGTTGCCGGCAGGGCGGGTGGCTACCGGCGTGACCAGCGGCAAGCCTTGCGCCTGCCAGGCGGCTAGGCCGCCGTCCAGCACTGCCACAGCCGGATGGCCGACCCAGCGCAGCAGCCACCACAGGCGGGCGGCAAACATGCCGCCCTGGGCGTCATAGGCCACCACTTGCGTGTCGTCATCGATGCCCCAGCCGCGCAGCGTGGCCAACAGGGCGTTGCGCTCCGGCAAGGGATGGCGTCCAGTAAATGTGGAAAATGCGGCCGCGCCGCGCGCCATCTTCGGGCCGGACAGGGCCGTGTCGATGTCGGCAAACTGCGCGTTCTGGATGTGGCCGGCGGCAAAGGCGTCGCTGCCCGCTTGTGGCTTGAGCAAGTCGTGGCGGCAATCGAGGATGACCCAGCCGCTGTCATGCAGATGGCTGGCCAGTTCGCTGGCGCTGACTAAGGTGGTAAATAAGGTCGTATACATCAGGTATTGCCTCCTTACACTCTACACTTCGCTGGCGATGGGATCCGTGCGCGCGATGGCGGCGCCACGGGCCGTGTTGCGGGTATTGTAATAGGTTGCCGCGATGCCCGAGGCGAGGATGACGCCGATGCCCAGCCAGCCGTGCCAGTCGAACAGGTCGCCAAAGATCACCACGCCCCAGAAGCTGGAAAAGATGATGCCCGTGTATTGCAAATTGGCAACAACGAGAGTCTTGCCCAGGCGATAGGCACGCGTCATGGCCATTTGCGCCATGGTGGCGCACAGGCCGATGGTTGCCAGCAAGCCGATGCCATAGCCGCTGGTGTGCGCATGCCAGACGACGGGGCCGCCGCCGGCGCTGGCCACATGGCCGATCACGCCGGCGAGGAAGTTGACGATGGAGAAATAAAACACGACGCGGTATTCGGGTTCGCCCAGCAAGCCCAGTTTGCGCACCTGCAAGTAGGCGAGGGCCGACAGCATGCCGGAAATCAAGGCCGTGGCGGCGGCGCCCACCTGGTCCGTCTCGAACACGGGCTGCAGCAGCAGGGTCACGCCGACAAAGCTCATGGCAATGGCTGCCACCAGCGGCCATTCCAGCTGTTGCATGCCTTTCCACCAGCCGCCGGCCAGCAAAATCACGGCGATCCAGATGGGCGCCATGTAATTCAAGGTCATGGCGGTGGCCAGCGGCAGGATGGCAATCGCATAAAACCACAGCCACAGGGCGATCACGCCCACCACGCCGCGCCACAGATGCTGGCCCGGCATGGTGGTCTTGAAACTGCCGCCCTGGTACAGAATCGTGCAAGTCATGACGGTCATGCCGATGATGCCGCGGTACATGACGATTTCGGAGGTCGAATACATATCCGAGGCTAGCTTGACGCACACGCCCATGATGGCGAACATGAAACTGGCGAATAACATCCACAATGATTGCATTTTGGCCTTTCACCTGACCAAACCTACTGCGCGTCGCGGGGCGCGGCCTGCGATGCTCGCTGTATTAAAGTACAGCTGCGCTTCTTAGCCACGCCGCGCTGCCGCTCGCTACGGTTTTGTCAGGTGTTGTGATTGTAGAACTAAACGAAAGAAGGGCCGCGCTATGCGGCCCCTCTACTAATATTACAGTTCGATATTGTTGCGGTACCACTCGTGGAAGTGCTGCATGCCGTCTTCCATCGGCGACTGGTAAGGGCCCACTTCGTTCACGCCGCGCGCCATCAGGGCCTTGCGGCCAGCATCCATGCGCAGGGCGATTTCATCGTCCTCGACGCAGGTTTCCATGTAGGCGGCCCTTTCGGCCTCGATGAAGTTGCGCTCGAACAGCACAATTTCTTCAGGGTAATAGAATTCCACCACATTGCGCGTCTTTTGCGGGCCATCCGGCCACAGGGTCGAGACGATCAGCACGTGCGGATACCATTCGACCATGATGTTCGGATACAGGGTCAGCCAGATGGCGCCATATGGCGGCGGCTCGCCGCCACGAAATTGCAGCACCTGCTCCTGCCACTTCTGGTAGGCGGGCGAGCCGGCTTGCTGCAAGCCGCGGTGTACGCCCACCGTCTGCACGCTGTAATCCTTGCCGAAGTCCCAGCGCAGGTCGTCGCAGCTGACAAAGCTGCCCAGGCCCGGGTGGAACGGTTCGACGTGGTAATCCTCGAGGTAGACTTCAATAAACGTCTTCCAGTTGTAGTCGCACGCGTGGATTTCCACGTGGTCGAACATGTAGCCGGAGAAATCGAGGTCTTTCGAGACGGACAAATTTTTCAATTTTTCCATCACGTTGTAGCCGTTTTGCTCGAACAGCAAGCCATTCCAGCTTTGCAGCGGTGTTTTCGACAGGTTCAGGCACGGTGTCTCGGGGAAATGCGGCGCGCCGATCAATTCACCCTTGAGGTCGTAGGTCCAGCGGTGCAGCGGGCAGACGATATGGTTCGCGTTGCCGCGGCCATTGAACATCAGCGCCTGCCGGTGGCGGCAGACGTTGGACAATACTTCGATGCCATTGGCGTTGCGCACGAGCATGCGCCCCTCGTTCTCAGACGCCAGGGTCGCAAAATCGCCGGTTTCCGGCACCATCAGCGCATGCCCGACATAGCGCGGGCCGGCCTGGAATAATTGCTGCATTTCACGCTGCAACAGCGTTTCGTCAAAATAGACGTGGACCGGAAGTTGCGCGTTTGAACGCGCCAGCTTGGCGTGAGTAGCCAGATCGGACATCCCAACCCCCCATAAATGTACAACGGTCAGCAGTGCCCCAGGCCATTCCCTGGGCAACCGCTACAAGAGAGAAAGAATCCGCAAAGACCTGAATTCAAATTTGTTGAAACGGTATTTCGGACAGAACCGGCGATTATAGCGCGAATTGGCCCCTGCATTGCCACAAACCCCGCCAAATGGCGTACTTTAATGAGAAACATTGTCATTTGGCGTGCAATTTCCGGCAGACGGGGGCGATTGCGCTAAAATCCACTGACAGGCTGGCAACTCTATGGAGTTTGCGCGCGTGGATTGCGCTTTAGTTTTCACTTAATAGGGTGGTTTGTTCTAAAATAACGCTTCTATGCTGGCCGGGAATCCCCGGCATCACCCTACAAGCCCCTCGTGCCACGAAGAGATCTGAGTCTATGTCGAAGAAATTAACTGCCGCTGCCGCAGCGCCGGCCTCGTTTGAAGAGGCAATGGCGGAACTGGCGCAGCTGGTAACGCAAATGGAAGCGGGCCAGTTGCCGCTGGAAGCATCGGTTGCTGCGTATCAGCGCGGCTCGGAACTGGTCAAGTATTGCGCGGCCCAGCTCGATAGCGTCGAAGCGCAGGTCAAAGTACTGGAAGGCGATATGCTCAAACCGTTCGTCGATGCCGGCGAGGCCGCGCAATGATGGCCAGCGTGCAAGTGTCAGAAGTATCAGAGTTGGGCGTCACCTTCGGCGACTGGATGCAGGCGACGCAATCCGGCGTGGAGCGCCAGCTCGACCAGTTCCTGCCTGCGCCCGATTGCGTGCCGCACAAGCTGCATGCGGCCATGCGCTATGCGCTGCTGGGCGGCGGCAAGCGCGTGCGCCCGCTGCTGGTGATGGCGGCCGGTGAATTGTTTGATGCCGATCAAGATACCCTGGCGCGCGCCGCTTGCGCGCTGGAAATGATCCACGTGTATTCGCTGGTGCATGACGACATGCCATGCATGGATGACGATGCCTTGCGCCGTGGCAAGCCCACCGTGCACATCGCCTACGATGAAGCGACGGCCCTGCTGGTCGGCGACGCGCTGCAATCGCAGGCCTTCATGCTGTTGGCCGACGGCGCAGCCATTCCACCGGCGCGGCAAATGGCGATGCTGCGCTCGCTGGCGCAGGCCTCGGGATCAAACGGCATGTGCGGCGGCCAGGCCATCGACCTCGACAGCGTCGGCCTGGCCTTGAGCCTGCCGCAGCTGGAACAGATGCATCAATTGAAAACGGGCGCCTTGCTGCGCGCGGCCGTGATCCTGGGCGCGCTGGCGGGCAAGGACTTGACGCCTGAAGACATGACGGCGCTGAACGCCTATGCGCGCGCCGTCGGGCTGGCTTTCCAGGTGGTCGACGACGTGCTCGACGCGACGGCCGACTCGGCCACCCTGGGCAAGACGGCTGGCAAGGATGCGGCGGCCAACAAGCCCACCTACGTATCGATCCTGGGACTGGAACCTTCCAGGGCCCTGGCAGAACAATTGCGGTGCGACGCCCATGCGGCGCTGGCGCCATTCGGGGACAAGGCACGCCGTTTGCGCGAGCTGGCAGACCTGGTCGTGCAGCGGAAGGCATAAATGAAACTGTTAGAAACCATCAATGAACCAGCGCAAGTGCGCAAGCTGGCCCGCTCGCAACTGGTGCCGCTGGCGCAGGAATTGCGCAGCTTCCTGCTCGACTCCGTCTCCAAGACGGGTGGCCATCTGTCGTCCAATCTGGGCACGGTCGAGCTGACCGTCGCGCTGCACTATGTATTCAACACGCCGCACGACCGCATCGTCTGGGACGTGGGCCACCAGACCTATACGCACAAGATCCTGACGGGCCGCCGCGAGCGCATGCACACGCTGCGCCAAAAAGACGGCATTTCCGGCTTCCCGAAACGCGACGAGAGCGAATACGATACCTTCGGCACGGCGCACTCGTCGACGTCGATCTCGGCCGCGCTGGGCATGGCGCAGGCGGCCAAGATCAAGGGCGACCCGCTGCACGCAATCGCCGTGATCGGCGACGGCTCGATGACGGCCGGCATGGCCTTCGAGGCGATGAACAATGCGGGTGTGCAGGAAGACATCAATTTGCTGGTGATTTTGAACGACAACGACATGTCGATCTCGCCGCCCGTGGGCGCGCTGAACCGCCACCTGGCGCGGCTGATGTCGGGCAAGTTCTATGCGGCGGCGAAAAATGTCGGCAAGTCCGTCTTGCCCGGCCCCGTGCTGGAACTGGCGAAGCGATTCGAAGAGCACGCCAAGGGCATGGTCGTGCCCGCCACCATGTTCGAAGAGTTTGGTTTCAATTATATCGGCCCCATCGACGGCCACGACCTCGATTCGCTGATCCCGACCTTGCAAAATATCAAGCAATTGAAGGGGCCGCAATTCCTGCACGTGGTCACCAAGAAGGGCCAGGGCTACAAGCTGGCCGAAGCGGAACCGATCCTGTACCACGGCACGCCCAAGTTTAATCCGGCTGAAGGCATCAAGCCGGCCACGGCGCCAGGCAAGATGACCTACACGGAAGTGTTCGGCAACTGGCTGTGCGACATGGCCGCCCACGACAAGCGCCTAGTGGGCATTACGCCAGCCATGCGCGAAGGTTCGGGCATGGTCAAGTTCGAACAGCAGTTCCCCAAGCGTTATTTTGACGTCGGTATTGCCGAGCAGCATTCGGTGACCTTCGCCGCCGGTTTGGCTTGCGAAGGCTTGAAACCCGTCGTCGCCATCTATTCCACCTTCCTGCAGCGCGCCTACGATCAGCTGATCCACGACGTGGCGCTGCAAAACCTGGACGTCACGTTCGCGCTGGACCGCGCCGGCCTGGTGGGCGCCGACGGCGCCACGCACGCGGGCAACTACGACATGGCGTTTTTGCGCTGCATTCCGAACATGGTCATCATGGCCGCGTCCGACGAAAACGAATGCCGCCAGATGCTGACCACGGGCTACCATTACCCGGGTCCGGCGGCGATCCGCTATCCGCGCGGCGCCGGCTTTGGTGCGGCCATCGTGCCGGAACTGACGAGCATTGAAATCGGCAAGGGCGAACTCAAGCGCCAGGGCAAGCGCATCGCCATCCTGGCTTTTGGCTCGATGGTGGCGCCGAGTATGGCGGCCGGCGAACAGCTCGACGCGACGGTGGCCAACATGCGCTTCGTCAAGCCGCTCGACGTGGCGCTGGTGAAGCAACTTGCTCTTGACCACGATTACCTGGTGACGGTGGAAGAAGGCTGCATCATGGGCGGCGCCGGTTCGGCCGTGGCCGAAGCCCTGGCCGCAGAGGGTATCGTCAAGCCTATCCTGATGCTGGGCTTGCCCGACACCTTCATCGACCATGGCGACCCCGTGCAATTGCTGAAAGGCGTGGGCCTGGACGCCAGTGGCATCGCCGCCTCTATTGAAAAGCGCTACGGCGGTACGCAGCCGCGCCTGGCGGTGGTCAGCTAAGTCGCGTCTTCCAGAATGAAAGCGGCACTACGGTGCCGTTTTTTTTCGGCTGCTGTCATTTACATTGCACTGCAACATTTTTTGCCGGGGAATGCTACGATGACGCTTTGATACCTCTTCAAGGTTCAGCTTGTATTTCAGGAAACTTCATCGCCGAGTGCGCGCATTGGCCAACCGCTGGCTGACGGGCATGCACGCCTATACCGACACCCTGGCCCAGCGCCGTCCGCTGTGGATGGTCACGCTGGCCATCGACGAAACCAATCTGTCCGAAGGCTTGCGGGCTGCCTGCGCGGCCACTGCCATGCTGCTGCTGGGCTGGCTGTTCGACGTACCGGATTTTTCCTGGGCCGCCATCGGCGCCTTCTGGACTTGCCTGGCCGACGCGGCTGGCACGCGGCGCATGCGCTTCGTGTCGATGCTGGGCTTCGGCTTGCTGTCCACCGTGGCCGGTGGCTTGGCGGCGCTGGCCGCCGGCCATGGCCTGGCGACGGCGGCCATCGCCGTGCTGCTGTTTTCCTGGGCCGGCGCGCTGGCGCGCATCTGGGGCGCGGCCACGGCGCAAGTGGCGATCCTGGCGGCCACGGCCAGCGTGGTGATGGTCACGCATCCGCTCGAATCGATGACGCAAAGCGCGCCTTTCCTGGGGCTGTACATGTTTGGCTGCCTGTTTGCCACCGTGCTCAGTTTTACCGTCTGGCGCATCCACCCGTTCGGCCCAAGCAGGCGCGCCATTCGCGCCGCGTATTCGCGCCTGGCCGGCATCGCGCGCGACAATGCCCGTTTCCTCGGGCATGCGCCGTTGCCGCCGGACGCCGCCACGCATGGCGCCAGCTACCGTTCGCAGGCGCGCGCCGCGCTGGAGGCGGCGCGCGTGGCGCTGGCCGCCGTGCCGCCTGCGCGCGCGGGCCGCAGCGCCCTGTATGACAACCTGCTGCTGGCGCTCAGCGACGCCGAGCGCATCTTCGCCTACCTGATCGCCGTCACGCATTCCTGCGAGCGCGAACAGCAGCGCTTGCGCCAGGACCCGCGCGCGCGGCGCAGCCTGGAAGTGATGGCGGTGCTGCTGCGCCGCCTGGGGCAAGCCGTGCAGCGCCAGCCGGAAACGCCTCCCCTGGATCTGCAACGTCGCCTGGCCGCCTGCGGGCGGCGCCTGGAAGCGGCGCTGGGCGCCTTGCTGCCGCTGCGCCTGAACGTGGAATTCATGGCGCTGGGCCTGCCGCGCGCCACGCGCCTGCCGTGGCGCGAGGCAGCCTTCCTGGCGCTGGGGCAGGCGTGGCAAACGCTGAAGGTCAACGCCACGCCGCAGTCGCTCAGCTGGCGCCACGCGGCGCGCGTCTCGCTGGCGACGACGGCCGGTTTCCTGCTGGTCGAAGCGCTGCACATTCCGTTCGGCTACTGGGCCACCATGGCCACCTTGTTGATATTGCAGCCGTCCGTGTCGACTACCTGGCCGCGCGGCATCGAGCGGGTCACGGGCAGCGTGCTGGGCGCCGTGCTGGCCGTGCTGATCGGCCTGGTCATCCACACGCCGCTGGGCATCTCGCTGGTGGTGTTTCCCCTGATTGTCGCCACCATGGCCTTGCGCCGCGTCAGCTACAGCCTGCACGTGCTGTTCATGACGCCCGCCTTCGTGCTGGTGGCCGACTATGCGGCGCCGGCCAGCGAGATGGTGTATGCGATGAG
The DNA here is from genome assembly GCF_051380875.1 of Janthinobacterium woesei. Taxonomy (NCBI): domain Bacteria; kingdom Pseudomonadati; phylum Pseudomonadota; class Betaproteobacteria; order Burkholderiales; family Oxalobacteraceae; genus Janthinobacterium; species Janthinobacterium woesei. The sequence continues at coordinate 75,194 of NZ_JBNYXW010000018.1, forward strand.
CCGCCTGGGCAACAATGTGCTCGGTTGCGTACTGGCCTTGCTGGCCACGTTTTTCCTGTGGCCCGACCGGGAAGCGGACGACCTGGACCAGCGCCTGGCAAAGGCCGTCTCGGCGAACCTGAAATACTTGCTGGCCGTGATGGCGGCCGGAGGAAAATGGGATAGCGCGATCGCCAACCTGCGCCGCGAGGCGGGCTTGGCCAGCAATAACGCGGAGCAAGTCTTGCAGCGTTTGCGCATCGAGCGCCGCCTGGACCGCAGTGTCGGCGTGGGCCTGGCGGCCATGCGCACCTTGCCCCTGCTGCGCCGCGTGGCGGGCAGCACGGCGCGCATCAGCCTGAGTCCCCAGGCCGAGCCGGCCACGCCCGAGTTGCAGCAGTGGATCGCCGAGGTTAGCGGGGAAATCGATGCGTTGCTGCGCGGCGCCGCCGATACGCCGGCCCCCGGCCCGTGCGCCAGCGCAGGCTTGACTGGCCTGCAGGCCGACGCGGTAGGGCAGGTGCAGTCGCTGCGCGGCTTGCTGCGCGAACACCTGCAGGCGCAACGGCCGCCGGGCGGCGTGTCGGCGCCTGTGTAGAAAGAGGTGGTGCGGATGCAACAGTTTGCCGCAAATTTTTTACGCACGTCAAAAAAAACAGCATGGTCTTGATGTTACTGTATTGCAAATGGTAATAGGAATGATTATTATTCACAACTGACGGCATGACAAGGCGACACTGGGTGATCAAGTGAAGGGCGGCATCATGAGACTGTCTCTTTCCCATCTGCAGTCTCAAGGTTTGTCATGTCATCCATCTTTACCCTGTGCCAGTCCGTATTGGCCATCAGCCTGGCCTTTTGCGCCAGCGCCGCCACTCCCATGGTCTTTGCCGCCGAGACCGAACCAGAAGAGCCCGCACCGCAAATGCTGCCTGAAGTGCGCTTGCAGGCCGAGCGCGAATCGGTCGGCGAGCAGCGCCTGGAGCGGCGCCAGATCGAAGCCATGAATGGCATCGACGGCAATATCACCAGCTTGTTACGCATCAATCCCAGCGTGCAATTCGATAACCAGCAGCAAGCGTCCGCCACCCAGGGCGAACTGGCGCCGGCCGACATCAGCATCAACGGCGCGAAGTTTTACGACAATCTGTACCAGATGGACGGCATGTCGCTCAACAACAGTATCGGCCCCGCCAGCAACAATCCCGCCAATATGACGGCGCCGCCTGCGGCCAGCCAGGGGTTTGCCGTCGACACCAGCCTGCTGTGCGAGGTGACGGTGCTCGATTCGAACATCGGCGCCGAGTATGGCCGCTTCAAGGGCGGCGTGGTCAATGCCAATACCTGTGCTCCCACGCGCAAGCTGGCCGGCCAGGTCTCCGTGGAGAGCACGCGCTCGGCGTGGATGCAGTACAAGCTCAGCGACAGCCAGCGGGAAAGCGCCGCCAATTCGGCCACGGCCGATTTGCAGCCCGCCTTCGAAAAATGGACCTACCGCGCCGCGCTGCAGGGCAAGGTCACGGAGAACTTCAGCCTGATCGGCAGCTTCATCCGCAAGACGTCGGAGATTCCCCTGAACGGTTATGGCAATGGCTTGCAAAGCGCGGGCGACGCTAACCGCAAGGTGCAGCGGCGCGGCAGCGACAATGCCTTTGTGCGCGGTTTCTGGTCCATCATCCCCGGTGTGCTGGCCGATTTCTCGCTCATGCATGCGCCGTCGAGTGGCGACTATTTTATTGCCAACGTGAAAAACAGCACGTATCACCTGAAGAGCGGCGGCAATGGCCTTAACCTGGGCCTGACGCACCCCGTGGCGCTGCTGGGCGGCGCCACGGCGGAACACCGCTTGAGCTGGAACAAGATGGAAAGTTCGCGCGACGCCGATGCCAGCATCTGGAAAGCATGGCGTTACTCGAATGATAAGAATTGGGGCGTCAAGACGGGCACGGGTGCGACCGGCTGGGCCAGTACCGAGGGTGGCTATGGCGATATCGACCAGGAACAGGAAACCGCCCAGTACCAGGGCAAGCTGAAATGGGAACCCATCACTTTGCTGGGCATGTCGCATACCTTCCAGGCGGGCCTGGAACTGGGCACGCAGCGCTCCAGCTACCGCCGCAACACGACGTACGAGCAATACACGGGGTCGGTCAACACCAACACCTGCAATATGGTCGGCGGTGGGGTGGACACGCAATACTGTTCCCTGGCGACGCCATGGAATGCGGCCTCGAGCGTGCGCGGCCAGTACCTGGCGTCGCGCATCATTCATTACGCGGGCGCCTATGAACTGAGCAACAAGACGCGCGGCGCCTTCTTGCAGGACGACGTCAAACTGGGCGATGTGCGCGTGCGCCTGGGCGCGCGCTACGACAGTGACGATTTGTCGCCAAAATCGAGCATCGCGCCGCGCCTGTCGGCTTTCTGGGATGTGGCGGGCAAGGGCACGACCCAGGTCGAATTGGGGGCGAACCGCTACTATGGCCGCAATTTCTTTGATTTCTATGCCAACTCGAAGCGCCTGGCCCTGCAGACGAAGTCGCAGACGCGCACCTTGTCGGGCGGCTTGCTGAAGGACTGGGCGGCGCCCGAGATGGCCGCCAACTGGGCCTGGTACAAGCTGGGCGACATGAAGGTGCCGTACACGGATGAAAAAATGCTGGGTATCAGCCAGCAATGGGCCGGCGTCAAGTGGAGCGCCAAGCGCGTCCTGCGCGAAGGCCGCGACGAGATGGTGCAGCACCTGGAATCGGCTGCGAATTACTCTTGGGATAATATTGGCCGCACCGACAGCAAGGTGTGGACGCTGGCCGCCGAGACGCTGCGTCCCGTGCGCTGGGGCGAGACGGCCACGCGCGTGCAGTTCGGCTATGACCATACGCGCACCAACTCTTCGCACGCCGACTACGACGACAGCTTGAGCGAGCTCGCTGGCGACATGGACCAGTACATCTATTACCAGGGCAAGTTCATGCGCTGGACAGACCGGCCGGCCAATAATTACAACCGCCCATGGACGGCGCGCTTGCTGCTGTCGACGGACATTCCCGCGTATCGATTGAAGGTGGATAATTTCTTCCGCGTGCGGGGCAAGGAAACGGCGATGGTGAGCACGGGCGAATCGAAGCCGTTCGACGGTGGCGTGGCCGACGTGTATGAAGACGCCACGGCGGGCAAGGCTGTCAGCTGGGACATGCGCGTGCAATATGCGCTGCCTAAGACGGGGCCGGGCGAAGGTTTTATCAATGTGGCCGTGGAAAACGTGACCAACCGCAGCAATCCCCTGTACCAGGCGAAAGAGCTGGTGTACGAAAAAGGCCGCCAGTTCACGCTGGAACTTGGCTACCGCTTCTAATGACAATGACAATGACAACGACACTGACGGCAGGCGCATGAAAATGGCATCCCACCTGAAAAAAACCACCTTCGCCTTGGCCGCCTTGCTGGCGGGCGGCGCGGGCTTGATGATGAGCATGGATGGCCGCGCCAGCGATGCCGTTCCCGCCAGCGTTGCCTGCGCGGCGCAGACCGGCTGGGACATGGCGTGCCTGCGCCAGTTGTACGCGCAGCCCGTCGCCAAGTGGCCCCGTCCGCAAGTGCCCGATGGCGTGACGCCGGCCGAGATGGCGCCTGTGTCGGCCATGGCGCCGGCGAAGGTGTCGCCGCCAGTGGTGGCGCTGGGCCAGCGCCTGTTCAATGACACGCGCCTGTCCGGCTCGAACGCGGTGGCCTGCATCAGTTGCCACAGCCCGGCCCACGGCTTTGCCGACAGCAAGCGCGTCTCTGCGGGCCATGCAGGGCGCCTGGGTCAGCGCAACGTGCCCGGTCTGCTGGGCGTGGGGCAGATCAAGTCGCTGTTCTGGGATGGCCGCGCAGCGACCCTGGAAGAGCAGGCGCTGGGCCCCTTGCAGCATGCCGACGAGATGGCCATGGACGTGCCGGCCTTGCCGGCCAAGCTGGCCGCGCAGGGCGACTACACGGTGCAGTTCGACGCCGCCTTCGGAAAGGGGGATGGCGTGACCTTGCCGCGTATCCTGACGGCGCTGGCCGACTATCAGCGCACGCTGCTGCCGCCCGTCACGCGCTTCGACACCTTCCTCGAAGGCGAACGCACGGCACTGAACGAGCGCGAACTGCTGGGCCTGCACTTGTACCGCACCAAGGCGCGCTGCATGACCTGCCATAGCGGCGCCTTGCTGACGGACCAGCAATTCCATAACCTGGGGCTGGCCTACTACGGGCGCAAGAAATACGAAGACCTGGGACGCTACCTGGTCACGGGCAAGGACGAGGACGTGGGCAAGTTCCGCACGCCATCGCTGCGCGGCGTGGCGCAATCGGGGCCGTGGATGCACAACGGCCTGTTCCCGCTGCTGGGCGTGCTGAACATGTATAACGCGGGCATGGCGCGCCCCGTGCCGCAAAATGCGCAGCAGGCGGCCGATCCAAAGTTTCCCGTCACTTCGCCCCTGTTACAGCGCCTGAAGCTGACGCCAGATGAAGTCCAGGCCCTGAAAAGCTTCCTGGAAGTGCTGTAACGGTCTTATTTAGCCTGGCCGGCCGTGCGGTCGTGCCGCCACAGCACGTCGCTGCCGCCGGCAAAGCGGTTCAGCACGCGCGACAGCACGAACAGCAAGTCCGACAGGCGATTGACGTACTGGCGCGGATGTTCGTGCAGCGTTTCCGCGTTCGCCAGCGTGACGATGCTGCGCTCGGCGCGGCGGCAGACGGTGCGGCACACATGCGCCAGCGATGCAGCGCGCGAGCCCGCTGGCAGGATGAATTCGGAGAGGGCGGGCAAGTCCGCATTGTATTTGGCCAGCAAGTCATCGAGGCGCAGCACATGCTCTTCCTTGATCAGCTGGTAGCCGGGGATGCAGATTTCGCCGCCCAGGTCGAACAGATCGTGCTGGATGGCCACCAGTTCGCCGCGCAAGGCGTCGGGCATGGCTTCGCACAGCAGCAAGCCGATATTCGAATTGAGTTCGTCCACGTCGCCCATGGCGTGGATGCGTACATTGTCCTTGCTGGTGCGGCTGCCGTCGCCCAGGCCGGTGCTGCCATTGTCGCCCGTGCGCGTGGCGATTTTCGAGAGTCGGTTGCCCATGATGCTGGTCCTTTCAAAGAAGAATGGGGCAGCATACGACACTGCGCGCCGCATTTGCCGGCAATCGTGACAAAAAATGCGGCGCACGGTGTTTTTATGCTTACAATCGTTGCACGACCATGTACTTTTACCCCTCACTATGCTCAATGCTGCTCCCGAACCCGGATTGATCGCCGCGCGCCAGCAAGCCGTCGTCGCGGCCCTGCTGGCCGTGCTGCCGGCCCGCTGCGTGCTGTCTGACGCCGAAGATACGCGCCCGTATGAGTGCGACGGCCTGGCTGCCTACCGCCAGTTGCCGATGGTCGTCACCCTGCCCGACACGGAAGAACAAGTCATCGCCATCCTCGGCGTCTGCCGCCAGCTTGGCGTGCCGATCGTGCCGCGCGGCGCCGGCACGGGCCTGTCGGGCGGCGCCTTGCCAATTGCCGATGGCGTGGTGCTGTCGACGGCGCGCCTGAACCGCATCGTGCGCCTCGATGCGTATGCGCGCACGGCCGTGGTGCAGCCTGGCGTGCGCAACCTGGCCATTTCGGAAGCGGCGGCGCAATATGCGCTGTATTACGCGCCCGACCCCTCCTCGCAGATCGCCTGCAGCATCGGCGGCAACGTGGCGGAAAACTCGGGCGGCGTGCATTGCCTCAAATATGGTTTGACCGTGCACAATGTGCTGCGCGTGCGGGTTGTTACCATCGATGGTGACGTGCTCGAACTGGGCGGTGAATGCCTCGATTCCCCCGGCCTGGACTTGCTGGCCGTCTTCATCGGCTCCGAAGGCATGCTGGGCATCGTCACGGAAGTGACGGTAAAGCTGATCCCGAAACCGGCCACCGCGCGCGTCATCATGGCGTCCTTCGGCGACGTGGTCACTGGCGGCAATGCAGTTGCCAACGTGATCGCCGCCGGCATCATCCCGGCCGGCCTGGAAATGATGGACCAGACATCCTCGCGCATGGTCGAACCGTTCGTCAAGGCCGGCTACGATATCAACGCGGCCGCCATCTTGCTGTGCGAGGCCGATGGCACGCACGAGGAAGTGGAAGAGGAAATCGCCCGCATGACGGCCGTGCTGGAAGGGGCGGGCGCCAGCGCGATTGCCGTCTCGCAGTCGGAAGCGGAACGCATGAAATTCTGGTCCGGCCGCAAGAACGCCTTTCCTGCCGCAGGGCGCATTTCGCCCGATTACTACTGCATGGACGGCACCATCCCGCGCAAGCGCCTGGCCGAAGTCCTGACGGGCATCGCCGGCATGGAAAAGACCTATGGCTTGCGCTGCGCGAACGTATTCCACGCGGGCGATGGCAATTTGCATCCGCTGATCCTGTTTGACGCCAACATGCCTGGCGAATTTGAGCGCGCCGAGGCGTTTGGCGCCGATATCCTCGCCCTGTGCGTGGCCGTTGGCGGCACTATCACGGGCGAACACGGCGTGGGCATGGAAAAGATCAATTCCATGTGCGTGCAATTTACGCGCGCCGAACTCGATGCCTTCTTTGCCGTCAAGCGCGCGTTTGACCCGCATACCTTGCTGAACCCGGACAAGGCCATTCCCACCTTGAACCGCTGTGCGGAATTTGGCAAGATGCACGTCACGGCGGGGCGCCTGCCGTTTGCCAACCTGCCCCGTTTTTAATCTGCCGGAGACCCTTTTGCAAGCGATAGCGGAACAATTCAAACAGCAGATCCTGGCGGCCAGCGCGGCGGGTACGCCTGTACGCCTGCGCGGCGGTGGCACGAAAGACTGGTATGGACAGCAGCTGGCCGGTGAGTTACTCGACACGCGCGCGTATGCCGGCATCATCGACTATGAACCGACGGAGCTGGTGATCACGGCCCGCTGCGGCACGCCGCTCTCTGACATCGAGGCAGCGCTGGCCGCACGCAACCAGATGCTGGCCTTCGAACCGCCGCATTTCGGCGCGGGCGCCACCGTGGGCGGGGCGGTGGCTTGCGCCTTGTCCGGCCCGCGCCGGGCCAGCGCGGGCGCGTTACGTGATTTTGTGCTGGGCGCCGTGCTGATGGATGGCCACGGCGAGCGCCTGGCCTTTGGCGGGCAAGTCATGAAAAACGTGGCCGGCTACGATGTCTCGCGCCTGCTGGCGGGTTCCTTGGGCACCCTGGGCCTGATCCTGGAAGTGTCGCTCAAAGTGCTGCCCCTGCCGCTGCGCGAAGCGAGTTTTCGCGTGGAGTGCACGGAAATCGCCGCCTTGCGCTTGCTCAATGAATGGGCCGGACAACCGCTGCCGCTATCGGCCAGTTGCTGGCATGACGGCGTGCTCACCGTGCGCCTGTCGGGCGCCGAGGCGGCCGTCTCTGCGGCTTTGCAATCATTGGGCGGCAAAGTGCTGGCGCCCGATGACGCGGCCGCTTTCTGGCTATCCCTGCGCGAGCAGACGCATGATTTCTTTACGGGCAGTGGCAGCCTGTGGCGGCTATCCGTGCCGCCGCACGCCAGCGCCGTGATTTTGAAAGGGCGCCAGCTGATCGAGTGGGGTGGCGCGCAGCGCTGGCTGAAGGTCGATGCCGGCGCCGATGTCGCCAGCGCCCTGCGCATCCGCCAGGCGGTGGCTGCGCTTGGGGGCCACGCCACGCTGTTCCGCGGCGGCGACAAGGCGGTGGGCGTGTTCCACCCGCTGGCGCCAGCCGTCGGCACCATCCACCAGCGTCTGCGGCAGGCTTTCGACCCGGCCGGCATCTTCAACCCGCACAGAATGTATTGAGCGCGCATGCAAACCAATCTCGCCGATTTCATCAAGAATACGCCGGCAGGCGACGAAGCCGAAGCCATCTTGCGCGCCTGCGTGCATTGCGGCTTTTGCACGGCCACCTGTCCCACCTACCAATTGCTGGGCGATGAACTCGACGGCCCGCGCGGACGCATTTACCTGATCAAGCAGGTGCTCGAAGGCGCGCCCGTCACAGCCAAGACGCAGACGCACCTGGACCGCTGTTTGACCTGCCGCAACTGCGAGTCGACTTGTCCGTCCGGGGTGCAGTACGGGCGCCTGGTCGACATCGGCCGCAACGTCGTCGAACAGCGCGTGCAGCGCCCCTTGCGCGAGCGCGCGCTGCGTTTCGCCCTGAAGGAAGCCTTGCCGCGCCGCTGGCTGTTTACGCCCGTGTACAAGGCGGGGCAGGCACTGCGGCCCTTGCTGTCAAAAGGCTTGCAGGACAAATTGCGCCCCGGCGCTGCCCCCGGCAAGTGGCCCGCGCGCGGCCATGCGCGCACCATGCTGGTGCTCGATGGCTGCGTGCAGCCGGCCATGTCGCCCAATATCAACGCGGCCACGGCGCGCGTGCTTGACGCGCTGGGCGTGCAATTGATCAATGCGCCGAAAGCAGGATGCTGCGGCGCGCTGCGCCATCACCTGAATGACCAAGAGGCGGCGCTGGACGACATGCGCCGCAATATCGATGCCTGGTGGCCGTATGTGGACAGCGCCGAAGCCATCGTCATGACGGCGTCCGGCTGCGGCGCCACCGTCAAGGAATACGGCCATCTGCTGGCACACGACGCACAGTATGCGGACAAGGCGCGGCGCATCACGGCACTGACGCGCGATTTGTCCGAGATCATGTCGGCGTTCGAAATGGAACTGGTGGCGCTGTTAAAGGAAAAAGGGCGGATCGCGCAAAGAGTCGCGTATCACCCGCCATGCACCTTGCAGCACGGCCAGCAGATCCGCGGCAAGGTCGAGCAGGTGCTGCGCGCAGTCGGCGTCGACGTGCGCCTGTGCGCCGACAGCCATCTGTGCTGCGGTTCTGCCGGTACGTATTCGATCCTGCAGCCGGCATTGTCGCAGCAGCTGCGCGACAACAAGGTGGCCAACCTGGAAGCCTGCGCACCCGACGTCATCGTCTCGGCCAATATCGGCTGCCTGACGCACCTGCAATCGGGCACGCAGACGCCCGTGCGGCACTGGATCGAGTTGATCGATGCAGCGCTGGCGGCGCCGCAACCTTAAACCGGGCTTTCGCTCAGCTGCGCCAGCTTCCACTGCGGCGCGGGAATGAAATTGTTTGCCCAGTCCAGCACGGCGTTGGCCGGCATGGGGCGGGCGATGCCATAGCCTTGCGCCAGGTCGCAGCCCAGCTGGATCAGGCGGGCGCCGTGCTCGATGCTTTCCACGCCTTCGGCGATCACCGTCAAACCGAATGAACGGGCCAGGCCGATAACGGCGCGCACCAGGTGCAGGTCGTCGCGGTCGTTGAGCATATTGCGCACGAAGCTCTGGTCAATCTTGACGATATTGGCTGGCAGGCGTTTCAGATACGACATCGAGGAATAGCCGGTGCCGAAATCGTCGAGCGCGAACGTGATGCCCAGCGCCTGGCAGGCGCGGATAATGCGGCGCACGTGTTCGATGTCGTGCAGGGCCGACGATTCGAGGATTTCCAGTTCCAGCATGCTGGCGCGCACGCCGGGAAACTCGCCGAGGATGGTTTCCAGGCGCGCGACGAAATCGGGCTGCTGGAAGTGGCGTGCCGCGATGTTCACGCTGACCACCCAGTGCTTGCCTGCCACGCTCCAGCGCTGCATCTGCCACAGGGCCTGGCGCAGCACCCATTCGCCGATGTCGATAATCAGGTCCGTCTGCTCTACCAGCGGCAGGAACTGCGCCGGCGCCAGTACACCGCGGCGCGGATGCTGCCAGCGCAGCAGCGCTTCCATGCCCACCACCGTGCCGGCGCGCAGGTTGACCTTGGGCTGGTAGTACAGCCGCAGCTCGCCATCGATCAGGGCCTGGCGCACTTCCGTGCGCTGGTTGTGGTGCGTGCGCACTTCTTCATCGAGGTTGGTGTCGAAGAAGTGATACTGGTTGCGCCCCGTCAGCTTGGCCTGGTAGACGGCGTGATCGGCGTGGCGCAGCAGGCTTTCCGTATTCAGGTCCTTGCCGGCGTACACGGCGATGCCGGCGCTGGCCGTCATGTGTAGCGGCTGCTGGTCGCACTGGTAGGGGCGGCTCAGTTCTTTCATCAGCTGGGTGATGTTCTGTTCGATGCTGGCGATGCTGGCCTGGCCGCACAGCAGCATGACGAATTCATCGCCGCCCAGCCGCGCCGCATAGTGCACCTGGCCCGTGAAGCTGTGCAGGCGGCCGGCCACCTGCTTGAGAATGTCATCGCCAGCCTCGGCGCCGTAGCGGTCGTTGATGGCCTGGAAGTGGTCGAGGTCGAACAGACACACGGCCAGCAGGCGCTGGCGCTCGCGCGCGAGGAACAGTTCCTGTTCGAAGCGGGCGGCCAGCGCGGCGCGGTTGGGCAGGCCCGTCAGCACATCATTGTAGTTTTGCCAGGATAGTTTTTGCAGCGCATGCTGCATGTGCACGGTTTGGTTGAGCTGTTCGCCCAGTTGGCGCTGGCTGGTCTTGAGCGAGAACAATAGTTCCTCGATATCGCCGGCCATGCTGTTGAATGACTGCGACACGGCTTGCGCCTCGGACGTGGCACCGCCTGCCAGGCGCACGGCGAAGTCGCCGCCGCGGAAGCGGTCGGTGGCCCGCACCAGGCGCGCCAGCAGCTTGCGCTGCGAGGCCAGGATCAGGCCCAGCAGCATGTAAATGAGGACGATATTGATGCCGCTCAGCACGGCCTGGTGGCGCACGCTGTGCCATGCCTGCGTCAGGGGCAGGCTGGGCGCGTAGTGCAGGTCGAGGATGCCGTCGCCACCGCCTGGCAGCGCCACCGTCAGGCGGCTGCTGATGGCCGTGATGCCGGCCAGGCGCGCAAACCACGCCGGCACGCCAGCGGCCAGTTCGTCGGCCAGCTGGCTGTCGGCCAGCACTTCGATATGTTCGGAGGCACTATCCCAGCGGATGGCAGCGAGGCTGCGGTTCAGCGGCAAGGCGCTGCGCAGCGCCTGGCGCACGTTGTCGCGCAGCGTGTGCATGTCGCTTCGCACGGCCAGCGGCAGCACGGTATTGGCCAGGTACAGGTCGAGTTGCCGCGCATCGCTTTGATAACGCGCTGTGGCCAGCGCCGTTTCGGTATCGAGCAGGGCGTGATAACGGAGGGCGGAAACGGCGAGTATCAGGAAGAAAACAGGAATGAACAGGCGGCAATAACAGCCCATGCGTAGCCACGAAGATACTATTTTCCCAAAGACTGGCATCGTTTTGTTATCGATATGTGCGAATGATTATGTCAACATTATCACCGAAATTTGCTATTTGAAACACAATATTAATATCATGTATGAAATAAAGTTGGCGTGCCTGATTTCAACAATCATTGTTGTAAATCAAAGTTTTTTTCGCTCATGCTTGTAGCAATCGCGCGATGTCGTCAGTCAGGGTTGCGGGTTTACTGGCCGTCGCATAGCGGCGAAAGACGCTGCCATCCTTGCGCACCAGAAATTTGGTGAAATTCCATTTGATCGATTGCGTGCCCAGAATGCCGGGCGCCGCCTGTTTTAATTGCGCAAACAGGGGGTGGGTATGTGGCCCATTGACCTCAATTTTGGCGAACAGGGGAAAAGTGACCCCAAAATTTTTCGCGCAAAAAGCGCCGATCTCGGCATTCGAGCCCGGTTCTTGCTGGCGAAACTGGTTGCAGGGAAACCCCAGCACGACCAGCCCCTGTTGCTGGAACTGTTGGTACAGCGCTTCGAGGCCCCGGTATTGCGGCGTGAAGCCGCAGGCGCTGGCCGTGTTGACAATCAACAAGACCTTGCCCGCGTATTGCGCCAGGTCGATGGGGGTGCCGTCCAGCGCCGTGGCCTGGAAATCGTGGATGCTGGCCATCTCAGAGTAGTCCCAAAGTGGTGGTGCCCGCGAGCGGGGCAGGTTGCGGCGCCGTTTTGCCGTGGAGTTTGATCGCCAGGCGCAGGTCGTTGACGGAGTCCGCATTGCGCAGCGCATCTTCATAGCTGATATGGCCCGTCTCGTGCAGGTCGAACAGGGCCTGGTCGAAAGTCTGCATGCCATGCTCGCGCGATTTTTTCATCAGTTCCTTGATTTCGTGCACCTGGCCCTTGAAGATCAGCTCGCTCATCAGCGGCGAATTGAGCAGGATTTCCAGCGCCGCCTTGCGCCCGCTGCTGTCCTTGTTGGGGATCAAACGCTGCGAAATCATGCCCTTCAAATTGAGCGACAGGTCCATCAACAATTGCTGGCGCCGTTCTTCGGGGAAGAAATTGATGATGCGGTCCAGCGCCTGGTTGGCGTTGTTCGCATGCAAGGTTGCCAGGCACAGATGGCCCGTTTCGGCAAACGCGATGGCGTGGTCCATCGTTTCGCGGTCGCGGATTTCACCGATCTGTATCACGTCGGGCGCCTGGCGCAAGGTGTTTTTCAGGGCCGTGCCCCAGTCTTGCGTATCGACCCCCACTTCGCGCTGGGTGACGATGCAGTTGCCGTGTGGATGGATGAATTCCACGGGATCTTCGATGGTGATGATGTGGCCGTGGCTGTGGGCGTTGCGGTGGCCCACCATGGCCGCCAGCGTGGTCGACTTGCCGCAGCCGGTGGCGCCCACCATGATGACGAGTCCCCGTTTGCTCATCACCACGTCTTGCAGGATGGCGGGCAGGCCCAGCGCGTCCAGGGTGGGGATGCTGGTATTGATCGTGCGCAAGACCATGCCCGCTTTCCCCATCTGCACGAAGGCGGAGACGCGAAAACGCCCGAGTCCCTCCGGGCTGATGGCGAAATTGGCTTCGCGGCTGGCCTCGAACTCCGTCGCCTGGCGCTCGTTCATGACGGTGCGCACGTAAGCGGCCGCCTGCTGCGCATCGAGCGCGCCGCCCGCCAGCGGCGTCAGCTTGCCGTCGAGCTTGATCGCAGGCGCAAAGCCGGCCGTGATGAACAGGTCCGAGCCGCCCCGTTCGCGCATCTGCGCCAGCAGCGCGTGCATGGCGCCATAGTGTTCGTGTGTCGTCTGCATGCGTTTATCCGGGAAAGTTTTCAGGTGATTTGGCGGCCGAACGGGCCGTTTCTGCCGAGATCGTGCCGCGCCGTACCAGGTCGGAGAGGCACTGGTCCAGCGTCTGCATGCCCACATTGCTGCCCGTCTGGATGGCCGAATACATTTGCGCCACTTTTGCTTCGCGGATCAAGTTGCGTATGGCGGGCGTGGCCAGCATGATTTCATGCGCTGCCACGCGGGTGCTGCCATCCTTGGTCTTGAGCAAGTTTTGCGAAATCACCGCCTGCAACGATTCCGACAGCATGGCGCGCACCATCTCCTTTTCCTCGGCGGGGAAGACGTCGATGATGCGGTCGATGGATTTGGCCGCCGACGAGGTGTGCAGGGTGCCGAACACCAGGTGGCCCGTCTCGGCCGCCGTCAGCGCCAGGCGGATGGTTTCCAGGTCGCGCAATTCGCCTACCAGGATGACATCGGGGTCTTCGCGCAGGGCCGAGCGCAGCGCGTTGCTAAACGAGTGCGTGTGCGATCCCACCTCGCGCTGGTTGATCAGGCATTTCTTCGGTTCGTGCACGAACTCGATCGGGTCTTCGATGGTCAAAATGTGGTGGTGCAGGCGCTCGTTGACGTGGTTTACCATCGCCGCCAGGGTGGTCGACTTGCCTGAACCCGTCGGGCCCGTCACCAGTACCAGCCCGCGTGGGCGCATGGCCAGTTCGCCGAAGATGCGCGGCGCGTTGAGTTCTTCCAGGGTCAGCACTGTCGAGGGAATCGTGCGCAGCACGGCCGAGGCGCCCCGTTCCTGGTTGTAGGCGTTCACGCGGAAGCGGGCCAGGCCGGGGATCTCGAACGAAAAATCGCATTCCAGCGCTTCTTCGTAGGCCTTGCGCTGGCTGTCGTTCATGATATCGTAGATCATGCGGTGCACTTCCTTGTGCTCAAGCGGCGCCACGTTCAGGCGGCGCACGTCGCCATTCACCCGTATCATCGGCGGCAGGCCGGCAGACAGGTGCAAGTCGGAAGCCTTGTTACCGACGGAGAAAGCGAGTAGTTCGGAGATGTCCATTTATAATCCCTGTGCCTGCATTGATGGGCTGCCTGAGGCTGCTGTAGCCCCGTATCCACTAGAAAATGATTATGTCCACAATCGAACAGAACTTGCAAGCCGTGCGCGACGCTATTGCGCAGGCGGCGGCCGAGGCGCAGCGCGCGCCGGAGGGCGTGCACCTGCTGGCCGTCTCCAAGACCTTTGGTGCAGACGCCGTGCTGGCAGCGGCGCGCGCGGGCCAGACGGCGTTTGGCGAAAATTACCTGCAGGAAGCGCTCGACAAGATCGCCGCCGTCAAGCTTGCCGTCGTTAAGCTTGCCTTGCCGCAAGGCGCGCTGGCATGGCATTTCATCGGCCCCATCCAGAGCAACAAGACGCGCCCCATCGCCGAGCATTTTGACTGGGTGCACACGGTCGAGCGCGAAAAGATCGCCGTGCGCCTGTCCGAACAGCGCCCAGCCGGCTTGCCGGACTTGAATATCTGCCTGCAAGTTAATATCAGCGGCGAAGCGAGCAAGAGCGGCGTGACGCCATTTGATCTGCCGGCGCTGGCACGCGCCGTGGCGCAGTTGCCCAGGTTGCGCCTGCGCGGCCTGATGGCCATCCCCGAACCGGAAACGGAACTGGCGCGCCAGCGTTTTGCGTTTGCGCAATTGCGCACGCTGTACGAACAATTAAACCAAGAGGGGCTGGCGCTCGATACCTTGTCGATGGGCATGTCGGCCGACTTGCGCGCCGCCGTGCTGGAAGGCGCCACCATCGTGCGTGTGGGCAGCGCCATCTTCGGTTCCCGCAACTATTCCTCACTGATTGATTGAAAGAAACGCCATGACGACAGCATTGAAAATAGCATTTGTAGGCGGCGGCAATATGGCGGCGGCCCTGATCGCCGGCCTGGCGGGCAAGTTGACGGCGGGAAGCAATATCCACGTGATCGACCCGCACGCCCCGGCCCTGGAAAAGTTGCAAACACAGTTTGGCGTCAGTACGGCGCCCTCGGCCAGTGACATGCTGCGTGTCATGGACGTGATCGTGCTGGCCGTGAAACCGCAAAGCATGCGCGAAGTGGCGGCGCAGCTGCTGCCGTTCATCGATGCGGGCAAGGCGCCGCTGGTGCTGTCGATTGCCGCCGGCATCCGCGCTGTTGATTTGTCGCGCTGGCTCGGCGATTACCCTGCCATCGTGCGCTGCATGCCGAACACGCCGGCCCTGATCGGCATGGGCATCACGGGCATGGTGGCCAGCAGCGGCGTCAGCGGCGAGCAAAAAGAGACGGCGGACGCCATCTTGCGCGCCGTCGGAAGTACTGTCTGGCTGGCCGACGAGGCGCAGATCGACCCTGTCACGGCCGTGTCGGGCAGCGGCCCGGCGTATGTGTTTTATTTCATCGAAGCGATGCAGCAGGCGGCTGCCGAGCTGGGCTTGACGCCCGAGCAGGGCACGCAACTGGCGATTGCCACCTTTACGGGCGCAGCGCAGCTGGCGGCGCAGTCGAGCGAAGCGGTATCGCTGTTGCGCGAGCGCGTCACCTCAAAGGGCGGCACGACGTATGCGGCCCTCACCAGCATGGAAGAGAGCGGCGTGAAGGCAGCCATCGTCAAGGGTATCAAGGCGGCGGCGCAGCGCGGGCGCGAGATGGGCGACGAGCTGGGCAAATAAGTGGGCAAGTAATTACATGACCTTGACGGCGCGGCCGATGTAAAGCACCGGCCCCGTCGGCCGGCCCGTGGGCGAGCCCGTTTCCGGCTCCAGCGTGATTTCAAATAATTGCTCGGGCTGCAGCGGCGGCAGTTTGTCCAAAGTCAACTTGAGGCTCTGTCCCGGCTGCACCAGGCCCAGCGAGACGGGCGCGCTCCAATCCTTGCCCTTGGTCCAGAATTGCAGGGCTTTTTGTTGCGGTACGACGGTTGGGCCCAGCGGGATCAGGCTCAGGTCGCGGTTCTTGCCGCCGCGACTGCCCGCCTGCACGATCCATCCCGGCGACTTGTCTTGCGGCGCTACCAGCACCACCAGGTAGCCAGGCCCGGCGGGCGCTTGCAGTTGCACGCTGACCAGTATGGCCAGCGCGGCCGTAGCTGCCAAGCCACCGCCGGCCAATATCCGCCAGAAGGCCAGGCTGTTCCACCACGCTTGCCAGCCCCCCGCCTGCCTGACGGCACTCGGCGTAAACAGGCTGGCGCTGATGCGCGGCCACAGCTGGTGCGATGGCTGTTCGGGTGGCGCCAGGCTGGTTAATGGCAGCAAGCGCTGTTCCCAGGCGGCGATGGCGTCGCGCAAGGCGGCCTCGTTCGGCAGGCGCCGTTCCACTTCGGCCCGCTCGGCCAGTTCCAGGGTGCCCAGCACGTATTCGCTGGCCAGCCTTTGCAGTTCTTCATCGTTATTCGTCATCCCATGCACTCCCGCAAGGCGGCCAGCCCCCGCTTGACCCAGGCTTTCACCGTGCCCAGCGGCGCTTGCAGGCGCTGCGCTATTTCGCTGTGGGAACAGCCATCGACATAGGCGTACAGGATGGAGTTGCGCTTGGCGTCGTCGAGGTGGCCCAGGCAATCGTGCAGCCGGCCCATCTCCGCCTGGACAACATAGGCATCGCCGGCATCGTGGCCTTGGCGTTCGTGCAGCAGGGTTTCCACGGTATCCTCGTCGGCCGAGTGCTCATGTGCGCGCGCACGCGCCACGTTCAGCGCCTGGTGCCGCACCACCACATAGATCCAGCCCTTGCCGCTGCCGCGCGTGGCATCGAAACTGCCGGCGCGGCGCCAGATGCTGAGAAAGGCGTCGTGCAGCACGTCTTCGGCCAGCGCGCGCTGGCGCACGATGCGCAGGGCGACGCCCAGCAGATAGCGGCTTTCCTGCTGGTACAGGCCATGCAATGCCTGCTGCTCGCCCCTGGCGCAGGCGCGCAGGGCGGCATCGTAATCGAAGGGAGCGGCTTGGGTTGGCAAGGTCGGCGCAATCGTCAAAGGTTGGCAAGTGTTCAAGACCGAGTATAGGCCAGAAATAGCTTGCCAAGCGTCAATTTAACTACGCGGCTTTCCAGAAGATGTAGTCAGCCTGGTAGGGCACCCATTGCTTGCTGCCGAGGGTTTCCATGCCGCACGGCGCTGCCGGGGCCACGCCGCCGCGGGTGGCCACGCGCTGGATGTAGCTGACGCCCTGCATGGCGCCGCTGCCCATGGCCGGATTGGCTTTCACCAGTTGATATGGAATGTTGCCCGCGCCGGCTGGCGCCACGGCCACTTGCGTCGCCGTCACTTTCGAGCCGTCCAGGTTGGCCCAGGTGGCAGGCGGGCCAACATACGTGCCCACTTGCATGCCGCTGCGGTCGTTCAGGGCCGCGTCCGGTCCCACGAAGGCCCATTCATGGCCCGTCATGTCTTTTTTCGCTCTGCATTCATAGGCAATCTTGCCCACGCCCACGGTTTGCATGGCAACCTGGTGGCCATCTGGCACCTTCACGGCGGCGGGCAATTGTTCCTGCGAATAACGCGCACCCATGGGGGCGCAGGCGGCCAGCAGCAGGGCGGCGCCCAGGATGGCGACGGTGGAAGTGGCGTGGCGTGGGGCGGTGGAAATGAACATGGCGGCTCCTGGCAGTTGGTTCAACCGGCTGGTTGATACCAGTACTACCCGGCAGCGCGTCATTTGGATGCAGACAGGAAAAAATATTTTATGGCGGTGGCGCAGTTTTCTTGTCGAAGCGCTGCCATAGCGTGCGCATCAGGGGCAGGGCCACGTTCGCGTGTTTCAGCAGCGAAACGCCGGCCAGCAGCAGCGGCACCAAGCGGCGCGGGCGCACCAGCAGCAGGCCCAGCGCGGCGCCGCCTAGCATCAGCGGAATCTTCAAGCGCGTGGCCAGGGTGTGGCGCAGATTTCCTCCCGTCAAGGGTTCCAGCAATTGACGCGTCTGCACGCGTAGCGCCAGGCGCTGCAGCGCGCATTCGGCCAGCAGCGCATCGCGCCGCTGCGCCAGGCTGGCAGCCGTGTGGACATGCGACAGTTTGGTAGGATGCGTGGTCATGGCCGCTCCGATCCCCGGCGGGCCAGCTGTTGCAGCTCGTCCAGATCTTTGTTCAGTTCGCTCATGGTGAAGGACAGCAGTTTCGGCTTGCTGCGGAAACTGGCACGCACGCCCAGCAGGGTGGCGAGCGCGGCGGCGATGAAGATGGCGGCCGTGATGGCGATGGCGGCGATGCGGTGCGTATCCCAGAACAGCACGATGACGAGGAACACCAGCAGCACCAGGCCGACGAACAGGCACAGCAGCGCCAGCATGGCCAGCGCCAGGTAAGACAGGAAGCGCAGCGACTCTTCTTCCATTTCCACTGCCGCCAGGGCCAGACGGGTCTGGACGATGGCGGCGAGGGTCGCTGCGACCTGGGCGACATGATGCACGATAGCCATATGCTGCCTTTCGTGTCAGGTGACGGCTGCGCCGTCGGTGCTGCCCGGCGCACCAGCTGCCGGTGCAGTCAGGCGTTTCTTAGCGGCGTGACGACGATAGCAGCAGGCCGAACAGCACGCCCACGACGGCGCCGGCGCCGACGGCCTTCCACGGATTGTCTTGCACGTATTCATCGGTGGCCTTGGCCGCCTTCTTGCTGCGTTCGAGCAAGTCTTCTTCCAGCTTGATCAAGTCTTTCTTGGCCGTTTCCAGGGTGGCGATGAACTTGTCCTTGACGGCTTTGACATTCTCGCCCGTCTGCTCCTTGGCACCGTCGAGCCAGCCTTCGGCTTCGTTGATGACAGTTTTCAGGTCGCCAGCCAGTTTGTCGCGTGCCTTGTCGGCGTCGGCGAGGATGTTGTCGCTGCTGGATTTTCCGGTATATATCGAGCTCATGTATTACCTCATGGAAGTGAAACTGCACAGTGAAATACCAGTGTAGGCAACAGCGGCCGGGCTGTCTTGCGCCGCCTCAACGGTTGCTGCGGCGCAAGGTTATTCCTGGACTCGGTGATTAACGGAAAGCAAAGTCCAGCACGACTCCCGCAAACACCGCCGCTCCTAGCCAGTTATTATGCCGGAATGCCGCAAAACACGGCATACGCTCGCGTGCGCGTATCAGGGTGTAGTGGTAAACGGCGCAGCCGGCCGCCACCACCAGTCCCGCGACGTACCAGTAGCGCAGGCCCAGATACCAGCCGCAGACCAGCCACAGCAGCAGGAACACGGCATAGCACAGCATGATGATGGCCACATCGTAGCGGCCAAAGGTGATGGCCGAGGTCTTGATGCCGATTTTCAGGTCGTCGTCGCGGTCGACCATTGCGTATTCCGTATCGTAGGCCACGGCCCAGAAGACATTGCCCAGCAGCAGCAGCCAGGCCACGACGGGCACGGCACCGGTGATGGCGGCAAAGCCCATGGGAATGCCGAAGCCGAAGGCGATGCCAAGATACGCTTGCGGAATCGCAAAAAAACGCTTGAAATACGGATAGGTGGCGGCGATGATGACGGCGGCCACGGACAACTGTTTGGTCAGTGTATTCAGGGGCAGGATCAGGCAGAAGGCCAGCACCGTCAGCACGCCGGCCACGGCCAGCGCTTCCTTGCCGCTGATGCGCCCGCTGGTGATGGGACGCTCGGCCGTGCGTTTGACGAATTTGTCGATATCCTGGTCGGCGTAGTCGTTGATGGCGCAGCCCGCCGAGCGCATCAGGAAGGTGCCGAGGATGAAAATGAGCAGCAGCGGCCAGTCCGGCACGCCCTGCTGCGCCAGCCACAGCGCACACAGGGTAGGCCACAGTAGCAATACGGTACCGATAGGCTTGTCCAGCCGTATCAGGCGGAAATACAGCGCCAGCTTGTTCATGGAAGACTCGATCTTGTTAAACAGAAAGGTCGATTATCGCAAAATAGTGCGCGGTGTACTATTTTGCGCCTGGCGGTTCAGCTTTCGTCTTCGCCAAGCGGTGTGATACCCGGCAAGTCGCAGCTGGCGATGGCCGCGCACAGGGCGTCGATGGCGGCCTTGCGGGTAAAACTCTTGCGCCACAGCATGACCACGCGGCGCGATGGCGCCGGTGCTTCGAAGGGACGGTATTCCAGCATGCCTTCCGTGGCATGCATGTTCGTCACGGAGGCGCGCGGCAAGACCGTCAGGCCGATGCCGCTGGCCACCATGTGGCGGATGGTTTCCAGCGAGGAACCTTCGAACGTGCGCTGCATGCCATTGCCGGGCGAGGAAAAGCGCGCCATTTCAGGACATACTTCCAGTACCTGGTCGCGGAAACAGTGGCCATTGCCCAGCAGCAGCATGGTTTCCGACTTCAAGTCCTGCGCGGCGATCTTCTCGCGCGCCGTCCACGGATGCTGGCGCGGCATGGCCACGACGAACGGTTCGTCATACAGTTCCTGCATGGCCATGCCGTGTTCGGGCAGGGGCAGCGCCATGATGGCCACGTCCAGTTCGCCCTGGCGCAGCAGTTCAAGCAGGCGAACCGTGAAGTTCTCCTGCAAGATCAAGGGCATTTGCGGTACCTGGTCTATCATGGCCTTGACCAGCGGCGGCAGCAGGTAGGGGCCGATCGTGTAGATCACGCCCAGGCGCAGGGGGCCGGCCAGCGGGTCCTTGTTTTGCTTGGCCAGTTCCTTGATGGCGGCCGTCTGTTCCAGCACGCGCTCGGCTTGCGCGATGATCTGTGCGCCCAGCGGCGTGACGGAAATTTCCGCGCCACCCCGTTCGAACAGGACCACGCCCAGTTCGTCTTCGAGTTTCTTGATGGCCACTGACAGGGTGGGCTGGGCAACGAAGCAGGCTTCGGCGGCGTGGCCGAAGTGTTTCGCTCGCGCGACTGCAACGATGTATTTCAGTTCAGTCAATGTCATAAGGTGATTGAAACACAGGAAGTGCTTACTTGCAATGAATGAAAGGTGGCGCAAACGGTCAAACTGTTGCGCCGATGGCGTATTGTAGCGGATCGCCCCCTATAATGCGGGGCAGGGCGATGGAGGAAAATGGCGATGGACATGCGCATACAGGCACTCGAAGCGGCGATCAATTACTGGCGTGCCAGGCAACCGGCGCGCGGCAACGAATATGCGCTGTCGCCACCGGTCAGCCAGCTGGCTGGCGTGTATGCGCGGATGATTTACTACCGGCAAGATACCATCGCCACCGACCGCCTGGAGCCAGCCGTCAATGCCTTGATCGATGCCTGGCGCCTGGATGGCGGCGGCATCTAAGACGATAGCCACGCCACATGAAACTAACCCCTACAAGAGAGTGCCATGCCTGATTTTGAAGACAAACTATGCAGCCGCGACGAACTGCGCGCCCGCGTGCAAGCGCTGCCGAAACCGGTGGTGGTGACGAATGGCGTGTTCGACATCCTGCACCGCGGCCACGTGACGTACCTGGCCCAGGCGCGCGCGCTGGGCGCTTCGCTGGTGCTTGCCGTCAATACCGACGCCTCGGTGAAACGCCTGGGCAAGGGCGATGACCGCCCGCTGAACAGCTGCGAAGACCGCATGGCCGTGCTGGCCGCGCTGGAAGCGGTGAGCCTGGTCGTGCCGTTTTCGGAAGACAGCGCCCTGGAAGTGGTGCAGGAGATCTGTCCGGAAATCTATGCCAAGGGCGGCGACTACGACATGACGGCCATCCCGGAAGGCCGGGCCGTACTGGCGTATGGCGGCCAGGCGGTGGCTATCGATTTCGAGCACGACCGTTCGACGACGAAGCTGCTGAGCAAGGTACGGGCGCAGTAGAGGGTCGCCTCGCCAATGTTTCCATACAGATAAAAAAACGTTACTATGAGAAGCGTCAGGGCTGCGACCTCTTTTCGACAGCCCCAGCACGTTTTTCCGTTTTTGCAGTCTTATCTTGTAGCACCACGCGACGGTGCTTATTGCTAGTCATAGAAAATACATGGATCTTAAAACTTCTGGGGATTGGCCGCTGCCGTCTGGCGTATGGCACGTGGATGACACCGGTGTCTGGAGCTTGCAGCGCAGCGCGGACGGCCAGAACGTCTCGCCCTTGCTGAGCAGCGCCGATATCGGCATGCTGATGCATGCCCGGCGCCTGTCCGCTGCCGCCGGCGCGCCTGTGCGCCAGTTCCCGCCCGAATTCGCCTTCGATCCCGCCTCTGGCGCGGCCTTGCAAGTGCCGCCCGATACGGCTGCAACGCCGCCCTGGGTGGCGCCCTATGGCGCGCATGCCATCAGCGACAGCCCTTTGCAGGGCGCTGCCGGCCTGCGCCAGGCCAGCGTGCCTTTGATGCTGGCGGACCAGCGTGCGCGCGAAGAACATGCGCAGGCGGATGCTTCGCTGCCCATGCCGCCGCCTGGCGAGTACGAATTCTTTGCCGCCCAGTTCGGCACCAGCGGCGCCGCGCTGCTGGCGCTCGATCCGCGCAAGGCGGCCCTGCATGCCTGGCTGCCCGCTTCGAAACGCTGGCTCGCGCTGGAGCCGGAAATGGGCGCCTTGCTGGCCGAATCGGACCTGTCCCACGGTGCCTGGCGCGCCGAACTGGTGCCCCAATTCAATAGCGTGCTGGTCTTGCCGACCAGCCATGGCCTGGCCTGCATCCGCCCCGACGTGCCCTCGCTCACTTATGCAGTCGAGCACGTGGGCGGCGCACCATGCGTGGCGGCCCCCATCTGGTTCCAGAACCGTTTGTGGGCGCCGCTGCGCGACGACGATGGCCGCGTCCGCTTCGTCAACCTTGATGCGGCGCAAAAGCCGGGCAGCGATGTGCTGCTCGACGGCGTAGTTGACCTCGGTGCCGTCAGCGCCCCCGTGGCCTACAACCGCATGGCCGTGTGGCCTTGCGCCAACGGCCAGTTGCGCCTGCAGTTGCAGCCCGATGGCAACGTGGCGGCCTCGTTGACGCCCTGGCCCGAAGGGCTGGTGCCGCATTTCGAGTTCGGCAGCCCGTATCTGTCGCGTGACGGCAGCCTGTGGCAGCTGTGCTTCGAGCGCAGCCGCCACACTTATGTCTACGTGAAGCTGGGCAGCCAGCCCGAGCGGGCCGATGCGCTGGCGCCGCGCCTGTGTTCGGGCAGCTTCAATTACCGCTTTGCCGCCAAGCTGAAAACGGCGCCGTGGGAAGAGCCGGAGCACGGCGACGATGGCGGCAAGAACCAGGCCGTCATGCCGCTGCTCGAATCGGGCAGCGGCAATAGTGTCTTCGGCGTCAAGTTCGCCACCAGCGCCGGCCTGTCGAGCGTGCTGCGCTCGAACGAGCGCCTGGCCGCGCAGCTGGTGCAGGACGATACATTGCGCGAAACGGTGTTCCACACCTTCGCCGTCAGCGAGCCGTGGCGCCTGCGCCTGTTTGTCAGTGACGGCATGCTATGGGCGTATCACCCCTTGCTGTCGCGCATCGATGGCTGGACCTTGCAGGCATGAAGGCGCGCTTGTTGATCGCCGCCTGCGCCGCCGTGCTGTCGGCGGGCGCCGTTCACGCGGCCGGCATCCAGCAGGCGTTCCTGGTGCAAAACTCGGGCTGGATGGAGCCGTTTTACACGGACAAGCACTCGCAATTGAAAGCCCTGGTGGGCGCCGTGGCGCAGGCAGCCACGAACCCGTCCGACAAGGTGTACACGCTGGCGTTCAGCCAGAGCAGCGGCGCGAACGTCTCGCCCGCGCTGCTGGGGCAGGGGCAGGGCGGCGCCGGCGTGGTGGGCCAGCTGGCCCACCTGGGCCTAGCGCGCAAGGGCACGGGAGGCGAGGGTGGTGCGCTGGCCGACACGGACTTCAAGGAAGCCGTGACCAAAACCATCACGGGACCGTTCCAGTCCGCCTCCGGCATCGTGTGGATCTTTACGAATAACAAGAACAGCCCGAATAACGATAGCCAGACGGCCGAGCGCAACCGCGATTTCTACCGCCTGCTGCACCTGGAGCCGTCGATCACCAAGACGGTCGTATTTCCGCTGCGCATGCCCGTGCAGGGCAAGCTGTACAGCGCCAAGGGCTTGATGGTGTATGCGCTCGCCTATGGCCAGCCGGCGTCGGACGCGCTCAACCGCATCCTCGCCGAAGGCCGGCTGTCGCAGGTGCTGACGCGCCCGCCTGCGCGCTTGAAACCGGTGGACCAGGATGCCGTGCGCATCGTGCCCCAGTCCGTCAAGAACAGCGCCAATGTACACGCCAGCCTGGGCCGCGACGGGCGCACCATCGTGCTCGACGTCGATGCGGCCAAGCTGGTGCCGCAAGTGGTGCTGCAGGCGTCCCTGCAAAACATGTTTTTTCCCTACGTGATCGACAGCGCCCGTGTGCACGCCACTCTGGCGGGGCAGGATGCGCCGCTGCACGTTGCGCCAGATCAAATCCGCCACTTGCAGCCGGGCGCCAGCCAGTCCGTGCAGGTACAGTTCGCCTTGCCGATGGCGCAGATACCCTCGCCGTGGTCGGCGCAAGCCATCGCCGCCATGGGCAAGCAGGTGATGCTGCCGATGCAGGCGCAGCTGGGGTTGTCAGAGCAGCGGCTGGCGCTGGCGCCCAGTTTTGGCGAGGATTTGCAGGAACTGTTCCCGGGCGACCCGATATCGGAAATGTTTACGCCGCCCGATAGCGTGCGTGCCTCGCAGGCAACGATACCGTTGCTGGTGCGCATACAGTATCCGCTGCTGCCCGTGCTGGTGCTGCTGGGCGCCATCCTGGCGTTCGTGCTGGGTTTGCTGGCCCTGGGGCTGTTTGGTGCGCGCGCCACGCGCTACAAGGTGCTGGCCGACGGCGTGCAGCGGCAAGTATTGCTCAAACCGTTCAAAAGCGTGCAGATCCGCGACGACAATGGCCGCGACATTGGCGAACTCAAGCGGGGCCTGGGCAAGCCAGACGTCGTGCGCGTGGCTGAGGGGCATACCTTGAGCCTGGCCTGAACAAAATTCTTTTAAAACACATCAATTAAACAGAGGCATACCATGGCGCAAGATACTCCGAAAGACAACGCAGGTTTTACTTTGCCGGCCCCGGTATCGGTCCCGGCCTCGGCGCCGCCGGCAACTGATGCGCCCGCTGCATCTGCGGCAGCCACCACCACCGAGCCGGCGCCCGCCTTTGATGCGGCTGCCACCACAGATACCTCGTCGCGCGATACCCTGGTCGGCGGCGTGGTGCTGTTGCTGTTGTTCATCGCCTTTTTCTTTGCCAAGAATGCCTATGCGAACGGCCTGGTGGCCAAGCGCGTGCCGCCCAACAAGGCCAACGCCTCGGGCTGGTGGCTGTTCATCTTCCTCGCCAGCCTGGCCACGGGCGTGGTGCTGGCCGCCGTGAACGCGCATAAATTCCTCGCGCCATTGTTCATGGGACCGCTGGTACTGGTGGGTCTGGTCGCCCTGTTGCTGACATTTACTTCCAGCCGCCGTTAAACCACACGCCGCAACACGTTTTATCCAAGGAATCCCCATGGCAGAGAACCTGAACCAAACCATCACCGGCGGCGCCAGCGAGCGCAAGCAGGACAAGATCATCGAACTGCGCCCGACCCTGTTCATCGGCATCGGTGGCACGGGCATGCAAGTGCTGATGCGCGTGCGCCGGCGCATCCTCAATACCCAGTGGGGCGGTGCGGGCAAGCGCACGCGCATCGAGGCACTGAGCGATTTTCCCATCGCGCAATTCATCCATTTTGACCTCGACAATGGTGCCGTGATCGAAAGCGGCGAATCGCAGGCGCAAGACTTGCAGTTCGACCAGGTGAAGTTCACCGATGACGACAAGGTGGTTGAATCGTTCGACATGGACAAGTACAGCCGTGATGAAGATTCCCTGGAGAAATATCCGCATATCAAGGAATGGCTGCCGCTGACGCCGCAGCGCATTCGCGAATTGCGCTTTGACATGAGCAGCGGCGCCGGCCAGATCCGCGCCGTCTCGCGCCTGTACTTCTTCGACAAATATGCCAAGATCCGCGACAAGATCCGCCTCAAACTGAAGGCGCTGAAGGCGGGCCTGTCGCACGAGCGCCAGCTGGCCGAACTGGGTTTGCGCATGGAAACGAACCGTTTTCGCATCGTCATCGTCGGTTCCGTGGCCGGCGGCACGGGTTCCGGCTCCTTCCTCGACATGGGCTTGCTGGCGCGCTGGCTGGCGCGCAGCGAAGTGGGCGCGGCCGACGTCGAGCTGATGCTGTTCTTGCCCACCGGCTACACCAAGGCCAACAAGGACAGGGTCGAGGCCAACGGCTATGCGGCGCTGATGGAGCTGGAATCGGCGATGATGGGCAACAAGGGCTACGTGGGCCGCTGGGATGCGTATGACCGCCCGGAACTGTCGCGCGAGCCGTACAGCGAGGTCTATTTGATCGATTCGGGCAACCTGGCGCAGCAGCACACCAAGGATGTCAGCGACGTGTACCACATGGTGGCCGACTCCTTGTTCGAGGATTTCGCCTCGGCCGACTTCGCGCGCGCCAAGCGCTCGATCGCCGTCAACCAGGCGCAGCACAAGAATTCCCTGTACAACGCACCCGTGCCGAAAGACCGCTTCGGCGACATGCGCCTGTATTTTTCGAAGCGTTTTTCCTCGTTCGGCATGGCCGTGCTCGATACGCGCCAGGATGCGTCGCGCGACGAGCGGGCCCATCGCTGGGCTGGCGCCATGCTGCAAGCCTTCTTTGGCGTGGGCGGCACGGACGCGGGCGCCAACCGCGCCACGGATGCGCAGCGCGATCAGTTCCTCGCCGCCAATATGTTCCTCAAGGGCACGCCGTTCAGCGACTTCCCCGAGTTTTCCGACACCAGCATCGAGCTGAAGCGCTCCAGCGGCGACTTCATCGACTACCGTGTGGTCGAGGAGTTGCTGGAAGACCGCCATGGCCACTTGCTGGCCGGCGTGGAAAACCGCGTGAATACGCGCATCAACGATATCCGCACGGGTTTTGAGCGCAGTGAATGGCCGGCGCAGGTGCGCGATGCCATGAAGCACCTGGAACGCGACGCCGTGCGCGACCAGGATTCCACGGCCGATACGACGGAAGACCGCATCAGCAAGCGCCGCCGCGAAGTGCTGGACGACGTCAAGAAAGTCGTGCGCGACCAGTTGTATGGCTATCTTGATAATAAGGAATTTGGCGGCCTGGAATACGTGCTGTCGCTGGTGGAACAGATCAAGGACCGCATCGAAGCGACGGGCAGCGGCTTGACGGCGCAGATCGGCAACAATGCCGAGCGCTACCGTGAAATCAAGGAAGCCGTGCGGTCGCGCGAATACGAGCGCCTGCTGAACAACCTGGAGCAGACGCGCGGCACGTTTGGCTTCCTCAGCAATGGCGAAAAGCAGGCTGGCGTGGTGATGGACCATCTGCGCACGGAAATGGCGAATGCCCTGAAATTCCATTTGCGCGCCAAGGCGGCCGACGAGTCCGTCATCTTGCTGGGCGAGCTGTCGCGCTGGCTGGGCAACCGCGTCGGCGTCGATGCGCAAGGCCGCGCGCAGTGGAATGGCCTGGTGGGCGAGCTGCAGGCGGGCCGTGAAGGCGTGCTGGCCATGCTGGGCGAATTGAAGACGGCCAACACCATCTTGCAAAAGGACCTGAACAAGGAACACGCGACACTGATCGTCATTCCCGTCACCGAAAAAGACATCGCGCTGCCCTCGGCGGCCACCTTGCGCCAGTGGGCCGATGAAGCGTTCAAGGACATGGGCGGCTCGAAAGCGCTGTTCCCCATGTTGGGCGAACCGGCGCAGCGCGGCTTGATTTTGGCCAAAGTCACGCGCATGGCGGAAAACATGATCGCCAGCATGGGCATGCTGGAAGGGGCCACCAGCAAGCCCGACCCGTTGTTCGAGGCGCTCGAACAGATGGATGTGTCCGAGCGCCTGGACCGCTTCCGCAAACTGCTGGCCTGCGCCATGCCGTGGATCGACGCCAACATGGCGGGCGATTTCACGGTGGTGTCGGACCAGTTCAAGTGTGTGATCGGCGTGGCCAACGCGGCCGGCTTCAAGGCAAAATTCGGCGCCGAGCTGGAATCGTGCGTGCCGACCCAGGTGGGCATCACGGTGAGCCAGCTGGAAATCGTCGAGACGGGCATCCGTGGCCGCGCCGTCTGCTATTGCGAACTGGCCGGCGTGCCGATGACGGTGCTGCGCGGCCTGGAAGGTTGGCGCACCAGCTACCGCAAGGAAGGCGACAACGACAAGGCGCCGACGCACACGCATATCGACCCGACGCAATTTACGCACCCGATCGCGCCCAATACCGATGAAATGAAGCGTTTGGCGGAAGATTTCGGCGAATTTTTGCAAGCGATCATGCTGGGCGTGCTGACGCGCCACACGGGCCGCGTGGTGCCGCCTGGCCAGTACCAGTTTGCCGTCGAACCGGGCGACTTGCGGCGTATCGGCAACGAACGGGCGATACGCCAGAACGGCATGCCCGCCTCATACGAGAAAAATATCGCCCTGCGCATCGAAGAAAAACTGGCATCGCTTGATGCGGTGCAGACTGCCGCCATGGCGGCGCTGGCAAAATACTATGAGCGGGGCGTGTATGCGCCCAAGCTGGTGGCGCAAGCCGATGGCTCGCAACTGCCGTACATCGGCTTTGGCAGCGCCATTTCCGCCGAGGTGGGCACGCGCCTGCGCGAATCGGCGCGCCGCAAGGGCATGGCCAGCGATGAGCTGGAGCGCACCGTCACGGCCCTGCTGGGCCGCCTGAAGGAATGGGCGAATGTGATCGGCGACTCCGACAGCGACGCCTATGACTGGGAAGTGCGCGAACCGGAAGAGGATGGCCAGCCGCGCCTGAAGTATGCGATCAAGGCGGAAATGCTGGATGCGGGGCGCCTGGAGCAATTGCTGCGCCCGGCCGGTACACCGTCCGCCGCCGTGGCCCCGGCGTTCGGCATGGCGCCGCCACCGTTGGGCGGCATGCCGCCGCCCCTGGTGGAGCAGCAGTATTTCCTGGGCATCAATGGCCAGCAGCAGGGGCCGTTCACTGCCCAGCAAATCGTGCAATACGTGCAGGCAGGACAGGTCGTGGCTGCCACCACCAAGGTATGGCGCGCCGGCTTGCCGGCCTGGGTCGACCTGGCCCAGTTCGCCGAACTGGCGCCGCTGTTCCACAGTGCGCCGCCACCGCTGATGCCGCCGCCGCTGGCTTAAGTATTAGGGAAAGATTAGTTTTGGAAAATTGCATCACATGTAAAGCCGTCCTGCTCACCGCTGTCAGCCACTGCCCGTATTGCGGGCAGGCGCAGGCGGCGGGTGTGCATCCATCCGTTCAGTCACCTGTGCAGCCATCCGCGCCGCTGCCAGTGCCTGAAATCAAGCCGCCACCCGTGGCTGTGTCAGCGCCCGCGCCCACGCCCAAGCCGCCGCCGGTGCCCGTGTCGATGCCGAAACCGCAAGCAGCGCCACAAGCTGCGCCCAAACTCAAACCGCCACCTGTGCCGCCTGTGCCGCCGCCGCCCGCACCGCCAGCGCCCTCGCGCAAGTGGCTGCAGTGGGTCGCCGGCATCGCCGCGCTGGCCGCCATCATCGTCTACATGAACGGCAAGCCGGGCGGCAAGAACGAATCGGCGTGCAACGACGCCATCGACAGCGGCCTGAAACTGGTGGCCAATGGTAGCCTGGACGGTGCGCGGCAAAAGCTGGCGACGGCGAAAAACGTCTGCACGGGCAAGTCCAGCGCCAAGGTGGACGATTTACAGGCAGCTATCAGCAAGGCGGGTGCCGCGTCGAGCGGCTGCCAGCGTAGCGTGCGGGCCATCGAGCGCAATATTGATGGTCATCAATTGCAAAGCGCGGCCAAGGGCATCGCGGCACTCGACGCCGATTGCGCGGGTGCTTCCAGCGTGGAATCGCTGCGCAAGCAGCTGGCGCGCCAGCAGGCGGCGGCCGCCTCGGTGCTGGTGGGCGTGCGCCAGGCGCTCGATGGCAAGGATGCGACAGCCGTGCAAAACGGCATCGCCAGGTTAGAGGCGATCGACCGCGAAGCGCCGGAATTGCCGCAGCTTAAGTCGGCGGTGCAAGCCTTGGCGGTCCCGGTCCCGGTCCCGGTCCCTGCCCCGGCCCCGGCCCCGGTCGTGGCGCCGCTGGAAACGCTGCCAGCGGAACCTGCGCCTGCGCGCGCGGTCGAACGTGCAGCGGCCGTGGAACGCCGTGGGCTGCAAGCCGCTCCTGTGGACAATGGCGCAGCCATGCGCAATGACATGGCGCAATCATTTCTGCGCGACGCCGAACGGTCCTTGTTGGAAGGCAAGTTTGATGCGGCCAAGACCTATCTGGACAGCGCGCGCCGCGCCGATCCGGGCAATGCGCGCATCGACAGCCTGTCGCGCCGCATCCGCGAGCGCGAACGGCAAGTGCTGCAGACGGAAACCACGATTAAATAACCGGGAGTACACATGTTGAATAAAACCACCCTGCGCGCCGCTGCTGCGCTGACGATTGCGGCCATGCTGGCCGGCTGCGCCACGGCGCCGACGAACCCGAACGGCATGCGCCAGGACTACCCCCAAGGCGAGCAGAATCGGCAAGCGGCGGCGGCGAACGACGATCCGTGCAGCGTGGGCGCGACAGCTGCCGCTGGCGCCGCCGTGGGTGCCTTGCTGGGCGCCCTGGCCGGTGGCAAGAATGGCGCACTGAAGGGCGCGGCCATCGGCGGCGGCCTGGCGGCGGCCGGTTGCCTGGCGATCAATGTCAATTCGCGCCAGACCAAGACGGCGGCGCAGGCGGACCGCGACTACATCCGCGCGCGCGGTGCGCTGCCGCGCGAACCGCAAGTGGTGTCATATACGCCGCAGCTGAGCGCTTCCACCGTCAAGCGTGGCCAGCCGTTCAAAGTCACTTCCGTGGTCGAGCTGGTCAATGGCAGCGCGCAAAGCGTCAACGACGTGCGCGAAGAGCTGGTGGTGCTCGATCCGCAAGGCCAGCCGTTCAAATCCGGCTCGAAAGCCTTGGCCAGCAGCAATAAATCGGGCGGGCGCTTTGAAAACTCGTTCGAGCTGACCTTGCCTGCCGGCGTGTCGCAAGGCGTGTATGGCGTCAAGACGAATCTGTACGTGAACGGCAAGCTGGCCGCCACGCGCGACTTGCGCACGCAGCTGGTGATGCTCGACGTGAAGGGCAGCGCGCAGCAGTTGGCGTTGCGTTAAAAAGAGATTGCGTTTGGCTGGTGGTGGAGTTTCAGCGTCTCATCCAATCGTAGCGAGCGGCGATGATTTGTGGCCGAGAAGCGCAGCGCTACTTTAGTAGCGTGAGCATCGCCGGCCGCAAAGCGCGCCGCGCAGTAGATTGGGTGAGATGTCCTCTACGCGCCGCCAGCGTAGCCGTGCTGGCGCCACGCCTCATACACCACCACGGCCACCGTATTTGACAAATTCAGGCTGCGGTTGTCGGGGCGCATGGGCAGGCGGATGCGCTGTTCGGCAGGGAAGCCGTCGCGCAGCGCGGGATCGAGGCCTTTCGTCTCGGAACCGAAGACAAACACGTCGCCAGGCAAAAAGGCGACGTCGCCGAACGGGCGCGAGCCGCGCGTGGTCATGGCGAACATGCGCGCGGGATCGGGTTGGGTGTCGGCCAGGAAGGCGTCCCAGTTCTTGTGCACCTTCATGCTGGCGTAGTCGTGGTAATCGAGGCCGGCGCGCTTCATCTTGGCATCGTCGAGCGGAAAGCCCAGCGGTTCGACCAAGTGCAGCTGCGCGCCCGTATTTGCGCACAGGCGGATAATGTTGCCCGTATTGGGCGGGATTTCAGGTTCTACCAGAACGACGTGAAACAAAATACTCTCCTTATTGATCCATCTATATTAGTTAGCTAGCGCGGCGGCGTGCGCGCCACGACCAGAATGCTGACCTTCGCCGCGCCCGCGCGCTTGCAGGCGGCCGCCAGCGCGTTGACGGTATGGCCGCTGCTCATCACGTCGTCGACGATGCCGACATGGCAGCCTGGCAACAGGGCCGCCTGTTCCGGCGCGATGGCAAACGCCTGCGCCAGGTTCGCTTGCCGTTCCTGCGGCGCCACGCCGCTTTGCGCCTTTGTTTCGCGCACCCGTTGTGCCAGCCGGGGCTGCAAGGGCAGCTGCAGCAGGCGCGCCAGCGGACGGGCAATTTCCAGCGCTTGGTTAAAACCCCGCTCGGCCAGGCGGGCAGAACCCAGCGGCACGGGGCACAGCAGTTGCGGCCGCTCCCAGCCTGATTGTTGCTGCACGGCCGCATATAACAGTTGCGCAAACAGGGGCGCCAGCGCCAGGCGCGCGCCGAATTTCAGCTGTAGCAGCAACTGGTCGACGGGCGCCGCATAATCAAACGCCGTGATCGTGGCATCATACGCAGGCCGCTGGCGCAGGCAGCGCCCGCACAGTTGCGCCACGTCATCGAGCCGATTGGCGCACTGGCGGCAGTGGGGCCGCGCTTGTCCCCGTCCTTGCCCCAGATATTGCGCGCGGCAGGGCGGGCACAGCACTTGCGGGCAGCCGATGCCGCACAGCGCGCACTGCGCCGGCAGCACCGTGGCACCGAGCCACAGTCTTAGCGCTTGCCATGTGGCATCAACGCGGGGCTTGGTGGCGTTCCACATCGCGATGGCGTCGTTCCATGTACACTGCCGACATTATCTCACCTCACCGATTTCACATGCCAGTTCCCACCAGTCCGCCCAAAATGAGTGCGCCCATCGATACGGTGCAAGTACGCGAGTTCTTTTCCCGTCCAGCGCGCAGCGCGCCCTCGGACTTCCTGCGCCGCGAAGTGTCGGCGCGCATGCATGAGCGCCTGGAGCTGGTGAAAATCACGCCGCATCGCGTGCTCGATGCGGGCTGCGGTCCCGGCGCGGATCTGGCGCAGTTGCAAAAGGATTATCCCGCCGCGCAGATTCTCGGTCTCGATGCAGCGCAAGCAATGATGCAGGCGGCGCGTGCGCCGGCGTCGAAACTGGCCAGTATCAACCAGTTTCTCAGCAAGCTGCTGCCGGCCAAGGCGGGCGTGGATCTATTGTGCGGCGACCTGGGCGACCTGCCGCTGGCACCGAACAGCATCGATCTGGTCTGGTCCAACCTGGCCTTGCACTGGCATGCCCAGCCCGACCGCGTGTTTGCCGAATGGCGCCGCGCGCTGCGCCTCGATGGCTTGTTGATGTTTTCGTGTTTTGGCCCCGATACCTTCCGTGAAGTGCGCGACGCTTTTGCCGAAGCGGACCTGTATCCGCATGCCTTGCCCTTCGTCGACATGCACGACTTTGGCGACATGCTCGTCGAAACGGGCTTTTCCACGCCCGTGCTGGACATGGAAATCATCACCGTCACCTACGATACGGCGGAAAAACTGCTGGCTGACGTGCGCGCCTTTGGCGGCAACCCCCTGACCACGCGCCGGCGCGGTCTGATGGGCAAAGCGGCCTGGCAGCGCATGCTGGCCGCGCTGGAAAAGATGCGCCGCCCCGACGGCAAGCTGGGCCTGAGTTTTGAAATCATTTATGGCCACGCTTTCCGTCCCGCGCCGCGCGTGACGCGCGATGGGGAAGCCATCATCCGCTTTGATTTACCGCGCAAACCCAAATAAAAGTCAAAAGAAACCGAGACTTGGTCGCCATCGGCATGTTGATGTTGCAGCAAGCGTTGCAAAGCGCGCGGCGACCAGGGCGAGGGCGCGCGCAAAGCCGATTATTGCTTGATGGATTCAAGTTTACTTGATTATAATCGTTGATTGTTTGTCAGCTTGCTAAGTAGAAAAAACAAGGGCTGCATACAAAATAAAAAAAACAAAGCAAGACTTATTGGAAGTTACTGCATTAGTATAGTAACCATCTTCCACACAGGGCCATCTGACTGTGGGGCAGGAAAAAAGGGTTCCAGCATGGTTGCGCGCCGCCGTTTTTGGCGTGGCAGCCAGCATGGAATTGGCTGGTGTTTGACGCACATGGCCAGGTTCTGGCCATGTTGCTTTCATGGAGGAGCGGCAGCGGTCCAGTACGGAGAAGTCCGCAGCCGTTTAAAATATCATTATTTTTGGGTGGTTGGGGAAAACATGAAACATGCAAAGCGACTTCAATCGTTGCTGCTCGGGCTGTCTTTGACAGCGTTTGGCATCGGGCGATGGGCCACGGCGGCACCGGCTGCCAGTACCTATCCCGGCACCGGCGGTCCCGTGCCGTTCGAAATGAATCTGCAGCCGCCGGCGACACAGATCGCCCACGAAATCTACGATTTGCACACCTGGATGATGATCGTCTGCATGGTGATCTTCGTGGCCGTGTTCGGCGTCATGTTTTATTCCATCTTCAAGCACCGCAAGTCCCTCGGCCACAAACCGGCCACGTTCCACGAAAGCACCACCGTCGAGATCGCCTGGACTGTCGTGCCTTTCCTGATCGTCATCGGCATGGCCCTGCCTGCCACGCGCACCGTGGTCGGCATGAAGGATACCTCGAACGCCGACATCACCATCAAGGCCACCGGCATGCAGTGGAAATGGGGCTATGACTACCTGAAAGGCGAGGGCGAAGGCATTTCCTTCCTCTCCAACCTGGCCACGCCGCGCTCGCAAGTGGGCGCGCCGGGCATGCCGCCGACGGAAAAGCGCGGCGAAAACTACCTGATCGAAGTCGACAATGAAGTCGTGGTGCCGGTCCACAAGAAGATCCGCATGGTGCTGACGGCCAACGACGTCATCCACGCCTGGTCCGTGCCCGCCTTTGGCGTGAAGCAGGATGCGATTCCAGGTTTCGTGCGCGACACCTGGTTCAAGGCCGACCATATCGGCACCTTCCGCGGCAATTGCGCCGAGCTGTGCGGCAAGGAACATGCCTTCATGCCCATCGTCGTCAAGGTTGTATCAAACGATGACTACAAGGCATGGGTGGATGTGAAACAAAAGGAAATGGCCGCACTGGCCGATGATCCAAGCAAAGTGTGGACCATCGACGAGTTGAAGGTCAAGGGCGAGAAAGTGTATGCGGCCAACTGCGTGGTCTGCCACCAGGCGACGGGCAAGGGCGTGCCGGGGGCATTTGCACCGCTCGACGGCTCGGCCGTGGTGAACGGTCCGAAGGCGGAACAGATCCATGTCTTGCTGAACGGGCAAAAGAGCGGCAAGTATCCAGCGGAAATGCCAGCCTGGAAACAGCTGTCTGACACGGAAATTGCCGCAGTGATCACTTACACGCGCAATTCCTGGTCGAACAAGGCCGAAGAGAACATCGTTCAACCAGCCGAAATCGTGGCTGCACGCAAGTAATTAGGAGCCGTACATGAGCACTAGCACCTTGGACCACGCCGGTCACGATCACGATCACGATCACAGTCACGATCACCCGCGCGGCTTGCGCCGCTGGCTGTTTGCCACCAACCATAAAGATATCGGTACCCTGTACCTGTGGTTCTCGTTCATCATGCTGCTGTCGGGCGGCGTGCTGGCGATGATGATACGCATGGAACTGTTCCAGCCTGGCCTGCAATTTTTCCATCCTGAATTCTTCAACCAGTTGACCACCATGCACGGTATCTTCATGGTGTTCGGCGCCATCATGCCGGCCTTCGTCGGCTACGCCAACTGGATGATCCCGCTGCAAGTGGGCGCTTCCGACATGGCCTTTGCCCGCATGAACAACTTCTCGTTCTGGCTGCTGCCACCTGCCGCTACCCTGCTGGTTTTGTCGTTCTTCGTGCCGGGCGGCGCCACGGCAGCCGGCTGGACGCTGTACGCGCCGCTGTCGACGCAGATGGGCCCTGGCATGGACATGGCTATTTTTGCCCTGCATCTGATGGGTGCCTCGTCCATCATGGGTTCGATCAACATCATCGTCACCATCCTCAACATGCGCGCCCCGGGCATGACTCTGATGAAAATGCCGATGTTCTGCTGGACCTGGCTCATTACCGCGTATCTGTTGATCGCCGTCATGCCGGTGCTCGCTGGTGCCATTACCATGACCCTGACGGACCGCCATTTCGGCACGTCCTTCTTTAATGCGGCAGGTGGCGGCGACCCCGTCATGTACCAGCACATCTTCTGGTTCTTCGGCCATCCCGAGGTCTACATCATGATCTTGCCCGCTTTCGGCATCGTCTCGCAGATATTGCCGGCGTTTGCCCGCAAGCCGCTGTTCGGCTATGCCTCGATGGTGTACGCCACGGCCTCGATCGCGATTCTGTCGTTCATCGTCTGGGCGCATCACATGTTTACCACCGGCATGCCGGTGACCAGCCAGCTGTTTTTCATGTACGCCACCATGCTGATCGCCGTGCCGACGGGCGTGAAAGTGTTCAACTGGATCGCCACCATGTGGAAGGGTTCCATGACGTTCGAGACGCCGATGCTGTTCGCGGTCGGCTTCATCTTCGTGTTTACCATCGGCGGCTTCACCGGCCTGATCCTGGCGGTGACGCCGATCGACATCCAGCTGCAGGATACCTATTATGTGGTGGCGCATTTCCACTACGTGCTGGTGGCCGGTTCGCTGTTTGCCCTGTTCGCCGGTTTCTACTACTGGAGCCCGAAATGGACGGGTCACATGTATAACGAGACGCGCGGCAAGATCCACTTCTGGCTGTCGCTGATCACGTTTAACGTCACCTTCTTCCCCATGCACTTCCTGGGCCTGGCGGGCATGCCGCGCCGTTACGCCGACTATCCGGCGCAGTTCACGGATTTCAACATGCTCGCCTCGATCGGCGGCTTCGGCTTTGGCCTGATGCAAGTCTACTTCCTGGTGTTCGTGGTGATTCCGACCATCCGTGGCGGCAAGGCAGCACCGGCGAAACCATGGGAAGGTGCCGAAGGACTGGAATGGACCGTGCCGAGCCCGGCGCCATTCCACACCTTTGAAACGCCGCCAACCGTGAAGTAATGCCAGTGTCACGGGCCGGCGCAGCTGCCGGCCCACCTTGAATAAAGTGCCTGCCATGACCGAAGTGAAAATTGAGCGCAAGAAACCCAACAACCTGCGTACCGGACTGATACTGGGCGGCCTGGCTGCCATCTTCTTCCTGTCTGTGTTCGTCAAGCGGCTGTGGTTCTGACGTGACGACGCCCTTGCAACAGGAAACGCGCGGCCTGAACCGCAAGATGCTGGGCAAGCTGATCGTCATTGCCATCCTGATGTTTGGCTTTGGCTATGCCCTCATTCCCGTCTACAAGCAGATTTGCGAAGTGATGGGCATCAACGTGCTGACGCAGAAAGATGGCACGGTGGCCTACGACAACAATACGCAGGTCGACACCACGCGCAGCATCACCGTCGAGTTCGACGGCAATGCGCAGGGGCCGTGGCGTTTCCGTCCTACCGTGTCGAGCATGCAGGTGCATCCGGGCGAACTGGTGACGGTCCTGTATGAAGTGGTCAACACGCAAAACCGCGTGGTGAACGCGCAAGCCATTCCCAGCTACGCGCCGCAGAGCGCCACGCCGCATTTCAAGAAGGTCGAGTGCTTCTGCTTCAAGCAGCAGACCTTGAAACCGCACGAGGCGCGGCAAATGCCGGTGGTGTTCTTCCTCGATCCGGCCCTGCCGAAAGAGGTGAAAACCATCACCCTGTCGTACACATTTTTCGAGATTGCCGGTCTGAGCCAGACTCAGGCGCCGGCCGTCCAATAGGAGAGTGCCATGGGTGAGCCAGGCAAACCTGAAAAAGCGTCATTCCTGTATTCGCTGCGGGCCGTGGTGTGGTCGTTTACGGGCTTGCGCCGCAAGAGCGATTTCGATAAGGATTCGGCCAGGCTCAATCCCGTGCACATCGTCATCGCCGGCTTTCTGGTGGTCGCTTGCCTGATCGGCGTCCTGATTGCCATCGTTAAATTCGCTGTTGCATGATTTTTGCTACGATTTTTGCTACATCTATAACGTATAAAAACCACCCTACAAGTTTTTGAGGAGATGATGATGAGTTCCAACCACGCCGCCGTACCCTACTATTTTGTGCCGGGGCCGTCGCGCTGGCCCCTGCTGGGCGGCGCCAGCCTGCTGCTGACCATGATCGGCGCCTCGGCCTGGGTCAACGACGTGTCGTGGGGACCCTACCTGAACTTCATCGGCATCGCCGGCATCCTGCTGGTGCTGTATTTCTGGTTCGGCGACGCCATCGGCGAATCGGAACAGGGCCTGTACAGTGAACGCGTCGACCACTCGTTCCGTTGGAGCATGAGCTGGTTCATCTTCTCGGAAGTCATGTTCTTCGCCGCCTTCTTTGGCGCCTTGTTCTATGCGCGCAGCATTTCCATGCCATGGCTGGCCGACCTCGACCACAAGTTCATCTGGCCCGATTTCGCCGCCCACTGGGGCAATACGGGCCCGGCCGGCACGGTGCAGGAATTTACCACCATGACGCCGTTCTGGATTCCCACCATTAACACGGCCCTGCTGCTGCTGTCGGGCGTGACCCTGACCATCTCGCACCACGCGCTGCGCGCCGGCCACCGCGCCATGACGGCCCTGTTCCTGTTCGCCACCATCTTGCTGGGCGCCATCTTCATGGGCTTCCAGGTGTATGAATACATGCATGCCTACAGCGAACTGAATTTGAAATTGACGTCCGGCATCTACGGCGCCACCTTCTTCATGCTGACGGGCTTCCACGGCTTCCACGTGACCCTGGGCGCCATCATGCTGTCCGTCATCCTGTACCGCGTGCTGAAAGGCCACTTTACGCCCGAACATCATTTCGGCTTCGAAGGCGCCGCCTGGTACTGGCACTTTGTCGACGTCGTCTGGCTGGGCCTGTACGTGGTCGTGTATTGGTTATAATGGCGGGGCAGGGCGCGCTGTTGAAGCTTGCGCCTGTACCATGAAAAAAGCCGTACCGGGAGATCCTGGGTACGGCTTTTTTCTTAGTTTGAAGAATTTGCCAATCAGGCAAGAAGAAGATTAATGTATGCCGGTGGGCTGGATATAGCCCAGCTTGTGCGCCAGCAGGATCAGCAGGAACAGGGTAATTGATAGCCCCACGCGCAGGGCCAGGGCTTGCACGGTGCGGTTGCTCTTGCCCTTGTCGCGCATCAGGAAGAACAGGGCCGAGCCCAGGCTGCCCAGGATCAGGATAAAGGCAATGGCAACGATGATTTTCATGGATGGTAGCGCCAGGCTTGAGGAGGTTTCATTGTAATGCGTATCCGCTTCCATTTCAGATGGATACCACTTGTTGTAATGCTGCTACTGGTGGCGCTGGGTATTTCCTTGGCGCAATGGCAGCAGCGCCGTGCCAACGAGAAAGTCGCCCGCGCCGCCCGGCTGGAAGCGGGCAACTTGGCCGCGCCCCTGGTGCTGACGGCTGCGCCCTTGCTGGCGGCCGACGCGCAAGCCATCGAGTTTCGCCGCGTCACGGTCACGGGCCATTTCGTGCCCGCCTGGACGGTGTACCTGGACAACCGCCCGTACAAGGGCCAGGCCGGCTTCCATGTGCTCACGCCATTCCAGATCGACGGTTCCCGCATGCACGTACTGGTGGCCCAAGGCTGGTTGCCGCGCAACAATGTCGAGCGCACGCGCATCCCCGCTTACAGCACGCCCAGCGGCAGCGTTACCATCGCCGGCATCGCGCGCCTGAACGCGGGCCATGTGATGGAACTTGGCACGGCCCTGCCCCTGGCGCCGCAGGCTATCGTGCAAAATGCCGATATCGCCCAGCTGGCGCACGCCAGCGGCCTGGCCTTGCAGCCCTTGATCTTCGAACAAACAGTTGACGTTGGCCAAGCGGCGGCGCCAGCGACCAGCGCGCTTCCCGTACGCGACTGGCCGGCGCCAGACCTGGGCGCCGACAAGCACCGCGGCTATGCTTTCCAGTGGTACGCACTGGCACTGATGGCTTTTTTATTTTTTGTCTTTACAGGATTTCGACGTGCAAACAAACAACCCTGAAGCAACGCAAGACAGCACTGGCAAGCAGGCGCAAAACACGGGACGGTGGAAACTGTTGGCCGTGGTGGCCGTGTGCGCATTCCCCATCATCGCCTCGTATTTCACGTATTACATCATCAAACCCACTGGCCGCAACAATTATGGCGCCCTGATCGACCCCCGCCTGCACCCGATTCCCGAGGCGCAGCTGCAGGTGACGGAACTGGACGGCAAGGCGGCGCCGCTGGCGCAATTCAAGGGCAAGTGGATCATGCTGCAAACGGGACCGTCCGATTGCCAGCAAGCCTGCAAGAAACACTTGTTCGAAATGCAGCAATTGCGCTTGATGCAAGGCAAGGAACGCGAGCGCATCGAGCGCGTCTGGCTGGTGACGGATGCGCAGCCGCTCGATACCCTGGTGATCCGCGAGTTCGACGGCACCAGCATGCTGCGCGTGAATGGCGACGCTCTGAAGGCGTGGCTGCCCGTGGAGCAGGGCGGCAAGGCCGAGGAACACCTGTATCTGATCGATCCGCTGGGCAATCTGATGATGCGCTTCCCGAAAGACGCGGACCCGGGCAAGGTCAAGAAAGACATCGCCAAGCTGCTCAAAGCTTCGGCGATCGGTTAAGGGGAACGCATGCCGACGATGCATCTTTCCGCGCTGGCCCAGCTGGGCTTGACGGGTCTGCTGGTGGCGCTGCTGCCCTTGGCCATGGTGTGGGTGTCTGCGGACGCCAACAAATACCGCAAACTGGTATGGATCGCCGTCTTCCTGACGGTCGACCTGATCATGTTTGGCGGCTTTACGCGCTTGTCCGATTCCGGCCTGGGCTGTCCTGACTGGCCAGGATGTTATGGTTCTGCCAATCCTTTCCTTGCGCACGAGCACATCGTGGCTGCCGAAACCCTGATGCCGACGGGCCCCGTGACGGTGGTGAAAGCCTGGATCGAAATGACGCACCGCTACCTGGCCATGGCCATCGGCGTGCTGATCGTGGCGATGATGGTGCAGGCCTGGCGCCAGTGGCTTAAAAACCGCCGCGAAGAATTCGCGCCGGCGCTGCCGACGGCGCTGTTCCTGTTCGTCTGCCTGCAGGGCGCGTTTGGCGCCTGGACGGTCACGTTGAAGCTGCAACCGGTGATCGTCACCATCCACTTGCTGCTGGGAATGGGTCTGCTGGCCATGCTGACGTGGCTGGGCGGGCGCCAGGACAATGCCGTAGCGCCGTTGCGGCGCGCCGATGCGGACGCCTCCGTGCTGCGCCCCGTGCGCGCGCTGGCTATCCTGTCGCTCGTGCTGCTGACCGTGCAGATCGCGCTGGGCGGCTGGGTGAGCACTAACTACGCCACCCTGGCCTGCACGGATTTCCCCCTGTGCGGCGGCAAGGTCATTCCTGACATGGATTTCGAGCACGGTTTTCATCTGTGGCGCGAGCTGGGCAAGACGGCCGCCGGCCACTACTTGCCGTTTTCCGCGCTGACAGCGATCCACTGGGTGCACCGCAACTTCGCCTTCATCGTGCTGGCTGGCATCGGCTACACGGTGTGGCGCGCGTGGAGTCTGCCATCCTTGCGCGGTACGGCGCGGGCGATTGCCGTGGTGCTGGCCTTGCAGGCGGCCACGGGCCTGGCGACGATCTACCTGAGCTGGCCGCTGTCGATTGCCGTGCTGCATAACGGCGGGGCGGCGCTGCTCGTGTTGTTGCTGACCATGTTAAACTACAAGGCTAAATTCCAACTCGATGTTGCGCGGACACCCGCCTCCGCCTCCGCGACAGTGCCCCCGGCACCAGGCAGTACTTCCCGTATCCCATAAATGACTACTCAGACCATCAGCCGTAAACCTACTCCTCGCATCGCCCAGTATTGGGCGCTGACCAAGCCGCGCGTGACGCAGCTGGCTGTTTTTTGCGCCGTCATCGGCATGTTCCTGGCCAGCGATGAGTTGCCGGACTGGCATGCGGTGGTATTCGGCACCATCGGCATCTGGCTGCTGGCAGGTGCCGCGTTTGCCGTCAACTGCCTGGCCGAGCGGGAAATCGATGCGCGCATGGCCCGCACGGCGCGCCGCCCGATGGCCATGGGCGACATCAGCGTCAAGCAAACGGTGGTGTTTGCGCTGGTGATCGGCAGCCTGGGCATGGCTATACTTTACAACCTGGTCAATCCCTTGACCATGTGGCTGACCTTTGTCACCTTTGTCGGCTATGCCTTGATCTATACCATGGTGCTGAAACCGGCCACGCCGCAAAATATCGTCATCGGCGGCCTGTCCGGCGCCATGCCGCCCGCCTTGGGCTGGGCCGCCGTCGCCAACGACGTGCCGATGCAGGCCTGGCTGCTGGTCTTGATCATTTTCGTCTGGACGCCGCCGCACTTCTGGGCGCTGGCCATGTACCGCCGCGACGATTACGCGCGCTCGGGCTTGCCCATGCTGCCCGTCACGCATGGCATGAAATTCACACAATTCCACGTCTGGCTGTATTCGATCGCGCTGGCCGCCACCACCTTGCTGCCATTCGCCGTGCGCATGAGCGGCCTGATTTACCTGGGCTCGGCCATGCTGCTGAACGCCGGCTTCCTGTATTACTCGTGGAAGATGTACCGCCACTACACGGACTTGATCGCGCGCAAGGCGTTTACGTATTCCATCATCTACCTGGCGCTGCTGTTTGCGGCCCTGCTGGTCGACCATTACATTCCACTGGGATTATGAAAAAATACCTTAGCCTGTTGTTGGCCACCGCATTGGTCGCCGTGCTGGCCGGCTGCGGCAAGCCGGCCGCGCCCAAGCTGGAATTCAAGAACACCGATGTGACGGGCCTGGGCTATGCGCGCGAGTTCGCCCTGACCGACCACACGGGCCATGCGCGCACCTTGGCCGACTACAAGGGCAAGCTGGTGCTGATGTTCTTCGGCTACACGCAATGCCCGGACGTGTGCCCCACCACCATGGCCGACATGGCGCAGGTGATGCAGGCAATGGGCCCGCAGGCGGAGCAGGTGCAAGTGCTGTTCGTCACCGTCGATCCCGCGCGCGACACGCAAGCGCTGCTGGCCGAATATGTGCCAGCCTTCGACAAGCGCTTCGTCGGCCTGTATGGCGACGCGGCGGCCACGGCCAGGGTGGCCAAGGAATTCAAGGTGTATTACGCCAAGGTCGAGGGCGAGACGGACAGCAGCTACACGGTCGACCACACGGCCGGCACCTATGTGTTTGACCGCGACGGCAAGATCCGCCTGTTCGTGCGCCACGGTGAAAAGCCGGCCGCAATCGCGCACGATCTTAAACTTCTGCTATCCTGATCCGGTCGCGCCCAGAGGGCGCCATCCTCAGGATTAGCGGTACATGGACAAACGTTTTGAGCCCTACGCCCGCCTTGCGGCCATCATCTTCCTGTTGATCGGCTGCTTTTTCGTCTTGCGGCCTTTCCTGGCCGCCATGCTGTTTGCCGCCTGCGTGGGTATTTCCAGCTGGCCCCTGTATATCCTCCTGCTGGAACGTCTGAAAGGCCGCCGCAACTGGGCGGCCGCCATCATGACCCTCTCCCTGGTGCTGGTCATCGTCTTGCCGCTGGCCCTCGTCACCTATAACCTGGCCGACAATGTGTCGCGCATCTACGAACAATTGCGCGCCGCGCTGGAGTCGGGCAGCCTGCATCCGCCGGCCTGGCTGGCCAGCATTCCCGTGGTGGGTGAAACCATCGCCGGCTATGTGCAGCGCCTGCTCGATGACCGCGAAGAACTATTGAATTTGGGCAAGACCATGCTGGAACCGGCGCGCCATTTCCTCGCCTCGGGCGGCATCGTGCTGGGCACGGGCCTGGCGCAGACCAGCCTGGCCGTGTTCGTCAGCTTCTTCCTCTACCGCGATGGCCAGCAATTGAGCCGTGTGCTGATGACGGGCGCCAAGCGCATCATTGGCGACAGCGCGCCGGGCGTGGCGCTGACTGTCAGCCGCACCGTGCGCGGCGTCATGTACGGCTTGCTGGGCACGGCGCTGGCGCAGGCGCTGGTGGCGGTGGTGGGCTTCTTGATCGCCGGCGTGCCGGCCGTGGCCCTGCTGGGCGTGGCCACCTTCATCTTTTCGCTGATACCGGTCGGGCCGCCCTTGATCTGGGGCGGCGCCGCCATCTGGCTATTCAATGACGGCCAGACGGGCTGGGGCATCTTCATGCTGGTGTGGGGGGGCTTGCTGATCAGCGGCGTGGACAATGTGGTGAAACCCATGCTGATCAGCCGTGGCAGCAGCCTGCCCTTCCTGCTGGTGCTGCTTGGCGTGCTGGGCGGCGTGCTGGCGTTCGGCTTCGTCGGCATTTTCATTGGCCCGACCCTGCTGGCGGTGCTGTACAGCCTGCTGCAGACGTGGACGGTGGGCGAGACCACCGTGCCACAGGGCAAGGATACGCTGTCGCGCAAGAAAGATTAATCCCTCAAATCGGCATCGAGGTCGCGTTCCTGCTTCGGGATCACCTTGAGGAGCACGATGCGCGGGCCATTCATCTTCTTGACGACGATATCGAAGTCGACAAAGGTGATGCGCTGGCCTTGCTTGGGAATGTCGCCCAGCTTGACCATGATCAAGCCGCCCACCGATTCCACGTCGTCCAGGCCCAGCTCCTCGTTTTCGATATCGATACCGAGGATGCGTTCGAGCGAGAAGATGGGCAGGCTGGCCTTGCCGATCAGGGTGCCGTCGCTTTGCTTGAGCCAGTCGTTTTCATTGCGGCGGAATTCATCG
Organism: Janthinobacterium woesei; assembly: GCF_051380875.1. NCBI lineage: Bacteria > Pseudomonadati > Pseudomonadota > Betaproteobacteria > Burkholderiales > Oxalobacteraceae > Janthinobacterium > Janthinobacterium woesei. The sequence goes on from NZ_JBNYXW010000018.1 coordinate 119,652, forward strand.
CGGATTTCACCGACCATGGCGCCGAGCAAGTTATCCAGCGTAATGAAACCCAGCGGGCGCTTGCCCTTTTCGCCGATCAGGGCGAAATGGGGCGCGCCGTCGCGAAAGCGCCGGAACAGTTCCAGCGCCGGCGTGCGCGCGGAAATGATGTCCACTGGACGCAAGAAGGGCGTTAGCGAGGTGATCGGTTTGCCCGCCTGCTGGGCGAAAAACAGGTCTTTCAGATGCACCACGCCCAATACGTCGTCTTCGTTCATGTCGAAATACGGGTAGCGGCTGAAACGGTTGCGCAGCACCGTGTCGAGGTTTTCTTCCAGGGTGTTCGAGGCGTGCAAAGCGATGACTTCATTGATCGGGCGCATCAGGTCCGACACTGTCATTTGTTCAAAATCAAGCGATTGCGCCAGGATGTTGCGTTCGTCGCGCGTGAATTTCTCGCCGGGCTGGCTGGTGCGCAGGATCAGCTTGAGTTCATCGGAAGAATAGTGGGCATCGTGGCCGCCCTTGCCGGACAGGCCCGCCATGCGCAGCACCCAGTTGGCGCTGGCGTTGAGCAGGTAAATGGCCGGGTACATGGCCCAATAGAAACCATACAGGGGAATCGCGCTCCACAGGCCGACGGCTACCGGGTTGCGGATCGCCATCGATTTGGGCGCCAGTTCGCCCACGACGATGTGCAGGAAGGAAATCACGCTGAAGGCGACGACGAACGAGACGCCGTGGATCAGCTCTTGCGAGGTGACGCCGATGGCGCCGAACACGGGTTCGAGCAGGCCGGCAAAGGCTGGTTCACCGACCCAGCCCAAGCCCAGCGAGGCCAGCGTGATGCCCAGCTGGCAGGCCGACAGGTAGGCGTCCAGCTGGCCGTGTACCTTGGCCAGGATGCGGCCCCGCAGTCCCTGTGTCTTGGCGATGGCGCGGATACGCGTGCGGCGCAATGTGACGATGCCAAACTCGGCGGCAACAAAAAAACCGTTCAGCGCGACCAGGAAGAGGGCGAGCAGGACTAGCAAGACATTGTGCATGGGGGCGCAATAAGATGGGCTGTAAAAACGTCATCTTAAACGACGAAGGGCGGCATAGCCTAATTTTGCCGCGCGCGCTCCCGTTGCCGGCGGGTGCGCGCGGTGCTTTGTCAACGCTTGTCAGCCTTTGGCAGCCGTTTGCGGCCCGCCGCGCATGCAAAAGACCATGGCGGCCGAGACGATGGCGGGGATGGCGACGACGAGGAAAATCGTGCTGTTGGGCCAGTTTAAACGGATCAGCTCGCCACCGAGCACGGGGCCGATGATGGAGCCGATGCGTCCGATCCCCAGGCTCCAGCCGATGCCCGTCGAGCGCAGGGTGGTCGGATAGTAGCTGGCCGCCAGGGCGTTCACGGCAGGCTGGCCGCCCACCACGCAGAAGCCGGCAATGAAGATGGTAATGAAGAGGAAGGCCAGCGACACGTCCGGGCGGCCGATCAGGGCAATCGCGACGGCGGCGACCAGGAAGCATGGCAGCAGGATGCGGCGGAAGCTGGAGCGGTCGATCAGCTGGCCCATGACCAGGGTGCCGATGGTGCCGCCCACTTGCAGGGCCGTGCCGGCCAGTACGGCGTTGGCCGTGGACAAGCCCGCTTCCTTGGCAATCGTCGGCAGCCAGTTCGACAGGAAATATAAATTCAACAAGTTCATGAAGTTGATGACCCACAACAAGATCGTCATCTTGGCGCGGCCGTCCGTAAACAATTGCAGCACGGGCGCGCCCTTGTGTGCCTTCTCATGCACCACGTATTGCGTCTCGGCCGTGATGCTGACGGTGGGGTCGATGCGTTTCAGCCACTGCGCCACCTTGTCGAGCTTGCGTTGCTTCAGCACCAGGAACTGCATCGATTCGGGCAGCAGGAAGAACATCAGCACGCCGATGACGAGCGGCACCACGCCGCCCACGTAAAACACGGATTGCCAGCCAAACGCAGGAATCAGCGCGGCCGACAGCAAGCCGCCCAGCACGGCGCCCAAGGTAAAACCGCACGACACCAGCATCATCAGGGTGACTTTTTTGCGCAGCGGGCTGTATTCGCCGGCCAGCGCCATGGCGTTCGGCATCACGGCGCCCAGGCCCAGCCCGGTGATGAAGCGTATCAGCTGCAATTGCTCGATGTTTGTCGCCAGCGGCGTGACCAGCATGCACAGGGAAAAGAAGATGGTCGAGCCGATCAGCACGGGGCGGCGGCCGAACTTGTCGGCCGTGATGCTGAACACCAATGAACCGACCAGCATGCCCAGCAAGCCGGCGCCGAAGACGGGGCCCAGGTTGGCCTTGCTGACATGCCAGTCGGCAATGATGGCGGGCGCCACATAGCCCATCGCCTGCACGTCGAAGCCATCCATGATGACGCACAGCCCGCACAGGATCAGCATGCCGACCTGGAAGGTGCCGATCTTGTTGTTATTGATGAGATCGGGAATATCGATCGTCTTGCCTGCCGTGGACATGGTGCCGCTCCTGTTTTTTATGGTTATCGCGCCTTGCCGTCGGGCGGCAAGTGCGTGTTTGTCTCAGGCATTATTACAATCGTTTTTGATTGATTGTTCAAACGTTATTTTCGAATGAATTTATCAGCTTTCCTTCTGAATCTTTGGCCTGGCATGGATGGCTCCCAGGATCACATCCAGCGCCGGGTGCATGATCTTGCGTTCGTTCGAGATGACATAGAACTGCTCGCGCAAGGACGAGGCGTCGCCGACCAGCACGGCGCCGAATTGCTCCTCGATATCGGCGGCCAGGCTGGCCGATGCGAAGAACAGGCCCAGTCCCTTGCGGCCGAAGGCGTTGAGCATGGCGTTGTCCTCGAATTCGCCCACCACGTCGGGGCGCACGCCTTGCTGCACCATCCACTCGTCGATGCGGCCACGCAAGGCATTATTGCGCGCAGGCAATAGAAAGGGCGCGCCGCTCAGGCGCCGGGGGAAATCCTCGCGATATTTTTCGGCCAGCGCGGGCACGCCGAACAGCTTCATGGCGCTCTCGCCCCACAGGTGGCTGGACACGCGCAGGCTGGCGCCGGCCGGCACGGCGCGGTCCGTCAAGACCAGGTCCAGCTTGTGCAGGGCCAGGTCGGCTAGCAGGGATTCGAATTCATCTTCCAGGCATACCAGCTTGATGGGCTTGTCCAGGCTGCGCGTGGCGTCGAGCATGCGGTAGGCCATCAGTTTTGGCAGGGAATCGGAAATGCCCACCGTCAGGCGCATCTTTTCCGCGTCGGCATCGGCCAGCGCGTCCTGCATCTGCTCGCCCAGGAGAAAGATCTGGTCGGCATAGCCGAGCGCCAAGCGGCCCGCCTCGGTCGGCACCAGCCGCCGTCCCTGCGGCTGCAGCAAGGATTTCCCCAGTTCCTTTTCCAGCAGGGCCAGCTGGGTGCTGATGGTTTGCACGGCCAGTCCCAGGCGTTCGGCCGCGCGTGTCACGCCGCCTTCCCTGGCGACGACCCAAAAGAAGTACAAATGGCGGTAATTGAAGCCAGTGGTTTTCATCGCAGCTTCCAATCTTCTGTTTTTACGAAGTAATACTTCCATTATCTTCTATTTTTAAATGTGTCGCCCGACCCTATACTACGTTCCATTGAATGTAGATAAAGGGAACTATCGATGAAGCATTTCAGAGTGTCATTTCTAGTGACATTTATCTGCCTGGGCATCTCGGCCTGGTGGGGCTATACGCATGGTGGCGTGCAAACGATGTTTGCAGCGCTGGGTATTGCAGTGATCCTGGGCGTGATGGAAGTATCGCTGTCCTTTGACAACGCGGTGGTCAACGCCTCGGTGCTGAAGAACTGGGACAAGTTCTGGCAAGGCCTGTTCCTGGGCGTGGGTATCATCATCGCCGTCTTCGGCATGCGCCTGGTGTTCCCGCTGGTCATCGTGGCACAAGCGGCTGACCTGGGACTGCTGGAAGTATGGAATCTGGCGCTGAGCAATCCGGAACAGTATTCGATGCACCTGACCAACCACCACGCAGAAGTGGCGGCCTTCGGCGGTATTTTCCTGCTGCTGGTGTTCCTGAACTTCCTGCTGGACTCGGAGAAGGAAACGCACTGGCTGGGCCGGATTGAAGAAAAACTGGGCGCGCTGGGCAAGATCTCCTCGATTTCCGTGATGATCGCGCTGGGCACCCTGATGGCCAGCCTCTCGATGATCGAAGAAGGCCAGAAACTGGTGGTGCTGACGGCCGGCCTGTGGGGTATCCTGACCTACGTGGGCGTCGATGTGGTGAGTGGCTTGCTGGAAGGCAATAATGGCGACGGCAACATGGGCGACATCGTCAAGCGCGGCGGTATTGGCGGCTTCCTGTACCTGGAAGTGCTCGATGCATCGTTCTCGTTCGACGGCGTGATCGGCGCGTTTGCCATCACCAAGGATGTCGTGATCATCATGCTGGGCCTGGCCATTGGCGCGATGTTCGTGCGGTCGATGACGGTGTTCCTGGTACGCAAGGGTACGTTGGATGAGTTCGTTTATCTGGAACACGGTGCGCACTATGCGATCGGTATCCTGGCCGTGATCATGTTGGTCAGCATGAAGTTCCACGTTCCCGAGCTCTTCACGGGTCTGATTGGGGTGGCCTTCATTCTCGCCTCGCTATGGTCGTCGATCCGCTACAAGCGCAGGATGGCCTTGCTGGAAGGCGATGACGACAAGCAGCCCGAGCTGGAAACAGCAGCCAAGGCAGTGTAAAAAATGCGCGGCAAACGTTCACACCCGTTTGCCAGCGTGATGCAGCAAGCGCCGCTGCCGGCCCGGGGAGTCGGGCCGGTGGAGGGCGCCAGGTGACCACAGTAGTTATTTGGTAGTTATACGCGCTGGACTTTTATTTCACATAGGAGAAATACATCATGGCAATCAGTCTGCAAAAAGGCGGCAACGTCAACCTGAGCAAAGAAGCCCCTGGCATTTCAAAGATGATCATCGGCCTGGGCTGGGATGCCCGCGCCACCGATGGCGCCGCGTTCGACATCGACGGTTCCATCTTCCTGTTGAAAGCCGACGGCAAGGTACGCGCCGACGTCGACATGATTTTCTACAACAACCTGAAATCGAGCGACGGTTCCGTCACCCACTCGGGCGACAACACCACCGGCGCCGGCGATGGCGACGATGAAACCGTCATCGTCGATTTGGCCACGGTGCCAGCCGAGATCGACAAGATCGCCGTTTGCGTGACGATCCACGATGCCGAAGCGCGCAAGCAAAACTTTGGTATGGTATCGAAGGCTTACGTGCGCTGCGTCAATGCCAATGGCAACACGGAAATCGCCCGCTTCGATCTGTCGGAAGACGGCTCGTCCGAAACGGCCATGGTCTTCGGCGAAATCTACCGCAATGGCGCCGATTGGAAATTCAAGGCCATCGGCCAGGGCTACAAGGGCGGTTTAGGTCCTTTGGCTGCGTCGTTCGGCGTCGGCGTCTAAGTTGTCAATAGCAAGGGCGGTGCGCGAGGCGGACCGCCGCCATCACCATCATCGTTGAGGAAGGAATAGTCAGATGCCAGTTTTTAATGTCACCGGGGATGTCGACCCGTTCCTGCATGTGTCGCTTGCCAAGGGTGAGAAGATTTATTGCGAATCGAATGCGATGGTGATGATGGAAACCAATCTTGAACTGAAAGGTAAGATGACTGGCGGCATTGGTGCGGCGCTGATGCGCACCTTTGCCAACGGCGAATCGTTCTTTCAGCAGCATATCGAGGCACTGCGTGGCGACGGCGACTGCTTGCTGTCGCCCACCTTGCCCGGCGCGATGCGGATACTCGAGGTTGGCGTCCAGCAATACATGATCAGCGACGGCGCCTTCGTGGCGGCCAGTGCTGGCGTGGAATTGAAGGTGCGCACGCAGAGCCTGGGCAATGCGCTGTTTGCCCAGAGCGGTGGTTTTTTTATCACCGAGACGGCAGGCAGCGGCCAATTGGCGGTGTCCGGTTTTGGCGCGATGTCGACACTGGAAGTGACGCCTGGCAAGGACGTGGTGATCGATAACGCCCACGTCGTGTGCTGGGACAACCGCCTGCAATACGAAATTTCCATCACGACCGGCAGCAGCGGCGGCTTTCTGGGCAACCTGATCAATAGCCAGACCAGCGGCGAGGGCATGGTGCTGAAGTTTTCAGGCACGGGAAAAATCCTCGTGTGCTCGCGCAACCGCGCGGCCTTCCTCGCCTGGACGCAAAGCAAGCCGGCGTAACACGTTTTGATGCAACTAACCAAACAGGAGCAATGCGTATGTCTGTCAATTTGAGCAAAGGCCAGAAGATTTCTCTGGACAAAGAAGCTGGTACCACCCTGACCCGTATCACCATGGGTCTGGGCTGGGATGCGGCCAAGACCAAGGGTTTCCTGGGTTTCGGTTCGAAAACCGAAGCCGTCGACCTGGATGCATCGTGCGTGATGTTCGATGAAAACAATAGCACGTCCGACATCGTCTGGTTCCGCCAGCTGAAAAGCAAGGATGGCAGCATTGTCCACACGGGCGACAACCGCACGGGCGCGGGCGATGGCGACGACGAACAGATCGAAGTTGATCTGTCGAAAGTGCCAGCGAACGTGAAAAGCCTGGTCTTCACCGTCAACAGCTTCACGGGCCAGAACTTCTCGCAGGTGGAAAACGCCTATTGCCGCATCTTGAATGCCAGCAATAACCAGGAAGTGGCGCGTTTCAACCTGTCTGTGCAAGGTACCCACACGGCGCAGATCATGGCCAAGCTGTACCGCCATAACGGCGAATGGAAGATGCACGCCATCGGCGAAAACGGCAACGGTCGTACCTTTGACGACTTGATGCCGCAGATTTCCGTGCATCTATAAGGAGCAGTATGCAGTGGGCGGGGGACGGACCGGATACCGGTCCTTGTCCGCTGCTCTATATTTAGGAGAGTATGTCGTGATGCGATTGCTGATAGCCGTGCTATTTCCATGTCTCACGTTTTTCATGCTGGCGCGCCCGCTGGCCGGTGCCGCCGCCTTGATCATGCAGTGCACTGTGATCGGCTGGGTGCCGGCGGCCCTGTGGGCCCTGTACACGGTGAACCAGCATAAAACGGAGCAGGAACTGGAGGGTGCGTTAAGCCGCAGCTACATGCGCAGGCGTAGCCGGTTGATCTAAGGTCGGTTGATCTACATTCGCCGGGCGCCAGGAATCCTTGCGCTAAAGCCCGCACGAGCAATCGTGCGGGCTTTTTTGTGAAATACCGGCGGGATGGCCATATTTCTTCATGATTGAATGGCGATTTGGCAAGCCAGCACTGCCGCGTTATAGCCGGCGTGTACCAGCATGGGCGCCAGCAGCGCGCCGCTGCGCGCATACGCAAGCCCCGCGCACAGGCCCAGCACGAAGACGGGCAGCATGGAAGCGGGCGGGTGCACGATGGCAAACAGGGCGGCGGCGATGGCGATCGCTGGCCAGGCGGGCAGCGAACGGCGCAAGCCACCCTGGAGCAAGCCGCGGAAGATGAATTCCTCGCACAGGGGTGCGGCCAGCACCGTCAAGCCCAGCAGCCACAGCCCGTTCCCCTTGATGCCGATCAATGGCGACGCTGCTGGCAGTGGCAGCAGGGCCGTGTAGCCGATGCCGAAGAGGGCCGCCACGGCAGCGCCCGCTGCACCCCAGCGCCACGCGTGGCTGCCGTGGCCGATGCGCGGCACGCCGGCCGTCTTGCTGCGCCAGTAGACCAGGCGCACCAGCCCATACGTGAGCGCGCCGGCACTGCCAAAGGCGACGGCCACTTGCGCCAGCGGCGCAGCCAGCTGGCCTTTGAGCAGGATCAAGGCCAGGGTTTGCAGGATAAAAAACAGCATGGCGGCGATCAGGCCATCCGACGCCGAGACCCTGGCCGGCGGCGAGGCGGCCGGATCGAGCAAGTAGGGTACTTGATCGCGCGCCTTTTGCCACAGGGCCACGGCCAGCGCCGCTGTCAGCACGACGAACACCAGCTGCTGTGCCAGGCTGCCGGCGGCCAGGGCGGCAATGTACAGGCTGGTCAACAGCAGATACAGGTACATATAGGTGGGGCGCATTTTTGCCGTCGTCTCGGTGGCCAGCGGATCGCTGGCAAACACGCCCAGCGCCACGGCGATCATCGAGTACAGGGGAATGCCGGCCAGGGCCAGCAGCATCAGGCCCGCCGTCTGCCACTGCCATGCGGGCAGCCAGGCCAGCGCCGCGCCAAACAGGACTACCGGGTAGAGCAGGGCCAGCACGGCCCACAGCTGGGCCTTTTGCCGCAGCGCCTGCTCGACGGAGACGGGAAACGTGTACAGCAGCCACAGCGCGCCGCCCTCCTTGTTCAAGGTCTGGAAGGCCGACATCATCAGCACATAGGTGCCGAGGAAAAAGCCCGTCGCCGCCAGCAGGGCGGGACTGGCCAGCAGTGCGTGCACGTCGCGCGCCTGGCCCGTAAACAGGGCCTGGCCGCCGAGGATCAGCAGCGGCATCAGCAAGGTTTGCACCAGAAAATTGCGATCGCGCAAAAGCAAGGTCAGTTCGCGGCGCTGGATCACCGTGCCGATGTGCCAGCGGCGCGCGCTGGCAGGCGAGGCCGCAGGCGCGCTCTTGCGGCTGGCTTCGCGCTGGCCCGCGCCCACCACGCCGCAGCGCAGCTGGCGCCGCAGAATGGCCATGCCCAGAAGCATCAACAACAGCACTTGCGCCAGCAGCAGGGCCGCTGGCAGCAAGGCGGCCATCACGCTATCGGTATTGAGCAGGCGCACCAGCAGGCCAGGCGGCGTCCAGCTGCTCCAGGTGGGCATGGCTGCTGCCCAGCCATAGGCAAAGCCGCCCGTGCCCATGCCGAAGGACATGCCCATGTACATGGGAAACAGGCTTGCCACCGACAGCAGCGCCTGCAGGTTGCCCAGCTGGGCGGCACTGAGCGACAGGCGCAAGCCCGTGTCGACCAGGGTGCGCAGCATGGCGGCCAGGGCCAGCAAGACCAGGCTGGCCGCCAGCCCAGACAAGGGCGCTAGCCAGCCCTGGCCGGAATACCAGGCGATCATGGTGGTGCTGGGCCACAAGGCGATCAGGCCGGCCGGATTGACGAGCGTGCGTTCGAGCACGCGGGCCCACAGCAGGGTGCCTTTTTCGACCGGCAACGTCACCAGCCATTCCAGGTCCCAATCGGGCTTGGATAATTCGCCCATGCCCAGCGGCAGCAAGACGCTGACCAGCCACAGCAGCGCCAGCTGCAGGGCCAGGCCGCCGACCAGCGCCGCGCTGAAGGGGCTGGCCATCAGCTGGGCGATGACGGGATCGAGCAACTGGCTTTCCGTCTGCATGCTGCCTTGCGCCTGGCAGGCAGCTACCTGGTCGAGCAGGCAATGCATGTTCAACAGGCTATGGCGGGCGATATTGCCGAAGGAAAATAGCATGGGCGCAAGCAGCAGTGCGCCCAGCAGCCAGCGTCCCCGTTTCTTGCCCGGTGTGGCGGGGCGGCTCTTGCTGCTGCGCTTGAACGCCAGCCCCCTGCCGCTGACGTTGACGAGGCGCTGCAGGCGCAAGCGGGTCAGCAGCCAGACGGCGCGCCAGGAGGTGGGCGGCGCCGGCGTCACGCGGCGGCCGTTTCGTCAGTGAGTTGCAGGAAGATGTCTTCCAGGCTGCCGTCGCTGGACAGTTGCTGGCGGATATCGTCCAGGCTGCCCGTCGCCACCAGGGCGCCCCGGTGGATGATGGCGACCCGGCTGCACAGCTTTTGCGCCATGTCGAGCAAATGCGTAGAGACAAAAATGGTGGTGCCGGCTGCGGCGATGCGCAGCAAGCGTTCCTGCACGTCGCGCGAGGCGCGCGGGTCGAGGCCGTTGATCGGCTCATCTAAAATCAGCACGGCCGGCTCGTGGATCAGCGCGCAGGCCAGGCCCAGCTTTTTCTTCATGCCCAGAGAGTAATTCACGGCGAAATCTTCGCTGGCCTCGTCCAGGCCGAACTGCGTCAACAGCCGCGTCGTGCGGGCGGCCGCTTCCGCGCGCGAATAGCCATGCATTTCGGCAACGAATTGCAGGATTTCGCGGCCCCGCAAATAATCGTAAAAGATGGGGTTGTCGGGCAGATAGCCGACCTTGCGCTTGACGGCGGCGCCGTCGCGGTGGCAATCGAGGCCATCGATCAGCACGCAGCCGCTGCTGGGGACCAGGATGCCCATCAGCATGCGGATGGTGGTGGTCTTGCCAGCGCCATTTGGCCCCAGGAAGCCGAAGACTTCGCCTTTGCCCACCTGCAAGGTGAGCGGTTTGACGGCCTCGAAGCTGCCGTATTGTTTGGATAAACCTTCGAAGGCAATCATCATGCATCCCGAAAAAATAAATAGCTTGCGAGATGATAGCCTGATACCGATACCCGGACCCCAGGTTCTTAATGGCGCAGCATCACGCCCATGGTTTTTCTCTTTGGTTGCTTCAGAGATACAAAACCTTGGCACCTGTAGGAGCGTCCATGCTGCGTGCCGCCTGGCAGTACCGTTCAGCGGCCGCCGAATGCGGCCAGCAGGCGCCGTTCGCCAGCGGGCGTGATGCACAGGGCGCGGCTGTCGAGCTCGCGTTCGGCCCAGCGCTGGCGCAAGGCCAGCTGCAGGATGGCCGCGCCTAGCGCGCCGCCCAGGTGGGCGCGCCGTTCACTCCAGTCCAGGCAGGCACAGGCAAAGCGGCGGCGCTGGCGCTGCAATTGCGGCACATCGATGCCCAAGGCTGCCATGCCAGCCGCTCCCGCTGCCGACAGCTGGTAATCGTCGCCATCGTCCAGCAGCCAGCCTTGCGCATGCAACTGGTCGTGCAAGGCGACGGCCACCGTGCCGGCCATGTGGTCGTAGCAGGTGCGGGCGTGGCGCAGGCGGTCCGGCGTGGTGGGAGAGAACGGCTGCCGGGTTACGCCGGCCACCACCAGCAGTGCTTCGAGCGCCTGGCCCACCTCGGCGCTGGCCAGGCGGAAATAGCGGTGCTTGCCTTGCGCAAGCATAGTCAGCAAGCCGTCCTCGCGCAGGCGGGACAAATGCGCGCTGGCCGTCGAGGCGCCCACGTCGGCCAGCGCCGCCAATTCAGTGGCCGTGCGCGCGTGGCCATCGAGCAGGCTGCACAGCATGCGCGCGCGGGCCGGTTCGGCGATGGCGCCGGCCAGTTGTGCCAGTCCCATATCGGCCGTGCGATGTTGATGGCTGTCATCCATGATTCGTTCTTGGGCGAAGTGTTGTGGTGGAAGGGCCAGCATACTCGCCTCCCTTCATCACTGCAATGGAAGCCGCATGCCCCTCGCCGATCCCGCCCACCCGCTCGCCGCCGTCACCCACGCGGCGCCTTATGCTTACTATCGCCGCCTGGCGGAAGGTCCGCCGCTGCGTTTTGATGCGCAGCTCGATTGCTGGCTGGCGACGGGTATGGCCGGCGTGCGCGCCGTGCTGGAACATCCGGATTGCCGCGTGCGCCCGGTCAGCCAGCCTGTGCCGGATACTCTGGCGGGCACGCCGTGCGGTGCAATTTTTATGGAACTGGTGCGCATGAATGACGGCGAACGGCATGCCGTGCCGAAACAGGTGCTGGCGCAGGCGCTGGGCCAGGTGGACCTGGCGCGCCTGCAAGCGCAGACATTGCAGATGGCCAGCGATCACGTGCCCGCCAGCGCCGCGCAATTGAACGACGCACTGTTCCAGCTCCCCCTGTTTGCCATGGCGGACTTGCTGGGCTTTGCGCCAGCACAATGGCCGGCGCTGGCGGCCCGGACGCGCGATTTCGTTGCCTGCCTGTCGCCGCTGAGCAATGTCGCCCAGCTGGCCGGCGCGCAGGAAGCGGCCGACGCCTTGCTGCAAGGTTTTAGCCGCTTGCTGCGCGAGGTGGATGCGTTGCCCGGCAGCTTGCTGGCCGCTATCGTGACAGAGGCGGAAGCGCCGGGCTGGCATGCCGCGGGCAGCTTGCTGGCCAACCTGGTGGGTTTGCTGTCGCAGACGTGCGAAGCGACGGCCGGCATGCTCGGCAATGCCATCGTGGCCCTGCGCACGCAGCCGGCATTGCACGCGCAAATGCGCGCCGCGCCACAGTCGTGGCCAGCCATCCTGCGCGAGGTCAGCCGGCACGATCCAGCGATCCACAACACGCGCCGCTACACGGCGGAAGACGTGGACATTGACGGCGTGCGGGTGGCCGCCGGACAGATGATCGTCGTCGTGCTGGCCAGCGCCTGTCACGATGCGGGTGCGCATGCAGAGCCTGACGTGCTGCAGCGGCCCGGTTCCCCCATGCTGGCGACACCGGGCTTTGGTCATGGGCGTCATGGATGTCCGGGCCAGTCCATCGCGCACGCCATCGCCGCAGCCTGCATGCAGGCGTGGGCCGATGGGCTGGAAGGTTTGCCGCTGGCATGGACGTATCGGCCGTCGCTGAATGCGCGCATTCCCATTTTTAGCCAGGGAGCAAGGTCATGATCGCCGTGATTTTTGAAGTCTGGCCCAGCGAGCATGGCCGCCAGGAATACCTCGACCTGGCGGCCGCGTTGCGGCCCTTGCTCGATGAAGTCGATGGCTTCATTTCCATCGAGCGCTTCGGCAGTCTGAGCGAACCGGGCAAGCTGTTGTCGCTATCGTTTTTCCGCGATGAAGCGGCGCTGGCGCAGTGGCGGCAGCTCGAGGCACACCGCGCGGCGCAGTCGGTGGGCCGGCACGGCGTGTTTGACGATTACCGCTTGCGCATCGCCACGGTGGTGCGCGATTACGGCATGGCCGAAAGGCAACAGGCGCCATCCGACAGCCAACGGCGCCATGGTGCTTAGCGAGGCAGCGCGCCTTGCGTGATCTTGACCTTGACCCGGTAGCTGGGCTCGACCGCATGCAGGGCCGGCGGCGTGGCCGGGTCGACGTCGAGCAGGGTAAAGGTCAGGTGGTTGACGCTGACGGAACTGGCGCCGCCGGGCATGGAATCGGACAGCACGATATCAGTCGCGCCCGCCTTGTTGAGCAGGCTGAAACTGTAGCTGACGTAACCTTTCCACACGCAGACGGCGCCTTTGCGGCAGCGGCTGTCGTTGACGCGTTCCAGTTTCAAGGTGTCGGTGGCCGTGATGGCCACTTGCTGGCCCGGCGAGAGTACGTGGGTGAGGCTGCGCGGCGTGTTTTCCGCGTCGCCGGCGCTGGCCGCTGCGCCGCAGCCGGCTAGCACGGCCAGGCAGGCGATGAGCAAGGCTAACAAGAAGCGACGATACGAGTGAGATAGGTAATGCATGCTTTTCCTTTCAGATGGAGCGTCCTCGGCGTGGCGTCCACGCGTGAGATGAAATGATGGTATCAAAATGATATTTTTCCCGGCGCGCCATTGGCGTGCTGCGGATGAATTGATGCGCCGGCCACGCGGCGCACCGATTACTGCGTAAAATGGCTGTTTTGAAAATCAGGAAACAACCATGAAAAAAACTGCCCTGGCGAAAAGCGATGCCAAGAAACTGATGGGAAAGATGAATGTTCCCGGCGCCGGTGCATTCGGTAAGGAAGCGGTGGTCGTCGACCGCCGCGAGCAGCGCAAGCGCGATCAGGCGCTGGGCCTGGTGCCATTCGCCGTCAAGCTGAACAGCGATCTGGTCTTGCAATTGCAGAGTCTGGCCAAGGAACGCGATGCGGATCTGAATGAATTGGTCGCTGAGCTGATCACCAAGGGTCTGGCTGCAGCTTAACGTCCGACAATGTTTATCTGTTCAACATTGTTAAAGTTCACAATCATCAAAGTACAAAACTAAAAGGCGCCTTGCGGCGCCTTTTTACTACGGCTTCACTTTTTTCTTACACGAAGGCCGCCAGGGCGCCCTTCATTTTTTTCAACGCCGCCACTTCGACCTGGCGGATGCGTTCGGCCGAGACGCCAAACTCTTCTGCCAGTGCGTGCAGGGTGGCGCCGGAACCGTCGTCGTTGGCCAGCCAGCGTGCTTCGATGATGCGGCGCGAACGGGCGTCCAGCTTGCCCAGGGCGGTTTCCAGGCCCACCGATTGCAAACGCGTTACCTGTTGCGCTTCGAGCACCTTGGTCGGTTCGCTTTGCTCCGACGACAGGTAGGCGATCGGCGAAAACCTGTCGTCTTCATCGTCGGTCGGCGATTCCAGGGCGATGTCGCGGCCGCTCAGGCGCGTTTCCATCTCGATCACTTCTTCGCGCTTCACATCGAGCAGCTTGGCCAGCGCATCGATTTGCTTCGGCGTCATCGCGTCCAGGCCCGTCTTGTGGCTGCGCAGGTTGAAGAACAGCTTGCGCTGCGCCTTCGTCGTCGCCACTTTGACCAGGCGCCAGTTTTTCAGGATGTACTCATGCATCTCGGCTTTCACCCAGTGCATGGCGTACGACACCAGGCGCACGCCCTGGTCCGGATCGAAACGTTTCACAGCTTTCATCAAGCCGATATTGCCTTCTTGAATCAAGTCGGCGTGCGGCAAGCCATAGCCCAGATAGCCGCGGGCAATCGAGACCACCAGGCGCAGGTGCGACAGCACCAGCTCTTGCGCGGCGGCCAGGTCATTCTTTTCGCGCAGGCGTGTCGCCAGCGAAATTTCTTCGGCGTGGGTCAACATGGGCAGGCGGTTCACGGCTGAGATGTAGGCGTCGATATTGCCCAGATTGCCAGTGAAGCCGAGGCCCAGCGCGTTATTTTTGGTCGGAACCAATGCGGACGGTGCGGACATCATAGTCATGTTTTCTCCCTCATAGTCTTGCTGTGTTCCAGTGGGCCACGTCACACGACATGGCCCAGTTTTATGCTTGTACTTGCGTAGATTGTCTTGCGTATTCGGTCTTGCACTTTGCAGCTCGCGGCACCATCTACATCGGGTACTCATGGTGTTTCTGCTTGGGATGTCCCTATATTAGCACTCTCTGCTTTAGAGTGCCAATCGGCACATTTAATCGCTCTGATAGCCTAAATACTATGGCAATGTAATACTTGATGCTTTATCTAGAACGCGCCGCCAGGGCGCATGGCCGTTATAGTGTGCGCCTGTCTGGCTCTGCGCGAAAGGGCTGCACGTGCCTTCTCTACGACAACAGGCATAGTCTACGGGGGCAAGCTGAAGCGAGCCTTAAGAATACTTGCTAAATATCAAGATAACCACAGCATGGGCGAATAGTAAGCAACAAGGGAAGAGATGACGCACGGCGGCACCAGCGGCGCCGCCATGGGAAAGTTCAGTTCAGGCGCGCCAGGTGGCGCTGCACGCAGAGGAAGGCGCCGATCAGGCCCAGGCCGGCGCTGAGGGCCAGCAAGCCGGCCATCGGCAGCGGGGCCAGCGGCACTAGCTGGAATTCGGACGCGTACAGGCGGGCAAACTCGGCAATTGCCGTGTTCAGCGGTTGCAAGGCCAGCGCCACGCCACCGAGCGCCAGCGCACCCGCGCACAGGCCCAGCAGGGCGCCCGTGTAATAGAAGGGGCGGTGGATGAAGGTGTCCGTCGCACCGATCAATTTCGAGATGCTGATTTCATCGCGCTGCTGCATCACTTGCAAACGGATGGTATTGAAGACCACGGCAATCACGGCCACGCCCAAGGTAATGGCCAGCAGTAACAGCACCAGGCGCAGCACGCCCAGCAAGGCCGCCAGGCGCTTGACCCAGGCCGAATCGACTTGCGCCGATTCCACGCCGGGCAGGTGGCGCAACTGTTCGGCCACTGCATCGACATCTTGCGCTTCGCTGGCGCTATGGAAAGCATCCAGTTTCAGCACATAGCTGTCGGGCAAGGGATTGTCACCCAGGGTGCTCAGCACGTCGGCCAGGCCGCTCTTGTTTTTCAGCGTATCGAGCGCCTGTTCGCGCGGGATGAAGACGATCTTGGCCTTCTGGTCGCGCACGATCTTGCGCATCTCGCCGGCCAGGGCCACGGCTTGCTCGCGCGGCGTATCGATTTTCAGGAAAATGCTGATTTCCGGATCGACCGACATCTGCTCGGACATGGGGCGCACATTGTCGAGCATGGTCAAGCCGGCAAACGGCAGCGACAGGGCGATGGCGACGACGAACACGTTCAGCAAGAAGCCGCCCGGCGACTTGCGCAGATGAATCAGCGCCGAACCCAGCGCGAAGCGGTGTTGGCGGAACCAGCCTCTCATGTGCGTTCCCCTTCTGCATCATCCTGGCCCGGCGTCGGCGAAAAGTCCGGGTCGGGCGCGGCGAAGACGGGTGCCTGCGTGGCCTTGTCGATGGCCACCAGCTGGCCGTTTTCCAGGTGGATCACGCGGGCGGCGGCGTCGAGCATTTGTTCGTCATGGCTGGAAATGAGGCAAGTCACGCCCACGGAGTGAAACGCTTTCAGGGCGTCGAGCACCTTGTTGGCGCTGGCGCGGTCCAGGTTGGCCGTCGGTTCGTCGGCCAGGATGATTTGCGGCCGGTTGACGATGGCGCGCGCGATGGAGACGCGCTGCTGCTCCCCGCCCGACAGCGACAGCGGACGCGCCATGGCGCGGTCGAGCAGGCCGACTTTATCGAGCGCGGCGCGTGCGCGTTGCTCGGCGGCCACCTTGTGGGCGCCCACCACCAGCAGCGGCAGCATGACATTGGCCAGGATGGAGCGGTCGTTGAGCAGTTTTTGCTGCTGGAAGATCAGGCCCATGTTGCGGCGCAGAAAGGGCACGCCGGCCGGCTTGATCTTGGCCATGTCCTGGCCATTGACGATCAGCTTGCCCGAAGAAGGGCGTTCCATGGCGGCAATCATCTTCAGCAGGGTGGACTTGCCGGCGCCGGACGGCCCCGCCAAAAAAACCAGCTCGCCTTTGGCAATATTGAGCGAAATGTCGCTGAGTGCCACTGCGTCGGAGGCGTATTGCTTGCTGACGTGCTGAAATTCAATCATGTAGGCTTATCCGAGCAGCGCTTCGACAAATTCGGCAGCCACGAAAGGCTGCAAGTCTTCAATTTTTTCACCGATGCCGATGAAATACACGGGCACCGGGCGCACGCGGGCGATTGCCGCCAGCACGCCGCCCTTGGCGGTGCCGTCCAGTTTGGTGATCACCAGGCCGCTCAGCTGCAGGGCATCGTCAAAAGCTTTTACTTGCGACAAGGCGTTCTGGCCCGTGTTGCCGTCGATGACGAGCAAGGTTTCATGCGGCGCGCCATCCATGCCCTTGCCGATCACGCGCTTGATTTTCTTCAATTCTTCCATCAGGTGCAGCTGCGTCGGCAGGCGGCCGGCCGTGTCGACCATCACCACGTCGATACCGCGCGCCTTGGCCGATTGCACCGCGTCGTAAGCCACGGCGGCCGGGTCGCCCGATTCCTGCGAAATCACGGTCACGTTGTTGCGCTCGCCCCACACCATCAGCTGCTCGCGCGCGGCGGCGCGGAAGGTGTCGCCCGCAGCGAGCAAGACGGACTGGTGATTCGACTGCATGTGCTTGGCCAGCTTGCCGATGGTGGTGGTCTTGCCGGCGCCATTCACGCCGGAAATCATCATCACCAGCGGCTTGTGGCGGCCCAGCTCGTAGCGTTTTTCCAGCGGCGAGAGCAGGTCGATCAGCAGCACTTTCAGGGCGGCCTTGACGGCAGCGGCATCGAGTAGCTTGTCTTCCTTGACCTTTTTCTTCAATTCCGTGAGCAGGTAGTCGGTGGCGTCGATGCCGGCGTCGGACATCAGCAGCGCCGCTTCCAGCTCTTCGTACAGGTCGTCGTCGATCTTCGCGCCGACGAACAGCACGGATAAAGTATTCGAGGTTTTCGACAGGCCCGCCTTCAGGCGCATCATCCACGATTTTTTCTCGGGTTCGGCGGCCACGATCACGGGTACGAGTTCGGCTGGCGCGCCGCTCAGGGGCGTAGCGGACGGTGCGGCAGGCGGCGTGATGGCGGCGGGAGGGGGGGCAACTTCGACACTGACAGGCACGGCTTCAGGGGCGACGGGTTTTTTCTTGAAGAAACTAAACATGGATGTGTGGTGGCGGGTGCTGACCTTAGGCCCGGCGGCGCCGGACACTGTTGATGCCAGCTATTCTACCAGAGCGTGCCCGGCGCTTCATGTTTTACTGTTCGATTGGCAACATTGCGCGGCTATCGACGGAGATCGCCGCAGTTGTCGCAGTTCTACGGTGCCTGCAGCATTTGCAGGGCAACTGCCTGACGCTGAACTTGCCCGCCTTGTTCCGCCATGGCCTGTTCGGAGTGCCGCTGGCCATGCTGGAGCTGCCCATCTATTTATAGGTAGCGCCGTTTTATGCGCTGCGCAGCAGCCTGGAGCTGGCGTTGATCTGCGCCGTACTGCTGGCGCCGCCGCCGCTGTGGCGCGCGCCTACAATATGCGCGCCTACAATATATATATAGCGATAGCCGGCACAGGGAGAATCGCGCATGCGCCCGACGCCCATTCAAGGACCCGTTCAATGAAGTGGTTGGCCATGCCGCCATCCAGGCCATCTTCGCGCACATGTTCGTGCAAGTCGATGCGCCCCGTTTTATCGTGCTCGACAGCATGGGGCAGGGAACGCAAGCATTCCTGGCTTGGGAATTTCGCTTCCGCATGAAACGCCTGGTAGCGGGTGAACAATGTATTCGTGGCGCCACGCATGTACGCTTCGATGCGCAGGGACGGGTGGTATGGCACCGCGATTACTGGGATGCGGCCGAGGAATTGTATGAAAAACTGCCCTTGCTGGGCGGTTTCATGCGCTTGCTCAAGCGTGCAAGCCGTCACTAGCGCAAGTTTTTGATGCTTTTAAGCAAAAAATTGGCAAAAGAAAAAGTAAATACTGCGAAATTGATCAGAAAAAAACTTGACTCTGATCAATGTGTCGCTTTTATGGCACAAATATATGTAAATATTGAGAAGGCAACATTGTAAGAAATTGTTTCAACTGATGCGCAATTTGCAAGCAATAGTCGTCCTCATCGTTTTCACTTTGACACCCATCGCCGGAATCGGCAGACATGCAAAACATGTATATGTGAGCAATTTAAATTACCGGAAAGTCAGTAATTCCATTGTCACTCTGCCTATTTTTTCGTCATTTCAGATGACGTCGAAATTGTCGCCTACGCCCCTGAATAATGCGGCAATGCACCAAAATAGCGCGCAGTATTCCCCGTTTTTGGGCGCTGCGCAGCAAACATTGGCGAGGCCGTGTATGCTTCTCCCCGTTTATCCATTATCAGCTTACAAATTGTGCGCTTTGTCGCGTAAATCGTGGACGGCAAATGATGGCTAAAGCATGTTGACGTTTTAATCATGCGCCTGATACTGTTGCACTAATACAACGGGTGCCAACAAGCCATGCGCTATGATGGAATGGTCAATCAGGCCAATGCATTGGTTGGCAAGGGGCATTGGCTCTGTCGCGTAGTACGGTTGGCGATGCTCGGGATGCCTGAAAAAGCCCTCGGCCTGGTACCGGAAGTAACTTGTCGGAACTTGATGGAATGTGAAACGGTCGTTATAGTGCCGCTTCCGGTGCCTTTTGAGCACCGAACCGGCGCACGAAAGACGGTCGTTATGCAGCCTTCAAGCTTATCGGTGCAATAGCGTGCCGATACCGATATGAATGTTCCCCTGACCGGAACAGCAATGTGGCAGGTGGAGACCTTGCCCTCACTCATAAAAAGCGCTCTGCTAGAGCGCAGCTCGAGATGCATAGGCTGTATTACTTTTTGCTTCAAAAATTAAAGGAAATAGCAATGAAAAAAACTCTGATCACCCTGGCAGTCCTGGCAGCAGCCACTGGCGTAGCCCAAGCTCAATCGAGCGTCGTCATCTACGGTACCGTTGACGCTGGTTTCGTCAGCGAGCGCGGCGGCAAAGACGGCACCGTCAACAAAGTCGACAGCGGCATTGCTTCGGCTTCCCGTATCGGCTTCAAAGGCACCGAAGATCTGGGCAGCGGCCTGTCGGCACTGTTCCTTCTGGAATCGGGCTTCAGCGTTGACAACGGTCAACAAGACGTTGCAGGTAGCCTGTTCAACCGTCAAGCCTACGTTGGCCTGAGCAGCAAAACCACCGGTACCCTGACCCTGGGTCGTCAATACACGCCTTGGTACAACACCCTGTCGAAAGTTGCTGACCCATTCGCAGTTGGCTACGCTGGTTCCGCTAAGAACTTGTTCCCAGCGAACACCCGCACCAGCAACACCGTGATGTACGCTTCGCCGAACTTCAACGGTTTTGACGGCGATATCGCTTACAGCACCGGTTCCGAAGATGCACTGTCGAGCAAGATCGGCCGTAAAATCGGCGCGTCGGTTGGTTACGCCAACGGTCCTCTGAATGCACGCCTGGCCTACAACAACACCGCTAACGACGTCCGTAGCGGCACCGTCGTTGCAGAACAAGGTAGCGGCAGCAACTGGTTGGCTGCAGCTAACTACGATTTCGCAGTAGCTAAAGCTTACGTCGCATATGGCGTGAACAAAGGCAACAACAGCGCCGTGCGTAACAACGCTGGTCTCGGCAACAGTGTCTTCAACTACACCACGGCTGCTGCTAGCACCGACAGCAACAACATCCTGGTCGGCGCAACCGTACCAGTCGGTCCAGCTGGCACGATGATGGCTTCGTACATCCGTACCAACGACAAAACCAGCTTCAACGCTGACGCGTCGCAATTCGCAGTGGGTTACTCCTACGCTCTGTCGAAGCGCACCAGCACCTACGCTTCGTACGCCAAAATCTCGAACAAAAACAACGCTGGTTACACCGTTGGCAACAACGGCAACGTTGGTTCGGGCGACCAAGCGTTCAACGTTGGTGTTCGTCACTCGTTCTAATATTCGCGCAAGCGAAGCTTAGTACCGCTGCAGGCATCCCTTCGGGGATGCTGGCAAGCAAGAAAACGCGTCTCCAGGCTAGTCCTGGCGGCGCGTTTTTGCATGTGCAGCGCCGGTTATAATGTTGCCGTTACTAAAGTAAAGGAATGCCATGTATTCATTGAAATCGCCGCGCCTGGCCGCCATGCTGGCCGCGCTGTTGCTGGCAAGTACCACCGGCGCCGCCATTGCCGCCAAGGGCAAGAAGCCTGCCGGCCTGGAGCGCTATGGCGTGGCTGTCTACTCCGACCTGTGCCTGCAGAAGGACAGCGGCGAGATCGGCGGCCAGCGCGTTACCCTGCACCGCTTTGCCGAAGCCGATTCGGTCATCTATGAATTCACGGCTGGCGCCCTGAGCTGGCCTATCGTGGCGAACGACGTCAACCTGGACGCCGCCACCGGCGCCTTCGATTTCACCATCGCCGGCGCGGACAGCGAAGAGCGCACCATCGTCGGCAAGTTTTCCAGGGATGGGCAAACCCTGACCTTGGAAGGCGATTACTGCGGCGGCAACGTGCGCATGCCGATGAAATTGAGCCGCGTGCGCGATTTCGGCCGTCCCTTGAAAAATTGCACGCCATGCCCGCCGATGCCGGAAGCGCCAGCCGAAGTAGCGCCAGCCGAAGAGAGCGCGCCGCTGCCCGCCGCCTGAATTTTTGTCGCTTATATATGGCAAAGGCCCGGTATCGACCGGGCCTTTGCCATTTTCAGCCTTGAAAAGGGCTTATTTAGCCGCTTTGCCCTTTTCCGCCGTCGCGCGGATGGTGGCCAGCGTGGCGTTCGGCGTGATCAGGTTGCCGTCATAGCGCAGTTCAATCAGCGCTGGCAAGTTATGCGCCCTGGTGTGCGCCAGCGCGCGCTGCAGGGCGGGAGCGAACTCTTGCGTCGTATTCACCACTTCGCCATGCGCGCCATAGGCTTGCGCCAGTGCCGCAAAATCCGGGTTGTGCAGGGTGGTGCCAGAGACGCGGCCCGGGTAATCGCGCTCCTGGTGCATGCGGATGGTGCCAAACATCTGGTTATTGAAGACGATGATGACCACGCCCGCCTGGTATTGCACGGCCGTTGCCAGTTCCTGGCCATTCATCATGTATTCGCCATCGCCGGCAAAGGTGATCACGGTGCGCTCGGGGTGCACGATCTTCGCCGCCACGCCGGATGGCACGCCATAACCCATGGCGCCGTTGGTCGGCGCCAGCTGGGTGCGCATGCCGCCATAGCGGTAGAAGCGGTGCGCCCAGGAGGCGTAGTTGCCGGCGCCATTCGTGACGATGGTATCAAAGGGTACTTGCGCCATGATCTCTTGCGTTACTTGCCACAGGTCCAGCGGTGCCTGGCCATCCTGGAAGATGGGGGGCTGCTGCTGGTAGGCGGCCAGTTCCTCCCTGGCGGCGGCCGGCGTGTGTTGCCAGGCAGACGCATCGACGGGCGCCATGGCGGCCAGCATGGCGCAGGCTTGCGGCATGCCGCTGTTGATCATCAGTTCAGCCTGGTAGACGCTACCCAGTTCCTCGGCATCCGTGTGGATGTGCACCAGGCGCTGGCGCGGCACGGGCGCATCGAACAGGGTGTAGCCGCCGGTGGTCATTTCGCCCAGGCGTGGGCCGATGGCGATCACCAGGTCGGCATCTTTTACGCGCGCGGCCAGTTTCGGGTTGATGCCGATGCCGACATCGCCGATGTAGTTCGGGTGGGCATTGTCGAGCAAATCCTGGAAGCGGAAGGCGCAGGCGACGGGCAAGTGGTTCATTTCAGCAAAGCGCTGCAAGTCGGCGCACGCTTGCGGCGTCCAGGTGGTGCCGCCGAGCAATACCAGCGGCTGCTTCGCGGCAGCCAGCATGGCGCGCAGCTGCTGCAGTTGCGGCCCGGACGGTGCGGCTTGCACGCTCTGGTAGGCGCGCGTATCGGCGACCGTTGCCAGCGAGATGAGCATATCTTCCGGCAAGGCCAGCACGACGGGGCCGGGACGCCCGCTGGTGGCTACCTGGAAGGCACGCGCCAGGTATTCGGGGATGCGTTCGGCGCGGTCGATCTGCGCCACCCACTTGGCCATCTGGCCATACATGCGGCGGTAGTCGATTTCCTGGAACGCTTCGCGGTCGACAAAATCATTGCCCACCTGGCCGATGAACAGGATCATCGGCGTCGAATCCTGGTAGGCCGTGTGCACGCCGATCGAGGCGTTGGTGGCGCCAGGTCCGCGCGTGACGAAACAGATGCCAGGCTTGCCGGTTAGCTTGCCGTAGGCTTCGGCCATGAAGGCGGCGCCGCCTTCCTGGCGGTTGATGATGAAGCGGATGCCCGAATCGTGCAGGGCGTCGAGCACATCGAGGTAGCTTTCGCCAGGCACGCCAAAGGCGGTCTCGACACCGTGGATCTGCAGGGCATCGACCAGGATCTGGCCGCCGGTACGGGATTGTTGCGTCATGTTCGGCTCTTTATATTCTAGTTGGGTAGCAAAATCGGGCAAGCGGTGCAGGTGCGCCGGATATATGCGCAGCTTGCGCCATTCTATGTGAGCCGATTTGACCCGGCTTTTGAAATGGCGACACCGAATTACACAATCCCGCGGACGGTAGTGGCGCGCTTTTGCAGAAACATGCTGCGGCGCGGTACAATGGTGGGTGAAGCAGGCCAGACAGTCGCTGGCTGGCGCAGCAATGCGCTGGCGGGAGGAAGGTCCGGACTCCATAGAGCGGGGTGACGGTTAACGGCCGTCCGCTGAAAGCCGACCCGGTGTACTTGTATACCGGGGGAGTATAAGGCGAGGAATAGGGCCACAGAGACGAGCGTATTAAGTTACGGTGAAACGCGGTAACCTCCACCTGGTGCAATTTCAAATAGGCACGCGATGATGCTGCTCGCGGAGCGTGCGGGTAGAAAGCTTGAGCGCCCGAGTAATCTGGCGCCTAGAGGAATGACTGTCATAGCGCGGACCTGCAAGGGAAGGCGCCGTAACAAAATCCGGCCTACCGGCCTGCTTCACTTGAATTTTTGCTCCCTGGCATGCCAGGGGGTGTATCGGCCGCGACGGTTTTCATACCGCGCACCGCCCAAAAAGCCCCTGCAACGGGGTAATGCCGTTCACTTAAGCAGGTTTTCGTAGAACGCGAGTAGCATAGCGCTGTGGTTTTGCCTTAACGGCCCGGTCGAATTTTCGATCGGGCCGTTCGTCATTCAGAAGGCTAACCA